>JAJYWM010000308.1 GCA_021791455.1 bacterium | reverse complement strand
TCAGGACCTGGCCCGGCTCGCTCGCAGCGGTGGCTCTTACGCGGTGCTCTTCTGCGACCTCGACCACTTCAAGACTGTCAACGACACCATGGGCCACGCGGCAGGAGACCAGATCCTGCAACAGGTCGCTGCGGTCCTGCGGCGGCGCCTCCGACGGGGCGACTTCGCGGCTCGTTGCGGCGGCGACGAGTTCGTGATGTTGTTACCCGACACCGCTAAGCCCCAGGCGCTCAAGGTGGCGGAGGATCTGCGCCGGCGGATCAGCTCCACTCCGACGGCCTGTCACGTGACCGCCTCGATCGGGGTCAGCAGCCCGGGCGTGGGACAGCTTGACCCCAGGGTGGTTCTGGACCAGGCCGACCAGGCGATGTACCTCGCCAAGGGATCGGGGCGCAATCGGGTCCAGCTGGCTTCGGGCCCCGACGAAATGGCTGCGACAGTCGCGAGAAGTGCGTGACGGGCGCCGAAGAGGCGCTAACCTGGGATGCGGAAATGACACCCGCTGCCCGGCCGCATGACGCGGAGACCAATCTGCGGGGGATCACGGTCCTGATCACGGGGGCGACCAGCGGCCTCGGACTCGCCATGGCGAGGGCACTGGCCGAGTGCGGAGCAACGGTGGCGGTCGGCTCCAGGGACCGGGCCAGAGCGACGGCAACGGCAGCCACCCTCGACCAAGGGGCCGGCCACTGCTTCGGAGTCGCGATCGATGTCCGCGACCCTGCCTCGGTCGCACACGCCGTGGCCGCGACGCTCCTCGAAGCTGACGGTATCGATGTGCTGGTGAACAACGCCGGAGTCGGCATGCGGGCTGTCAACGCAGCGTTCCTCTCCACCCCTCAACCATTCTGGGAGGTCTCCCACCAACAGTTCGCCGACTCCATAGCAACCAACCTGACCGGTTACTTCCTCGCTGCCCGCGCCATCGTGCCCCACTTTCTGGAGCGGGGAAACGGTCGGATCGTGAACATCTCCATGAATCACGAGACCATGGTGCGCCGGGGATTCGTCCCCTACGGCCCCTCCCGAGCTGGCGCCGAGGCCCTCTCCCACATCATGGCCGAGGACCTGCGTGACAGGGACGTTGCGGTGAACCTGTTGCTTCCTGGAGGCGCGACCAGGACCGGGATGGTCCCGGAGGCGTATGCCACCTCACGAGAACTGCTGGACCCCTCGATCATGGCTCGTCCAATCCGCTGGCTGTGCTCCGAGGCCGCCCAGGGGGTGACGGATCAGAGGATCGTGGCGACGGACTTTCCCAGGTGGTTGCGCAACTTCACCGCCGACCGAGACCGCTGACAGCCCAATGCAGCGCAGGGACCCGAAGCCTGGGCGTCGCCGCCCCGCCTGGACTCCGGTCCCATCTCACCACGGACGTGCACCTGCCTTGCCTCGCCTGGAGGCTGATGTCGGCGACGAGGCGGCACGACGGGACCGACCTTCGCGCCTGAGCGATCCTGGGACCGAGGAGAGATCGGCGCCTTTGGCGGCGCCCACCTACCTCCCCTTTCTGAGCTCAGGTTCCAAGTGCCGAGGGGCCCCGGGAAGGGCGACCAGGGTTAGGGAACCGTGGCGCTGCAACACGACCGTGCCGGGGGTCAACTCTCTGAGCTGAGCCACGTCCGCGCTCTTGGTTATGACCCAGATCCCGCGGGCCCTGGCCACCCCCTCCACGGTGCGGAAAACCCGGACCCGGGGCCGGTCCGAGTAGTAGATGAGGGTCGTGTTCGCCCCCACCAGCAGCCCCAGCCGCACCGACGTGTCGCGCGCGGCCAACGTGGCGATCGCGGCCTCTCCGACTGGGTTCGGCTCTGGCTGCAGATATTGGGCGAGCCCCGGGTCGGCGATGGTCACCGGGACGGCAATCGCCCGCCCCAGCGCCAGGAGGCAGAGAAGTGTTGTGGATGCCAAGGCGATCCTGCCCGGATTGTTGGGGACGGGCACCGCGGCCGAGAATCTCCCAGCCATACCCCGCCAGAACGGCTGGGGCAGCAACAGCAGGAAGATCGCCGCCAGCCCGAACACGCCGGCCACCAGAAGTGCCGCCACGGGTCGGGGATTTGGCCACAGGCCGATTCCCAGACCGGCGATCCCAGCGGCAGCCACCAAGAGAGTCTCGGGTCGGCCCGGTACGGAGGTGTCCCGGGCGTGGGAGGACCAGCGCCCGAGGTAGCCGGCCGCCAGCAGGGCGCAGGCGGGATAGACAGGAGTCACATACCAGGGCAGCTTGGTGCCCAGCACCGAGAAGCCCACGACTCCCAGCGTCAGCCAGAGAAGAGCAATCCTCTCCAGAGATTCCGGATTCCTTAGCGCGCGGCGCCAGGAGCCAACCATGGCCACCGCCACCAGAGGAGCCCAAGCTCCCAGGCCGTCTGCGATCAGGGGCAGATAGTAGTAGATGGGTCGGGCGTGCTGCTCCACCTGCCCCGTGACCCGGGCCACCACGTTCTGGAGCAAGAACTGAGAGAGAAAGGTGTGGGGGTACCAGAAGGTCATCAGGGCCGGCCACCACAGGCCGATGACGATCGCCGGCAAGATGACCCACCACAAGTCCCGGGGTCTCCACCGGGGCCGGCCGGTGCGCAGGAGCCAGACCCCATCCGCGAGCAGGAACACAGCAGGCAGCAGGACCATGGCGCTGAAATCGAGAGCCGTCAGGCCAAGGGCAATGCCGGTGGTCGCGGCCAGGGGTCGTCCACCCCTGCCTCTCAGCCATGCCGAGCCTGCGAGGATGGCGGTCGCAGAGAGCGCGGCCGCAAGCACATCCAACATCGCGGCCCGGCTCAGCAAGAGAAAGTATGGCATCGAGACAAGTGATAGCCCGGCCCCCCAGGCCGCCCATCCCAGCGAGAAACGCCGGCGGGCAACTTCCACCAGCCCGACGGCCAGGGCGACCCCCGCAACCGCCGAGGGAAGTCGGTAGGCGAACGCCGAGTCCTGATGCAGAGCCAGCGCTGAAAGCGCAGCCAGCCAGAAGTACAACGGCGGACGCCGGAGATGGGCTGTTCCATTGAATACCGGAACCAACCATCCTGCGCCCCTAACCATCGAGCGGATGATGTCGGCGTTCAGCGCCTCGTCGAAGTCAGCCAGGGGCCTTGCTCCGAGACCGTGGAGGGTAATCGCCAGCCCGAGTGCGACAAAGGCGCCGGTGGGTAGGAGGTAAGACCGCCCGGCGTGAGCCCTCTCCAATAGCCTCCTTGGGGCCCTACCGGTACCCGCGGCTCGGTGGTCCAGAACCCGCCTCCTTCGCCAAGAGCAGGGGTAATCCTCGAGCTCATCTGACCGGCTACTCGATCCCTTCCCTGCTGACCCTGGGACGGTCTTACACCGGCCACCTTAGAGCTGCTCTCAGAAAACTCCTCGTGCGGCCCATGTACCCAGGATGTGGCGGCAGGAGGCACCGTACCGGGCAATGGGCGCTCGTGTGGGCGCCCCAGGTAAAGGCGGACGCAGGGGGCATGTCGTCGAACTCGTGACCGGTGTCCGTGGCCTAGAGTGCGCTGGCCGGACCTTGGGAGGACACATGCCAGCGCGCATGAACCCGCACCCCGGCCAGTCAGTGGAGTATGCGAGGCTCAACGCAAATCGACCTGGCCGTGAAGAAAGCCAAGGGCCGCCCGGCGACACCGGCACGTTGGCACCAACGCTCCGGGCGCCTCGACAAATGAGGAAACGCCTGCGATCGGTCCGGTTACACTTCGCCAGGATCGTGACGGCACTGCCGCTGCTGCTCTTAATGGCAGTGATCCTGGGGGTCTACGTCATTCTGGTGCTGCCCGAGCGCGGACGGCCGAGAACTCCTACGGCGCCTCCAGACAGCGATCCGCGCTCCCTGAGCCCGGGTCGGCTGGCGTACGAGATCACCCTGGGTGTGATCGGTCTCGTGGTCAGTGCCGCCCTGCTCTTGACCTGTCTCTCGCTGCTGATCGCCGGAGTTATGGGCTCCAGCCTGATCTTCTATGCACCGACGCTATCGGGGAGCTGGCTCCCTCTTCTCGCCATCGGCCCCGCTCTGCTCTGTGGTCTTTTGGGGATCGTAATCGGCCGAAGCGCGCGCCGTCGCCTGCTGAGCCTCTGACCCGGTCACGCCCGCTTCCCAGTGGGCAACTCCGCGAGAGCACGCGTCGCGGATGTGATCTCACAGCAGCTTCCGAGCTGGAGACGAGCATCACCTCAGGTGGCGCCACGATTCGCAAAGATACTCAGATGATCCCGCTGGAGAAATCGTGCCAGGGTGCGGAATGCCGGCACGTCGCCATACACGTAGACCTCTACCTCGGCTGCCGGAGCCTGG
>JAJYWM010000224.1 GCA_021791455.1 bacterium | reverse complement strand
GTCCGCCGCCGTGATCCCCCGGCTGGCGAGCACATCGGGAAGCCACTGACCATCCAGATCCGCCTCTGTCAACCCCAGTTCCCGCTCGACCTTGGGGTGAACCCAAGCACGGCGGAGCGAGGGGATGCCCTCGGCCCCGTATCCCACCGACTCCTGCAACAGAACCGCAGTCCCTACCTCCACCTGGAGCAGACCCGATATCCAGGGAGACGCGGGCACCCGACGCGTCGCCGGCTCCATCGGGGCGCTGAGCCGGAACGACCTCACGGGACCAGATCCGGTCCGATCGCCATCCGCGGACGCCCCCAAGCGGGCCGAGCTCACCTGTGTCGCGTCCACCAGTCTCCGATCCGCCTTGGGGTCGCGCACGAAGCTGCCAGCCCCATGTTCGGCGACCACCATCCCCTCCTGCTTCAGGAGGCCGATGGCGCTCCGCACGGTGGTCCTGGTGACCTGATATCGGGCCATCAGCTTGCGCTCCGATGGGAAAGCCACACCCGTGGGCAGGCGCCCCGCCGCTATGTCCTGGCGCAGGTGATCTGCCAACTGCTGATACAGCGGCACCGGGCTGTCGCGTTCCAGGGTCGGTCTCACGGCTGCTCCAGTTTAGCTGGTCCGGTCCAATGAGGCGCGGTCCGACCCCAACGAGGGGCCACCGCGAAGATTGGCCACTCTATAGTGGCATCTGGCTGATGACCAACACCAAGGCGGCGCGGATTCCGGCACTACCCCACCTAGTTTCCGTGGGCCTGATCATGCCCTCAGTGATGGGTGGGACAGCAATTTTGCTGGATCGAGTTGCGTTCGGCGCTTCGCTTTGGATGTGGGGATGGATCGTCGGCTGGCCGGTCGGGGTGGCAGCTGGCCTGGGTGCTCTTCGACTTTGGGTCGGGGAGTGGCGGACTGTTTGGAGCGAGCCGGACAGTTAGTCTTGACGGCTCGCCTTCCGCCAGCTTATCGGGCCACTCCGATCACTGAGCCCGACGGATTGCCCAGTCTGATCGGGCAGTCAGTGAAGCTAGGTCCAGGGTGTTGTCGGCGCTCTCAACCACCGGCCCGCCGAAAGCGCCACTTCCTCCCGGGCCGCTCCACCACATCGGAGGCGAGCGCGTGGGGGCCAGGGTGAATGGCGCGGTGGGTTGCCGTCACGGTTGCCGTCAAGCGCACATGTGTGAGGTCGAATCCTCTCGGCCTCAGGGCTCTAACCGAGATCAGAATGGGGCTGCCGGGGATGGGACTCGAACCCATACGGACTTGCGTCCGGCGGTTTTTAAGACCGCTGCGGCTGCCATTACGCCACCCCGGCGGAGTGCTGCTGAGTGGGCAGGGTAGCGGAACCGGTGCCGGATCGCGGCCGCCGGGGTTGACGACTTTCACACTCAGCTACGCTGACGGGCGTGGCCAACAGCAGTTCCACCCGCCGCACGCTGGTCCTGATCCTCGGATCGGGGCCGAACTCAGCGGCGGCTCAGCTGGTCGCGGGGCTTGCCGCGGCCGCCGCTGAGTCCGGCCATGAGGCGAAGGTCTTCCTGCTGGGAGAGGGGGTCCTGGCAGCCGGGCAGGTCGCCGGCTCTGGGATCTCGGTTGCCCACTGCGATGCCGACTGGCGCTGGAGGCGGGGCGGCGAGGCACCGGACCCTCGGGTCTTCAGGGGCAGCCTGCGAGACCTCGCCCTCTGGTGCCGAGAGGCCGATCGGGTTGTGCAATGCCGATGACAACTCGAGAGGTCGCAGTGGTGGCCCGGGGCGCGGGAGCTGACTTGAGGCAGGCGGTGGCGCTCGCCCTTGCGCTCCCTCTGGGCGGCTGTGACGTGGTCCTCGTGCTCGAGGGCGGGGCCCGGGAGCTTGTTGCCCAGGCCGGCACCACAGCCGCTTCACGGACGGATGACATGACCGCACTGATGGAGGCCCTGCTCGCCGAGGACAGCGTCGAGATCCTGGCCAGGTTGGATGCCGGGGAGGCCCCCACCCTCGCGAGCCGCCTGAGGCCGCAGGTGCGGACGGCGGGTGCGGACGAGATCGAGGCCAGGTGCCGGCGGGCCGACCATTGGCTGGTGGTCTGAGGTGGGGACCGAGCTCCACCTCATCACGCGCCTTGGAGACATCCGGGGTTGGCGTTCGGTGGCGTACTCCCTCCGGGTTGGTCGTTCCCCCGTTGTGGTCCTGGCGGGGTCAGCGGTGATGGAGTCCGAAGACAGTATCCGGAGCCTCGCGGGTAGCCCGGGGGGCGAGGAGGCGATGCCGGTCCTGGCGGTGCTGGCTGACGCCGAGGAGCGCCGCGCCACCGAGCGCTGGGCGCTGGTGGACTACGAGGCGCTTCTGGACATGATCCTGGCGACCGAGGTGGTGGTGGCCTGGTGAGGTCGGAGCCGGGCGCGGACGGCCTGTCTGACGTGGAGGTGGAGCGCTACAGCCGGCAGCTCCTGCTGCCCCAGATGGGCGAAGCGGCGCAGCTCCGGCTCAGACGGGCCACGGTGACGGTGGTGGGGTGCGGGGCGCTCGGCGCCGCGGCCGCCCCCTACCTCGTCGGGGCGGGGGTGGGCCGAGTTCTGCTCATCGACCCCGACGTAGTGGCCCTGGACAACCTCCACCGCCAGGTGCAGTTCAATACCGCCGACGTCGGTGCCTCAAAGGCGGACCGCCTCGCTGACCGTCTCCGCTCGCTCAATGAGCTGGTGAGGGTGGAGCAGCTCACCGGCAGGGCGGATCCGATCGCGCCCAACCGGACGCTGGGGACCGAGGGGCTGATCCTCGAATGCACCGACGACCCGGTAACCAAGTTCGCGCTCAACGACTGGGCGGTGGGAGCGGGACGCCAGCTGGTGATCGCCGGGGCCTCGGGTCTGCGGGGCCAGGTGCTGCAGGTGGGAGCGGTCGGCCCTTGCTACCGATGCCTGTTCCCTTCGACCCCGGCCGCCGCCGCCGACTGCCGCACGGCCGGGATCCTAGGGCCTGTGGCCGGGGTGGTGGGGGCGATGCAGGCTCTTCTGGCGCTCACCTGGATCACGGGCATCGACCTTGCCCCCCGCGCGGGCCGGCTCTGGGACCTCGACGCCGGCGCGATGCGCTGGCGGGAGATCCACTTCACGCGAGACCCGAACTGCCCCAATCACCAGAGGTGAGGGCCCCCCGCTCACCATAATTGGCGCCATGTCCGAGCGCCGGTCTCCTGGCGCGCACTGGGAGGTGTCCCGCTGATGACCGAGGACGTGGTGGGGATATTCGGCGGGTCAGGGCTCTACGAGCTGTTGGAGGGGGCCGAGGAGGTTCGCGTGGAGACCCCCTACGGATCGCCGAGCGACGCCGCCTTCGTGGGCAGGATCGGCAGCCGCAAGGTGGTGTTCATGCCCCGCCACGGCCGCCACCACACGATTCCGCCGCACCGGATCAACTTTCGCGCCAACCTGCACGCGATGGGCCAGCTGGGTGTGACCCGGGTGCTCGGCCCGGCCGCGGTCGGCTCCCTGCAGGCCGAGCTGGCCCCCGGGGACGTGGTCATCCCCGACCAGTACGTGGACCGGACCTGGGGGCGGTCGGATACCTTCTGGGAGGGGCCCCAGGTGGCTCACCTGGCGGCGGCCGACCCGTACTGCCCGGAGCTGGGCGACCTGGCCGAGGCCAAAGCCACCGCGGCCGGGAGGACGTCCCACCGGCACCGGACCATGGTGGTGATCCAGGGCCCGCGCTTTGGAACCCGGGCCGAGTCGGCCTGGTATTCGCAGATGGGGTGGGGGATCGTGGGCATGACGGGGTACCCGGAGGTCGCCCTGGCGCGGGAGCTGGGCATGTGCTATGCCTCCATCGCCCTGGTCACCGACTACGATGCCGGGCTGGAGGGTAGGCCGGACGTCGCCCCGGTGAGCCACCAGGAGGTCCTGCGGGTGTTCGCTGCCAACGTGGACCGGGTTCGCTCCCTGCTGCTGGACGTCGTGTCCGGGCTGCCGGCGGAGAGACGGTGTTCCTGTGCCGGCTCACGCCTGTCTCAGGACGTGGCCGAGTGAGCCAGAGCCAGCCCGCGGTCGATCCGGGGCGGAGGTTCTCACTGATCACCTCCTACGAGCTCTGGCGCCGCATGTGGTGGGTTCTCGCCTACGGCGTCGTGGTGCTCCTGGTGGGGGAGGGCATCACCATTTACGGCCGCCATGGGCTCGACCCCAGCTTCCTGGTCGTGCTGGCCCTGTTCCTCATCATCCTTGGCTGGCTCTACCTCCGGCAGCGCTGGCACTACGTCTCCCTCGCCTCGGATGGTCTTCTCATACGCCACTGGTTCCGTCTCACCACCGTGCCCTACGAGAGCCTCCGC
>JAJYWM010000188.1 GCA_021791455.1 bacterium | reverse complement strand
CGACGTGGAACCTCCTGGAGCAGTCGGCGGGGGACGCGCTCTCCGAGGCGCACGAGATGGGGTGGGGGGTCCTGGTCAAGGAGGTGGTGGCCAATGGGCGTCTGCTGGAAGGCGGCGGCCAGCACGCGGACCGGGTCCGCGTGCTGGCGGAATCAATCGGCGTGCCGCCTGATCAGCTCGCCGTGGCGGCGGCCCTGGCCCAGCCGTTCCAGGCCACCGTTCTATCCGGGGCCGTGAACTTGGCACAACTCTCAAGCCACGTCCGGGCGCTTGACATCGAGCTATCGAAGGCGGAGCGCCGCTCCCTGGCTGAGCTGGCGCTGCCACCGCGACAGTATTGGAGCGAGCGGGCGGGTCTCGCCTGGACCTGATCGCCCGCTCGCCCGGTACGGCAGCGGCTCGACTCAGCGGTGACCGCCGCCGTGCCGCGAGGTTCCCCTGGTTCCTGATCCAGGGGCCGCTGCCGGGCGCTCACCCGGCGGCGACTCCTGGTCTGCCCGCTGCCTGTCCGGCTCGCGAACGTCCTTGGCCCGCTCCCGGGCGGGAGTGAAGTGGATCACATACCGCTGCCCGGCTTGAGCGGTGAATCGCAGCGCGTCCGGGCTGCGCAGGAAATGGACCCTGGCTCCCCGGTTGATCTCCACGGACGTCGGCACGGCGTCCCCGATCGGCGAGATCTGCAGGCTGGAGGTCAAGGCGCTGACCACGGTTGCTCGCGAGAGGTTCCCCTGAGGCCCGTAGGTGAACACCGCCAGCGCTCGGGAATTGTCCAGAGTGGCTGCGACCAGCCGGTTCCCGACCTCGTAGGTCCACTGCCCGCTGGCCAGCAGTTGGGCTCGGCCCCGATCCCCTCGCGCCTGCCCTAGAGCCAGCACCGAGCCCAGGGAGCGGGCGAGGGCCGGGCTAATTGAGGTGCCGCCCGCCCACCTGGTTGCGTAGTACATGGCGGGGATCCCGAAGACGGCGCTCTGAACTATGTGGGCCACCGCCTGGGATCTGTCGAGGCGCCAGCCGTCGCCGTCGATCAGGCTGGTGGGATCCACCGCGCTGACGATCGCGGCACGGTAGCTCCAGGTGGAGGCCTGTGCGGCGTCATACAGCCGCAGCGTGTCCTCGGTGCCTCCGAATTGGGGAGCAACAGCGCTGGCGTCGATCAGGGCAGCGGGGTTAGCCCTCCAGGCCGATTGCGAGAGCAGCCTCATATACCGCAGCAGCAGCGCGGCCCCGACCCCGAGCTGAGGCCGGCTGAGGTGCTCGGCGGTCGGCGGAGGAACCAGAAAACCCCAGTCCAGCTTGAGGCCATTGGCGCCAAGGTCGCCGGGGCCGGTTCCCAGGAGCTCACTCATCTGGCGAGCTATCTGGGACCTGAAGGAAGTTGCGGTGGGGTCGACCAGGCTTCTCTTGCCAGTCGAGCTGACCTGCTTCCACAGGGGCCACCAGAGCATCACCTTGAGTCCCTGGGAGTGAAGCTGCTGGATGAGCTCGCGCATTCCAGCGACGCCGCCGAAGCGCGAGCTCGGGGTTGCGTAGCCAAGTCGGGCCTGCCATTGGGCGTCGATGATCACGGTGAAGTGTTCGATCCCGAAGCGACGCTTCCAGGTGTTGACGAAGTTCGCCACCCAGCGGGCCGTGTAAGCGGGAGACGTGCGGGCCGCATGCGAGACCAGTTGCTGCCCCCAGGTGTCGACCATGGGCCACGCCCACCAGCTCGGGCGTTGACCGGCGTTGCTGGCCACCGGAGCCTCTCCCATCTGGCTCAACGCGCCGTGGTACGAGAGCAGGTTTGCCGACGCCGTCCGCCCGAAGGTCAGCACCAGCGAGGGGAACCCCAGCCAGGTGCCGGTGGCGCTGCCCTGGGGCACAGTCGCCGGTGGTGAAACTCGCCCTCCATTGCCCTCGTCCTTGATCGAGGCCAGCGTGGAGAGGGGGTAGTTGACCGAGATGGCTCCATCCTTGGTCAAAGTCAGAGCGGTGGCATCAGGCACCTGCACCAGGCCGATCCCGGCCCAGCCAGCCCCGGAGCGGAACTCGAGGTCGAACGGTGGTGGGGCAAACGGAGCCGTGTGAAACGGATGGTGGACACCGAGGAACGTCGTCGGCGTCGGCTGCAGCGACGGTGAGAATGGGTCGGGACTGAAGGCGTGAGTCAGAAAGGACCTCGGAAGCCCAGTCCTGCCGTCGGAGAGGAAGGTCGCTCCAGCAAAGCGATCGGGTCCCATCTCGGCCGAGAACGTGATGGTGAAGAAGTCGGCGCGAGGGAGCACCTTCGCCCGTTCCAGCACTCTGCCGGAGCGATTGAAGATGTATAGGTCCAGCTCGGCCCCGGCGGTGGTCGCGACGAAGTGGGCCCCCGTGGGAAGCTGAGTCCTCCCGACCAGCGCGACCAGTGGAAAGCTGTAGGAGACCCCCGGAGCTGACACGGAGAGCACGCCGGACCCGCGGTTGAGGCCCAGGCGGTACCCGGGTTCCCGCAGAGCCAGGGGAGCGCCTGGAGTGGTCGGCCAGGCCCAGACGTTCGCTGCCAACGGAAGCGTGGGACTCGAGTACTGGTGGTCCAGATCCGGCTGCTGGGCCTGACCGCCGGCCCAAGCCTCGCCCCCCAACACAGCGGCGAAGAGAAGGGTGACCAAAAGGCCGACCCGGGCCCACCTGCGCCGACGCTGGCCCGGCTCGCCACCTGCGGGTGGCGGGAAGGTGGTCTCAACCATCACAACTCCGTCTCGATTGCACGCATCCAAGCCTGCACCATGGGAAATATGGCGCTGTTAAGAGATCGGCCTCGATCCGGGTGGGCCCCGGACCCGGGGACGTGGCCTCTCGACGGGAGCATGAGATCCGGTCGGTCTCTACACATCATCTCTTGGGGGTCGGGCACCCATCTTGGCCCAGAGCAGCACATCGCGGCTTGAGTCAAGGGATCCGCTGTCGCTTCTACTACGTTCCAAGGTCTCCAACCGTTCCACCAGCAAACCCGCTGGTAACGCCTGCCGCAGCCTGTCCTCGGTGAAGAGGAGGTCATGCCGCGGAGGTCCTCCGTGGCCCAGGCTGTCGATGTGGTGACCGACCACAAACAGGTGACCCCCCTGCCTGAGGCCGTCTGTGGCACTTCTGAGGAGTGCCGCCAGGCGATCGGGACCAGGGTGCATATTGGCGACCACCGCCAAATCGAAGGCCCCGAGTGGGACCTTGTACTTGAAGATGTCCGCTGCCACCAGTTCTAGGGTGACCCCCTCCACCTTCGCTCTCTCCGCCGCCTGTTCCAGTCCCACCACGGAGGTGTCGACGCCGACCACGTGGAAGCCGCGATGGGCGAGCCACACCGCGTTGCGGCCCGGACCGCACCCCAGGTCGATGGCATCGCCTGGAGGGACCGTCTGACACAGTTCGACCAGGGACGGATCGGGTTCCTGGGACCAGCGGTGCTCCGCGAAGCGCCTATCCCAGGAGTCATGGGCCATGCTCACCTTCCACTCCTTTCCCCAAGGGCCGTGCCGTCGCAGCCGGTAGAGCTTGGCACACGTCGTCTCGCCGCGCCGCGATGGTGAGCGTGGACCGCTCGCCAGTGGAACGGGGGAGCGGCACAAAAGGTTTGCGCGAGATCGCGCAAAGTACGACTAATATCGTATCATAAAAAGATGAATGGAATATTTAAAGACAGCTTCTACAGCGAGGTGGCCGCGACCGGTGCCGCGCTTGCGAACGGGCATCGGCTCGAGCTCCTGGATCTCCTAGGTCAGGGTGAGCGTTCCGTGGAGCAGCTGGCCCGGGAGTCCCGGCTCAGCATCCAGAACGCATCGCACCACCTGAAGCTGCTGGCCGACGCTCATCTGGTCGCCCGCCAGCGGCAGGGCGTCTCCGTCCGATACCGGCTCGCGAGTGAGGACGTGCTGCGGCTGTGGCTCGGGCTGCGGGAACTTGCCGTCCGGAGCTCGCCGCAGATGGAACGGGTGATAGCGGAGAAGTTTGGGCAACCGGACGGCGTGGCTCCGGTCACCTCCGAGGAATTGGAACGGTTGATGGAGCTGTCGGAGGTTGTCCTGATAGATGTGCGGCCGCGCCTGGAGTATCTGGCCGGGCACATCCCGGGAGCCGTGTCGATCCCCCTGGAGGAGCTCGGCGCGGCCCTGCCGTCACTGCCCTCAGATCGCGAGGTCGTGGCGTATTGCCGTGGTCCGTTCTGCCTGTTCTCCGGCGAGGCTGTGGTGCGCCTGCGCGAAGCGGGCCGCAGGGCGAGGCGCTTGGCCGGTGGCTACCCAGAGTGGGCCATCTCGGGTAGGGGAGTGGACCGTGGAGCGGCCTGAATGGGCCGGTGGCGCGGCGGTCAGGGACGGACCGGGCGGTGGCC
>JAJYWM010000133.1 GCA_021791455.1 bacterium | reverse complement strand
ACCACGCTCTGGGCCGCCCGCGAGGCCCGGGAGGGTGAGCACACCTCGGTCGCCGGGGCGGTGCTCACGGCCCTCTGATGGCGGCAGGTGCCACCGGAGCGGGTACCGGCGTCGTCAACCCGCAGCCACAGACCACCGCCCAGTCGCCGGGCGGCCCCTTCATTCGCTATAGCGAGGAAGGGTTCAAGCCGATGTACAAGTCCACCGGGAATGATTTCGGTGGGCTGATTCAGCAGCCGCTGGTGTCCGCTCCCGGATACGTCCGGCGCTTCCGGTTCCGCCTCACCGCGGCCGGGGGGGCCGGGACCTCGGTGGCCGGCACGGCGGACGCCCCATGGAACGCGGTGCAGCAGATCGTGGTCACCTCTCCCGGTGGCACACAGCTCATGCAGGGAGACGGCTACGGGATCCTGCATCTGGTCAACAAGTACGGTGGCCAGAACGGCCTCTGGGCCTACGGTGACCCAGCGGCGCTTCCGAACTACTCGGGGATCGCAGCTGCGACGGGGGACTTCGAGCTGGCCTCGAGCATTCCCCTGGAGGCGGCCAAGGGCTACGGCACGATCTCCATGGCCTCGGCGTCCGAGCTTCCCACCGTGTCGGTGCAGCTCTCCGCCTCAGGGACCGTGTACAGCACGGCTCCCACCACCGCGCCGACTCTCACGCTGGCTCTGGGGGCCGAGTATTACTGGTTGCCTCTGGATTCCACCATCGAGCCGCCCGGATTGGGCTCGACCATGCAGTGGAACAAGCAGACGGCCTATCCGAGCATCGGGTCGGCCAGCAACGTGGAGGTGAACGTCCCCAAGCTCGGCGGCTACATCAGCACCTTCATCTTCGTGCTCCGCGACTCGACCGGCGCCCGCATCGACGCCTTCCCGGATCCGATCAGCTTCTACTTGGACGGCGTCCCGGTCTTCAACCAGAAGCCGCTGGCGGACGTGGAAGACGACATGGCCAACCAGTTCCAGCTGGCCTCTGGGTTCCTGCGAGAGACCGGGGTCCTGGTCTTCACCCGGAAGACCTCCCTGGCCCAGGTGGTGATGGGACTTGCTGACACGGGTGAGGGATACCTCAGCAGCAATCCTGGAACCTCGGTCGTCCTCCAGGGCACCTGGGGCACCATCACCAACGCGCCGGCGACCCTCTCCTGCTACGCCGGGCAGTTCGTGCCCTCCGGCGCGATGTTGCGCGGCCTGCTGGAGCAGTAACCATGTTCGAGACCGGGCTCGCGATGCTCGGAGCGGGTGCGGCGACGGCGCGGGCCGGAGGTGGATCCGGATCAGCGCCGCCCGCCGCCCTGCCGCCTGGAGGGTTCATGGCTACTCAGCCGGGAGCGGGAGCAGGTTCCGGCAGGAACCCGTTCGCCCCGACTCACCCGGCGGGGATCGCTTTCTGGATCGGAGTGGGGGCCGTGGCCGGCTTCGTGCTCCTCTGGTACACACTGCCCAATTAGGGTTGGAGGACTTTCATGTTTCGCTCTGGTGACTTCTGGATCGGCGTGGTGGCCGGTGTGGCGGTGGTGTTCCTGTACCACCACTTCGTGGCTCCCGTCCCTGGTGCCAAGACCGGGGGCTGATCGGTGCTCGGAATCGGGATCGTCGTGGGGCTTCTGGGCTATGGCCTGACCTTCTGGGGCGTCCAGCTCTGGTCCGGCTGCACCCAGAACAGCTTCCTCGACATCATGTGGCCGGGAGGCACCCGGTTCACACCGTGTGCCCCTTCCGGGGCCGGCGGGGGAACAGGTCCCGCGGCCAAGGCCACGGGATCCGGCGCCGGATCCGGAGGTCTGCTCGGCCAGGGGACCGGCAACAGCCTTCCTCCAGGCACAGCTCCACAGCTGGGAGGGCACTCGTGAAGGGCGTCCTGCTCGCCTGGATGACGGCTCTCACCATCTCCACCGTGGACTCTCTTCGGGCTGGCAAGGGGATGCCCATCCCCGGGGTCTTGGTGGGGGACTCGGTGATCATGGCGGTCCTCGGCCTCGTGGCCGAGGTGGCGCCCACCCCGGCGGCGCTGGCCGCCTGGGGTTTCCTGATCGCGGCGGTGATCGCCTCTCCGCAGGTGATCCCGCCAGGACTCAAGCCGACCACTACCGCGGCCGCGCCGGCGGCATAGAGGAGGAACTGATTTGCGGCCCACTTCGGTAATCGGGTTGGCCGGCCTGGTGGTGGTCGGCCTGATCGTGGCCGACTTCATCATCCACCCACAGGGATCGGCCACGGCTTTCAACGGCATCTCCGGTCTGGTGGTCCCCTCTGAGCAGGGCCTCCTGGGCCAGGCTCCCCAGTACCGGTACACCGCCGGCTGATGGCCATCCAGATCACACCGGGGCTGAGACAGACGACCCAGCCCCCACTCAGCCGTGGCGCCTCTCTCTTCTCTGGCGCCTATCGGGCCCAGTGGGGTCCCATCGGCGCGCCCGAGCCGCCGTCATCCGCGCCTGTCGTCACAGTTCCGACCAGAGAGCAGGCCACCGGTGGCGGCCTCGGGCCCGCCGTGGCATCCATGGGGCGGGTCAAGGATCCGACTCCTCGCACCTCTCCGCTCCAGATCGTTCCCGGGGCTCCGCGGCTCACGAAGGTCCAAACGCGGCCGCACTGGTGGCAGCCGACCCTGGACTGGTGGCGCCCGGCTCCCGGGTATGCCCGCAAGCTGCGGACCTTCAGCGACAACCCCGTCCCGGTCCAGGACATGCAGGCCTGGTCGGAGAACCCGGTGCGTCAGCGGCCGGCGCGGATCGGCGGCAACCGGGTGACCTCCTGGCCGCCTCAGCAGGTCAGCTGGCCGACCTTTGGCCCTGGGGGTACATGATGGCGGACGCATCGCCCGCGGGGACGCCTCGCGGAGGATCGGGCGGATTCTGGCAGCGGAAGGAGGCCGGACTCCCCATCTGGGCCTGGGTGGCCATCGTCGGGGGAGGGGCGGCCGTGATCTTCATCTATATGAGGATGAAGAGCTCGAGCGGCTCCAGCACTTCGACCACCCCCACGACCACGACGGGCGCCACGGTGCCAACCGGCACAGGGACTGGGGGAGGCGGCTTCGGATGGGGTGGGTACGGGGGAGCGGGCACCGCACCATCTTCCCCTCCGATGGTCCCAGCCAGCCCCACTCCTGCCAGCCCGGGCAATCCCTCCCTTCCCTCTTCCCCTCCGATGGTCCCAGCCAGTCCCACTCCTGCCAGCCCGGGCAATCCCTCCCTTCCCTTCCAGGTGCAGTCCGGGTCGGGGTGGTGGGCTGGCGGGTCCAACTGGGCCACCGACACGCCCCAGCAGCAGCAGGCAGCCATCTCCGCGGCCCAGGCGGCCGGCCCGATCACGGATGCCTCCGGCAACGAATATGAGTGGATCGATCCTCAGGAGTACCAGTCAATCCAGGGATCTGGGGTCCAGGTCTACTATGAGGTGCTGCCCGGGGTGTTCATCCCGGTGCCCTCCAACATGGCCTCCCTCGCGCCTGGCACTCCTCTGTACATGCAGGTGCCCTCCGGGACGGCGGGCAACCCGTCTGCTCCTTCGACGCCGAGCAGCCCTCCGGTCGTCCCGGCCTACCCGCTCAGCACCTCGTCTCCTCAGCCGGTCAACGGGGCCCCGGTGTACAACGGAGCGGGATCGTGAGAACTTCCTACCCCTTCCGCATCTTCCCCTCCCTCCCGCAGCAGCGGATGGCGGCCGAGAACAATCCCATGCTGCGGGGGACATCTCCCTCTCTGAGCCTGAGACAGCCGAGAGGGCAGCGCATCCCAGCGGCGCAACGGGTCATGGAGGAGGAGATGCGCCAGGCCCAGGGCAAGACGCGGAAGAGGCGCTAGCGTGGCTCCGCGGCAGGGCGCGGCCCTCACCGCCGGGACCATCGGGATCACCATCCTCTCGATGGGGGACGCCTTCAACGCCTACTCTGGCCTCCTGCCCTCGATGTTCACCATCTCCTCGGACTTCTTCCACCAGCAGGGATCCCATGCCGGGAACGTGAAGCGGATCCGCCAGGGGGAGGTGATCGCCACCGTGGCCAGCTTGGGGATCGGCTTCGGCGCCTCCCTGGCGGCGGGATCGGCCCTCCCCTTCTGGGGGACGGCCATCGCCTGTACCGCCCTTCTGATCAGCTACGAGTACGCTTTGCGCCATCCGGCCTCCGAGGTCTCCTGATGCTCACCGGGGCAGGCCAGGGGACCATCATCGGAGGGACCGGCGGGGGCGGGTCAGCAGCCGTCAGCGCGGCGGCCACCACCCCCCTCCTCTTCGCCACGGCCCTCCTCACAGCCATGGGCTGGCCCACCACCCAGAGCAACATCGCGGCCATGGTCTCATGGGAGCAGGCCGAGGGTGGCAACTGGGAGAACCCGGACGCCTACAA
>JAJYWM010000418.1 GCA_021791455.1 bacterium | reverse complement strand
TCCACCCTGGGATGGAGCCATGCCCGGCACAGAGATGGAGCTCCCTGGGAGTCGAGTCCTGTCGCCTCCTGCACCAGCACCTCGGTTCCGTCCTCGACCTGGAGCAGCTCCGAGATCCAAGGAGTCGTCTTCATCCGCCGCTCCGCGCTCTCCAGGATCGCCGAGAGCCGGAACGACCGAGCGGGGGCTCCTTCCTCAGACTCCAGCCTGGGAGGAGTGGGGCGTATCATCCCCACCCTGGTCGCGTCCACCCGCTGCCGGTCGGCCTTGGGATCCCGCACGGAGCTGCCCGCCCCGTGCTCGGCAGAAGACCCATCGTCAGGCGATGCGAGCGGTGGCGAACCGGCTGGTGGGCATCCTGCATGCCTGCTTCGTCAAGAGGGTGGAGTACTACGAGGCGGTCGCCTGGCCGACCCCAGTGGAGCAGGCCGCATGAATACTCCACGTCCCACGCACGCATGTTCCCTCTTGACAAGTTATCACGGTGGGACGTCTTGACAACCCCTTCGATATCAATGACACATACACGCGGGACTTCCCGGCCGTTTCCGTGCGCTGCGTCGCCGCCGACATGCTGCATCTCTGGAGGCTATTCATCAACAGCGCCGTGTTCACTGTGTGCCCGCCCCGTTCAGCCCGACGGGACACACCGCTACTTCCACTGCTACGTCGTGGTGTCGATTGCTCTAGCGACGCCTCCAGCTGTCCCCTTCAAGGCCGCCTTCAGGGTTAGTTGGACAGTGGCGCCTCGACGCTAATTAGGGGTCTCCTGCCATTTGTGTGGGTGAGCTGAGGGGGTTGAACAACCTGGAGACTGGGGACAACCACAAGTCCGGGTACAGATGCCGTCCACCTGGGGAGGCCCAGGGCAGGCCGGAGAGCTAGTACGACTGGGTTGTAGTCATGGTCGTGGTCATGAGCTCGCCTCGCTCAGAAGCTCACTGACCACGATTAGCTCTTCGCAGCTGCCACGCGCGTACTCCAGAGCACGCGTGCGCCATAACAAACGAGGCGGCTATGCTTGGCGTACTCACCCAAGGCTAGCGGAACAGGAGTAACACGAGTGAGGCAAACCAAGCATCCGAAAGACTTCGGCTCGGGACATGGGCGGCGGAACCAAGTGGTGCGGCAGCCATGGACCTGATGCGCCGAATGGATCCAGAAGTCCGTGAATGCTTTAAAGACCTCCCGGAGGTCAGCCTCGACGACATCGATTTTGCGCGGTCACTACACGTCGCAATGCGCACTACTACCAAGGGGGCCGTTGCACGACAAGCGACGGTTGTCACGGAAGACCTTCGTGTTCCGGGAGTCGGGTGCCAGCCAGACGTCATGATTCGTCACTATTGCCCCGCCACGCAGTCCCAGCCGCTGCCATGCCTGTATTGGATGCATGGCGGCGGCTATGTTCTCGGAAGCGTTGAGGACGACGATCCCGTGGTTGATCAAATTGTTGCGGCAGTCAACTGCGCAGTTGTCTCCGTCGAGTGGCGTAAGGCGCCCGAGAATCCTTTCCCGGCTCCGATGATTGATTGCTATGTCGGCCTAAAGTGGACCTACGAGCACGCACAGTCGTTGCGGATTGACCCGAGCCACCTCGCTATCGGCGGGTCAAGTTCGGGTGCAGGCCTAGCGGCGGGCCTTGCCCTCCTAGCGCGGGACACGAGCGAAGTCCCAATTTGCTTTCAACTTTTAGTCTACCCCATGCTCGATGACCGATGCCTGACCGCTTCGAGTTATAGGATTACTGACCCAAGGGTCTGGAACCGTGAGTCGAACTTGAAGGGATGGCGAGCCTATCTGGGGGATGCTGCAGGGACCGACGCGGTGTCACCGTACGCGGCTCCCGCTCGGGCTACATGCCTGGACGGGTTACCTCCCGCGTACATTTCCGTTGGGGACTTGGATCTGTTTCTGGATGAAAATATCGAGTATGCTCGGCGGCTGTTACAAGCTGGAGTCCCCACAGAATTGCATGTATACGCCGGCGGAGTCCATGGCTTTGATCGGTTTGCGCCCGCGGCAAGACTTTCCCAGCGATTTATCCGGGACCGCCACGAGGTTCTTCTGGGGGTGTTTGGTATTTGACACTGGCTATTCATGGTGCCTCTATACCCAGTATGCAGACAGGCCCGCAAAGACCGGCATCCAGACCTAAGCAGGCCGTCATAAGTTTTGTCCAGGAGAGTGGCAGGGCGGGACGGGCCTACCGCCAGAGATGAAGTAGCCTTGCATGAGCCGATCTTTATCAACGTCTCAGCAAGGCCACATTCAGTATGCATCTTCCACCGGCCTCTGCCAAGAGCATGCCCGACTCCCAGTTGCTCGCCCGCCTGCATCACGATGGGCGGGTGGTCCTTCGCCTCCTCATGATCTGTCTGGCCATGGCGGGCTACGCGCCCGAGGAGATCGCCGGGGTGGTTTTCTACCATCCCCGCACGGTGCGGCGCTGGCTGGAGCGGTACGCGCGGGAGGGACTTCCGGGGCTTCCGGACCGGCCCCGTTCGGGAAGGCCCCGGTTGGGTAGCTTGCAGCTGGGTACTCGCCTCATCCGTTGCCTCGCCCAGCCGCGGCAGTGGACCACCTCCCGGATCCGACGGAGCCTGCGCCTGCACCTCTCGGTGCCAACGATCCGGCGGCGTCTCCGCGAGGTCGCCGCCTGGCGCCGTCCCCGGCTGATCGCCAAGGGCGATCCGGAAGCCAAGCAGCGCTGGGCCAAGGTGCGCAAGGCGATCGCGGCGCTCCCGGCCGGTGCGGTCGTCTTCGCCGAGGACGAATGTCACATTGATCTGCTTCCCTGGGTGCGCTCGACCTGGATTGCTCAAGGGCAACGCCAGCGAGTGCTGACGCCGGGGCAGGACCAACGCCGCACCCTGTTCGGCGCTATCGATATCGGCAGGGGCAACTGGATATGGACTGTGACCCGACGTGCCAACAGCGCCTGCTTCTGTGCCTTCCTGGAGCAGGTGTTGCTGGCCTACCCGGCCGCTCCTGCCATCGCCCTCGTCCTGGACAACGTGATCATCCACTCCAGCAGATCGGTGCAGGCCTGGCTCGCCGAGCATCCCCAGGTGCATCTGCTCTACGGGGCCCGCTACTGCCCCCACCAGAATCCGGTGGAAAGGATCTGGGGCGCCCTGAAGGCCGACCTGGCCAATTCCCCGCCCCCCACCATGGCTGGCCGAGTCCATCAAGCTCGCCACTTCTTCCGCCAGCGCAGTCCCGACACCATGCTCACCACGGCTGCCCCTTGGCGCGCTCCCTGGTTGCCACTCCACTACGGACAAAACTTATGGCCACCTGCTTAGCTGCATGGCGGGGCAGGTGATGTATGAGGTGGCCCTTACAGCACAAGTTGCTCGGGGTCTTCCTCCAAGCGATCTGGCAAGCACTCCGCGAAAACCTGAGCTAGATGCAGAGCGCGCCGGCGCGCTCCTTGCCAAATCTGTTCGCGACAACTGAAGCCATCGGCGAGGATACGCGTGTCAAGATTCGCGGCTCGGACGGCGGATAGTACCCCACGCTCACCGATTCGCATCGACAGATTGTACTTTTCACCACGTTCGAAACCGAATGCTCCGGCCATACCACAACACCCTGCGTCAAGCACCTCGTATTCCAGCCCTAGCCGGTCCATGAGTGTCCGGTCTGCGTCAAACCCCATGACGGCATGCTGGTGGCAATGGGTCTGGACTAGAGCCTTGCGTCCATGCGTTGGAGCATCGAACCGACCAGGGACCTTCGCTAGGAACTCGGCAAATGTGAAAGTGTTCTGTGAGAGCCATTTAGCGTGTTCGTCGCCGGCGAGAAGATTCGGAAGTTCATCTCGGAACACCGTCGCGCAGGAGGGCTCAAGCACCACGACGGGCGTACCAGCTGCGATACTAGGCCCCAGCACGCGCAGAGAGCGGCGGAGCAACCGCTCGGCCAAGCTGAGCATACCCTGGTCGTAGAGTGGTCGCCCGCAACAGACCCACTTCGATGGCACTGTGACCCGGTAGCCGGCCGCTTCCAGCACGCTCACCGCAGCGACCGCAATCTCAGGGCTGAACCTGTTCGTGAAGGTATCCGGCCAAAGGACCACCTCCGCGGCTCCCTCAGTGCGTGGTCGATGCTTAGCAAACCACCTGGTGAAGGGCATCCGGGCGAGGTGTGGGACGGCACGCTCCTGAGCTACTCCGGCCGCTGCTTTGGTCAGTACAGAAACCCCCGGTGCCAAGATCAACCCGTTGGCCAAGCCCGGCGCCAGCGACCCAGCCGCCGCGAGCCATGGGAGCAAGCCCGTCGCGTAGGCGATTCGGGGACGGAGTCGTCGTGAGTAGTAGTGGTGAAGGAATTCCGCCTTGTAGGTGGCAATGTCCACGTTAACCGGACAGTCGGTGCGGCAGCCCTTGCAGGACAGGCAAAGATCCAACGATTCGCGGACGGCGCGCTCTCGCCAGCGATGCACCAGCGGATCTCCCTGAAACATCTCGAAGAGTAGCCGCGCTCGGCCCCGAGTCGAGTGCCGCTCCTCTAGAGTCGCCCGAAAGCTCGGGCACATGACTCCGCCGCCGGACAGGCTGCGGCATCGTCCGACTCCCACGCAGCGCTCGGTCGCCCTAGCCAGGCTCCCATAATCGGCTGGAAACCGGAACCGTGTGGTGAGTTCCAGCGGGCGATAGCCCGGGCCGAGTCTCAAGTCCGCGTCCAGTGGCCGGGCATCGACCAGCTTACCAGGGTTCATCCGTCCCCGTGGATCCCAGATCGCTCTGAACTCGCGGAAAGCTGCCACCAGCTCGGGCCCGAACATCCGCTCCAGCAGCTCGCCACGGCTCTGCCCATCCCCGTGCTCACCTGACAGCGACCCGCCGTAAGAGACCACGAGCTCGGCCGCCTCTTCCACGAAGCTTCGGTAGCGAGCGACCCCCTCAAGTGTGCCGAAGTCGAACGTGATCCGGTTATGGACACATCCATCTCCGAAATGCCCGTACATAGGGCAGCGGTAACCAAAACGACCGACCAGGGCGCGAAGGTCTCGAAGATAGCCCCCAAGCCGGTCAGGCGGCACGGCCGCGTCCTCCCATCCTTCCCAGGTCGGACGCTCACCTGGTACCCTTGCGGTTGCAGGCAAGCCGGACTCCCGCACTGCCCATAGGCGATGCTGCTCGCTCAGCTGGGTGACTACGCGACTGGACGGGGCAGCCGCGCCGGTGGCTAACCGCTTGGCCAGCGAATATGCGCGGCCCGCAGCTTCCTGCGGCGTGTCCCCTCCGAACTCCACCAGCAGCCAACCCCTGCCCTCGGGAAGAAGCCCAAGGTCCGGCACGTGCAGGTGATTCTCCCGCATGGCGTTAACCATGAAATCGTCGAACCCCTCCAGACCGATGCACCCGGAGGGAAGAATCTCGGGCACCGCCTCAGCCGCTACGACCACATCGGGATACCCGAGAACGAGCAGCGCTCGGTGGGACGGGCTGCTGACCAGACGGAGGGTGGCCTGCAACACCGTGACACAGGTACCCTCCGAACCAACCAGCGCCCTGCCCACGTGGAAACCTCGCTCGGGCAGTAAGAAGTCCAGGTTGTATCCGGACACACGCCTCGGAATACGAGGGTACCGCTCCCGAATCAGTGGAGCGTAGCGGTCTCGGAGGTTCTGGAGACGCCGGTAGATGTCTCCTCGGCGACCACCCGTGGCCACGATCCGCTCGATCTCTGCCGGGGAGGTCGGCCCCACCCGCAGACGAAACCCATCGTAGGTAAGAACCTCCATCTCCTCTACGTTCACGTCAGTCTTCCCCGCCATGATCGAGTGCACCCCGCATGAGTTGTTGCCAATCATGCCGCCGACCGTGCACCAAGCGTGCGTCGCAGGATCTGGCCCGAACGTCAGATGGTGCACTTCCGCCGCTTGCCTCAGTGTGTCGAGCACCACTCCAGGCTCGACGCGTGCTACTCGCCGCTCAGGGTCAATCTCCGGAATCGCGCGCAGATACTTGGAGCAGTCGACAATCACTGAGGTGTTGCACCCCTGCCCCGCCAAGCTCGTGCCCCCTCCCCGAGGTAGCAGCGGCACATCATGAGCGCGGCACACGTCAACGGTCCGTACGAGGTCCTCGACACTTCGTGGGACTACTATCCCGATGGGCACCTGACGATAGTTGGAGGCGTCCGTTGCGTACAAAGCGCGGTCCCCAACGGCGAACCGCACCTCGCCCAGTACCGCATCCCTAAGATCTCTTTCGAGAGTCGGGGCCACACTCTGCCAGCCGCTATCGCCACCAGGTCCCAAACGCTCAGACACGACGAACTGGGTTCGTGAGCGAGCCGATTCGGTCGATAGTCACAGTGACCTCATCTCCGTCCTGAAGAAACACGGGCGGAGTCCTACTGAAGCCAACGCCAGGGGGAGTTCCTGTGGCGATCACGTCCCCCGGCTCAAGCGTGATCGTCTCGCTGATAAAGCTCACAATCTCCGCGACTCCGCACATCATGTCACCAGTAGTCGCTTCCTGCATCTTCTTACCGTTGACCAAGCACACAATCTTGAGGTGCCCCACGTCCCCGATCTCGTCCGGCGTGACCAGCCAGGGACCGAGTGGAAGAAAAGTATCGATTGCCTTACCTCGTAGCCATTGGCCGGTCCGAAACTGTAGGTCGCGGGCGGACACATCATTGGCACAGGTGTATCCGGCTACACAGGAAAGGGCCTTGTCCACTGGTACGCGTCTAGTCCGGTGCCCAATCACCACGGCAAGTTCCGCCTCGAAGTCAACCTGCCTGGCCGCTGGGGGAAGTACGATGGCCTCGCCCGTTCCTACAACAGAATTCGCGAATTTGCCAAACAGCACTGGCTCCGAAGGAACTGTCTGTCCCGCCTCAACTGCGTGATCACGGTAATTGAGCCCGACGCAGATGACCTTTCCTGGACAAGGAACGGGTGCAAGAAGCGAAAGAGATGCCAGAGGCACTGCTGCCTCTTCACGAGCGCGCACATGTCCCTCTAGATAAGCGATGACATTGTCGCCCATAGGTACTACCGCGGATCCCTGGAGACGCCCGAACCCACCACGCCATGAAACAAGCCGCATAGACCTTGAGCCTCCTCACCCGAATCCCAGCCACTAAAAGCACCCCTACGTCTATCCAGCCTCAAAAACGCGACCTCATTTGCAAGCCCGCATCTAGCCGCCTCGCCGCCGACGACTGCTCCCAATCCTATGCTCCGGCGCCAGCCCAACCTCAGTCATTCAGTGCCCCGAACCGATTCGTCCGTGGACCTGAAATGCCAATGTCAGCCCAAAATACATCACCGGCGTGCGGCTCAGACGCGACCTGCTCATCAGTCAACCCAGCACGTGCGGTTGTGATGTAAAGCTCGTCCAGTCCGTCTCCGCCGAATGCCAAACTGGTCACCAGCGAAACCGGCAACCCGAGCCGCAGCACCAACTCTCCCGTGGGAGTATATCTTCGAACTTCGAACCCTCCCCACATAGCAACCCATAGGCACCCCTCATTGTCCACAGCCAATCCGTCCGGAAGACCGGGGAGCTCCGTGATCACCAAGCTCCGCTCCCGCCCCATTTGCCCGCTGTCCGGATCGACGTCATAGTGGAGAATAGTTCGACGCGCCGAGTCGACCACATAAAAGTGCTTGCGATCAGCGCTCCACCCCATGCCGTTGCTGAGCATGAGTCCCTCAACCCGCGTTGACACATCAAAAGACCGACTTAAACGAAATAGGCGATTTCGCGGAACCGCGCAAGTGTCATCTAGCGTTCCCACAACGAATCCACCCCACGGGTCAACCTTACCGTCGTTCAATCGAAGACTGGCGGGTCCGTCAGTAAACACCGTCACTGCCCTAACAACATCACACCGGTCATCGACTATCACTACCGAACGCCTTAGAGCGAGTAGCATCTCGCCCACCGCTCCCAACGCCAGTGCGCTTACCGGTGGCGCCAACTGGCACACGACGGTTGGCAGCGTGACTGACGAAAACTCAAAGACCAAGCCCCTGGTAATGTCCACGCAGAGCAGCACACGCCTCTGCTCATCCCACACTGGACTCTCACCAAGTATAGCGCCAGCCCGAAACGCTAACTCTACCCGCACTCTACCACTCCCAATGTCGCTACAGCCTAGCGCTGTCCGCGCCACTTGGCTTCCAAGGCCGCCCCGCGTCTCGTTCATACGCCGGCAACCTCGCGCCCAGTCGCCCGACAATTGCCGCACTTCTTCTGCCCACAGCCCATTGAGGCAAACTCCCGTTGACTTGGCTCAGCCTCCACCACGGCACCTTGGAGGTCCGAACATAAACGTGAACACGTCCACGTGTGAGGATCCGCTGAAGCACCCACTCGAAGTCCAAGGTTACGTTCGAACGCCGCAGCCAGCGCCACTTCCACAGTGTGGGGTACGCCAGCTCGTTGTTCTCACCCCGGAACCTGCGCGCCGCGAACCTGCACTTTCCGCCCTGCGACACGACGTGACTCTGATCCACACGACCGCAGGTCCGCGCAACCTCTCAAGCACATCCAGTCACTTCGGGCATATCCTCAGCCAACGTACGGCACCTAACCGCCCTCGCTACACTGCTACTCCGCTACGCCGTTAAGTGCGGTCTGACCGCCGTCTATGACAAGTAGAGACCCTGTAATATAGCGAGCGTCATCGGAAGCCAAAAACGCAATTCCTCCAGCGCAGTCATCGGGAACACCCCATCGTCGTGCTGGCGGAAAGGCAAACCCCGGGCGGGGCCCATCGCCTAGCTCCGCCAAGGTTCCTGTAATGTTCGTTCGAATGACCCCAGGAGCGATCCCGTTAACTCGGATTCCGAAACGAGCCAGATCTACTGCCATCGACTTGATTAACATTGCCACACCTCCCTTCGAGGCGCTATAGGCAGCTGAGTCAGGCTCTGCCATGAAGCTGTTCGTTGAAGCAGTGATTACGAAGGCACCTCCGCTGCCATTGTGCACCATGGCTCGCGCATAGTCGCGACAAGTCAAAAATGTACCCCGCAAGTTCACGGCCATAGTCCGGTCAAAGTCGTCTTCGCTCAAATCGAGAAACGGACACCCGCTGAAAAGCCCAGCGTTGGCAACGACAACATCGACGCGCCCAAAGTGCCGCATCGTCGCATCTACAAGCGACCTCACTGCCTGAGCATCGGAGATGTCCACGCATACCCGGAGATGTTCCTCCGCCAATGGCACTTCTTGTAGACGGGCTTCACTTATGTCAGCTAGCACCAATGAAGCGCCCTCACGTTGAAACCGGCTTGCCGCAGCCAGCCCTATGCCACTCCCGGCGCCCGTGACAACTACCACGTGCTCCTTAAACCTGTCCATACAAAGTCTCCTACGGCTAAGGTACGCTTCGACTTCTGACCGATCGCGATGCCAATCACTTCTCGCTCGTTTCCCGTTACCCGCCGTTGCTGACTCTTTCGGGCGACCTGAAGCCACAACTAGCGGACACCGTAGGGTCCGTCGGAACCAGTGCAGTGACTCAACCCTAGAAACATGGAAAGTCGTCGGTCTGGTGACTTTGGTATCGCATCGCAGACTCCTACGCTCGTTGTCCCACCTCTCCGCTGGCCACGCGAGCCGCTGCGCGGCGCGCGGCCTGCGCCGTAAACTCCATATCTGCATCGGTATGTGCAGCTGAAACGTAAAGTAGCCCTCGCGGAATTACATGCACGCCTTCGTCTAAAAGTGCCTTCGCAAACCGACGGTAAGAAGCCGTGTCGGTCGCTAAGGCCTCGCGGTATGTCGTGACTGCCCTGTCGCTGACAAACCCGTATGCTGCCCCGCCGATGCAGTTAACCGTAAGTGGAACCCCTGCCTCTCGGCCCGCTTCGACAAAGGCCTTGGACAGTTCATCCGCGCGTCTCGCGAGTTGCTCATACAAGTACGGCGAAAGGCGCTCGTACTCGCGAACCGACGCACCTGCCGCGGCCGCGCACACGGCATTCGCGTTAAACGTGCCCACGTGTCCGACTGTACCGTCGACAAGAACCTCCATTACATCGGCTCGGCCGCATACTGCACTAATGGGAAGCCCACCCCCAAGTGCCTTGCCCAGCACAGTCAGGTCGGGAGTCACACCGTACACTTCCTGTGCCCCGCCAAGTGCAAGACGGAATCCCGTAATTACCTCGTCGAAGATCAGTAGACTGCCAGCCTTGCGAGTAAGCTCTCGCACAGCCTCCAGGTATCCACGCTTCGGCGCCAGCGCACCACAGTTAATAGCAGCGGGCTCCATAATCACGGCTGCAACATCGTCCGACAGCGCCTCCTCAAGTGCCGTCATATCGTTCCACTCACACAAGGTGACTAACTCGGACGCCCTTGGATCCTGTCCCCCGGTGGCGGGGCTATGATCTGTCAGCGGTGACACGCCCACGTATACAGAGTCCGACCACCCATGGTAGTGCCCGAGGCACTTGACGATTCGGGGCCGATGCGTCGCTGCCCTGGCGACCCTGATTGCGACCTGGACGGATTCCGTGCCCGTAGAACTGAACGCGCAGAGGTCCGCCGACGGTACCAATCGGCAAATCAACTCGGCAAGATCCCTTTCGCCTGGGTGATTAGCACCAAACCCAATGCCCGTTTGTGCCTGTTGTTGGATCGCCTCAACTACTGAAGCCGGAGAGTGGCCCAATATCATCGGCCCGAAACCTAAGGCAAAGTCGACATACTGATTACCATCGACGTCCACAAGATGCGCGCCATGCGCAGACTGGAACGTGATTGGCACCGGCAGTTGGGCCGCCCGAAACGCGGTCGCTACGCCTCCTGCTAGTGACCGGCGCGCGCTCTCGTAATTCTGAAATGACCGGGCGTATCTTCCATCCACTGATTGATATGCTCCTTGTTCACAGGGGTCCTTCCAACTCACTCAGCGTCTCGCCAGCGCCTTGCTCACCTCGGCGCACAACGCTTGGACGCGCTTCCCCACATCCTCATTGCTCAGACTTGTCATCCGAGCCGTAGGGCCGGAAACTGAAATCGCACCCACCGCTTGCCCATCGCTTCTCTTCAAGGCCGCCGCTATGCACGTCGCACCCACTTCAGCCTCCTCCCTATCCACCGCAAAGCCGCGCTCACGAATGCAGGCAAGCTCACTCAACAGGTCCACAGCGAAGGTGAGCGTATTACTTGTGAACTTCTTATACGGTTCATCACCAGCTAGTTCCATGGCGCGCTCGTCAGAAAGTGTCGCCAACACTGCCTTCCCCAACGCTGTGGCATGAAGCGGTGCAACGCTGCCGACACGGGCTGCCAATCGTAACGACCGCTCAACGTCTAGCACCGTGGCGTATACTAATTCGTTGTGACGAAGCACCGCAAGATTGACCGTTTCTCCCACAAATTGCCGCAGCTGGTTCATACCCGGCTTCGCCAAAACTACCACAGTGCGGTCCTCTGCGTCTGAGGCTAGCGCACTTAGACGACGCCCTACATAATACACGTGCCGTTGCGCATCGTGCTCAACGTAGTCTCTGCGCTCTAAATTGACGAGCAGACGAAATGCCGTAGCCCGCGACACCCCCAACTCCTTAGCAACATCTGTCAACTTAAGTTCATGGCCACCAGCCACCAGCTCCAGGGCATCTAGCGCGCGGTCAATGCTGCTCATTGGGACACCCTATCATAGGTCCGTGGGTGGCAGCCACTTCAGCCGCCGCCAAGCTTCTGGCCTACCAACGCGGGCCCATGGGACGCTCTAGAGGCTTGCTGTCGACACCAGCCGCCAGCAAGAGCCCACATACCGAGCGAGGTCGGGAGCGTCTCTGGCCACGATGGCGAGTCATCGTGCCGTAACAACCGCGACCAGGCCGATCCCACTTTGACACCTCGGCGTTCGCAACACTTCAAAGACGTAAGCTCGCTGCAGTAGTCGCTGAGCGCGTCCTCTACGCCAGTGCCCGCTGCGCCCCGGTCTGCACTCGGCCGCGGCGGATCTCGGCCCCGCGTAACGCCTGCTCCCCTGAACCTCGCGTCGCACGGCTATCTTGCCTGTAGCACTTGCAAAGCCACGACCAGAACCTATCGGACCCTGCGCGCACTGTGCTTTCAACAATGAAAGCATACGACCATCCGGCACCCCCTCCCTGTGACTACGAAGCGCAGCACGGGTGGAGCCGGTGCCACGAACGCCCTGACGCGACCTTCCTGGCTGAACACAGCGCGCCGCATGGGTCCCATTGCGGCTGCGGTCACTCGTACGCAGCATCGAGCTCGAATGGGAATAAGGGAGTCCGACGCGAATGGTACTCGAACTGTTCAAGCCTCATCGTTGTGACGCCCGGGGTATCCACCATTACCATCTCCGCCGCTATAGGTTCGTATGCAGCCCGAGGGGCGTTGACTCCCTTCGCCACGATAATGCGCACGTTGCGCGGGTCTATTCCTAGCGTCAGCATCTGTTGCAAGCTCGTGTTTGGCACGAGTTTACTAGTCAACACTAGTGTGTGAGAATCATCGGAACGCAGCACTGCAGTCAGGCCGGCGTCGAAAAAGCGATCTCCACCATGCGTCGGGTTAGCGTCTTCGAACTTTCCGTCACTGAGACACCGAACTATCCCGGTAACTTGGACAGGGGCCCCATGACGGCTGTCGGCCTTGCCCCCGACGCTCAGTGTGATTTTGCGGCCCACCCCCGCCGTGGCACACGCTTTCGCGGCCTCAGGATCGTATAGCGTCACCAGAAGGTCTCGAACGCCTTGCCGCTTTGCTTCGGCCAGCAGCACGGTCGAGTCGCCTGGCGCGCCCCCGCCTATGTTGTCGCCAACGTCTAGCAGCACAATTGGACCAGTCGGAGCGCATGCTGCCGCCCTCAAACCCTCTTCGGGTGAAGTAGCCTCTCCCACAAAGTCCGTACGCCGATTCCAAGATCGCCGAGCAAGCCATTTCGCCGCGTCCCGCGCAGCCCCGGGGTCGCCGTTGCGGATCACCACAAAGGCCATCCCCATATCTTCGACATCTGCGTAGGGATACCCTTCAGCGACACTTGCCGACAAAACGCCTGGCGAGTTCAGAACTGTCCCGAGATCTCGAATCACGCTGACCATCGGCTCCACTTGCGTGCTCTGCCGGACAATGTTGATGACCATTGGTGGAGTCTCTAGGTGCTGGACCGGCGTGATCTCTTGCCGAATTGTGCGAACAATTAAGCTGGCGCATTCATATGCTCTGTCACTGGCATCGATGTGCGGATTTGTGCGATAGACAACCGTTGCAGTCACTGCATCGATCATGGCCTGCGATATATTCGCATGCATATCCAATGTTAGACCGATCGGAACACCCGGTCCGACCAGTGCACGAACCCGTCTAGCAAGTTCGCCATCTGCGTCGGCAAACCGCTCTGACACCGCCGCTCCATGTAAAGCAAGCAGCACTCCATCCCACGGCCCGCCAGCGGACGCCTCTGCGGTAAGTTCGCCACAGATACGTTCGAATGCCTCTTCGGTGATGGTCCCAGATGGATTGGTTGTTGCGAAGTAGACAGGCACCACTTCAACTTCCCCGGGCCGCGTTGCCCGCAAGTAGCCTGCCATTGTGGCGCGCGACTGGCCATAACGCCGCAAGATTTCCTCGCCGCGGAGCACGCCATCTGCAACGAAGTCCCCATATGGAGTCTTCCGCTGTGCAAACGTATTCGTCTCGTGGGAGAAGCCCATCGCACCGATGCGTATCACATTTGTACCCTCACAACTTTCGCCCCTTATCGTTCTTGCCTTCCGCGTTGGGTCGGCTCCCTGGTCGTCCCCGTGCGAGCGTCCACGCTAACTGTCCCTGCCGCGACGCTAGTTCGAATCCCGCAAAATAACCTCCAACGAGCGGAACCGTACCCCACACCCCAGCACTCCAACTTCAGATCGACCAACTCAGTTCTGGCCGCTTCGACGCCATCAATCTGCCTGTGACCGGCCTGCACTTGTACTTGAACCGCTGCCGTAGGGCCTGGCTTTTGAGAGCGCCGCCAGTACCCCATCCGAAGCCAACGTCGCGTCTCCGTCCATTAGTGTGTCAGGAGCCATATAAAACGCATCGTGTCCGGCAGCCGTCACTGCGACCCGCGGATTGCGGTTCCATAGAGCATCAACAACGTCCTGCGCGGACACCCCGGCTGCATCCGCGTCGATCCGCACGAGTAGCCTGGGCGTTGGCTGACCTGCCTCACCGCACAGCACCCTCGTAGTCGCTACCCCGGGTAGGCCCTCCAAGCGTCGCCCCCAGTCGACAACCACCGCCTCCCATTCGGCTAATTGCGCATCATGGTCCAAGGCCACATATCGCTGCACAGCCGCCACCAACCCGACAATCTCTTCCTTTCCTACCTTGAGAGCGCGCGCCAATCTCTGGTGCGGTGTGCCATTGGCCCTTGCCGCTGCCACCAGGTCCCGTCGGCCCACCAGGAGCCCGCTCGCCTGCGGCCCGCGCATCGCCTTTCCCCCGCTGAAAGCGACCAAGTCGGCGCCACACGCCCTTGTGTAGTTCCAAAGATTTGACACTGGTGGCAATTGGGCTGCTGCGTCCACAATCACAGGCACTCCGTGACTGTGGGCCATCACAACGGTGTCCTCCAGGCTCAGGGTAGGAGGTAAGTGGCGCCCCGCTACCCACAAGACCGCGCCAGTCTTGGATGTCAACGCTGCTTCCAACTCCCACAAATGAGTCTGTTGCACATTGCCGATTTCCCGTATCTTCCCTCCCACGAGCTCGATGGCGCGATCATATGGGATTCGATGCGAGCGGGACACGACGACCTGCGTAGGCAACCCGCGTCCTCTTGGCATCGCGGCGATCGCCGCGGGGTCGCCCCTTGTGATGCACCCAAGCACGCTCAGGGCGATTGCAGCCGCGGCGCCAGAGGTCACGTATGCCGCCTCATTGCCGGTCAGCCGTGCGATTTCGTCGCCGCTGGCAGTAAACAACTCTTCCATATCTAGTGAGAGCACCGCCGCCTGCGCCATCGCCTCAATCACTAAAGGCGGCGTTGAGCATCCTCCCAACCGAGTGAGCGGTGCGGCGGCGTTAACAACGCGTGGGATGCCGTTCAGCCACGACAGGTTCAACTCCGACACGGCTTCCCCGCGTCCGCCCGACCTTGTTGTGGCCCAGTTCCGTTCGGCGAGCCGCAACCCTGCAGCCCAGGCACTCCCGTTGTGCGCCGCGGTGCATGACTGTCACTCTCTAAGCTCATACAAGCGCTCTGAAACCCGGGCGCTCCTCTCGCCCCGGGTAGGTCGCGCACGAGACTAGCTACTCCCCTTCCTATCTCTGCGGGACCGGCTGTCGTAGTGTGGTTTTGTTTGAGGCAAAGTGCCGCCATCACTTCGCGCACTCCCCCGGCTTGAACTGACCTCATGCTCGCTACCTCCTTTCGCTCCGCGCGAGTCGCTCAAGTGGCCGTCCAGCTAGAGCCAGCTCGACAAGTGACCCCCTCTCGCCAGATGAACAGTCCCTTGCTGCGAAAATGATATCGTCCAAACCTATCCTTTCGAATACTTGCCAGCTGATGCTATCGCCAGAACAGTGACCTCCACGCGCAAGTCGTACAGCAAATCTGCTCTAACCGTCGTCCTGGCTGGCGGGGGCTCACTGAACCACGCCTTGTACTCACTATTCAACCGGTCGTAGTCTTGCAGATCCGCTAAAAAAATATCAACTCGCACAACGTCGTCAAGAGTGCACTCACACTCCGCCAAGGCATTGACTATATTTTTCTTGATTTGGCGCAGCTCTGACACGATCCCGCCATCCACACGTTTGCCGCTGACCGGGTCTAGGCCGCCCTGGCCGGCGACCGCAACCACGGGGCCTACCCTCACGGCGTTGGAGAATGGCAAACTCGCATCCTTCCGACCATGCGCACGCCTTCCACCGACATTCCCGCTCATACTCTTCACGGGCACAACCTTACAGCTCTATGCGAACGTACGTTTATCAAACTGAGCCCTTGACTCACGTCGCTCGTCCCCTCCAGGATGGCTGGTCAAAGTAGTCACTATTGCGCGAAGTAGTAAAGCTGTGGATAGACAATAGTAGATGGATCTTGAGGTATTAGGCCCCGCAAGTTGGTCTTGTATGCTGTGATCTGGTACGCCGTAGTAGGTTGGTACGCGTGCGCGACCTGCGTCGCAGCGTACTCGCCATATGCGTACATAGCCTTAACCTCAGCCGAGTACGTCGGTGCGGTATTGGTGTCTGCGATCAGCGAATTCATGTGCTGACTGCAGTAGTCGCCCGCGTTGCCGCTGGCGCCGCACGCCAGGATTTCGTTGCCGCTCGGGAAGAATAGAGGGGAGTACGTAAAGTCACCCCCCCAGAAGAGTGCCCAGTTGGAACAGGGCGCCGTGTACGTGCAGGTGGCGTACGCCGTGCCTACGGCTGCTCCCTCGGGCTCGGCAGTGGGCAGCAGGTCAATGCCGGCCTGCGCTTGCATAGTCGACTGAACGGCTTCGACCTCTGCTGTCACGTTTGCAATCCCTGCAATGTAGATCAACGGTACCTTGAGCGCCTGTCCCCGAGCTATGCCAGCTCCGCACTGACCAGGACCATTTCCACTGTTCGCGCAATAGGTGAGGCCGCCGGGGTTCACTTTCCATCCATGGCTCTTGAGGAGGTCGACTGCCCTTTTCGGACTATATGGATACACGAGACCTCGTTTGAGCTGAGGGCTCTCGTATGGGTTATTCGGCGGATATGCGGGGATTGGGCTATTTGTAAGCAGGCCGTACCCGTGCAGTATGTCCTTTATGTACTGGTGCTGGTTGATTAACGACTGGAAGGCCTGCCGAAAGTAGAGTTGCCGAAATATGGGTCCAAGGGTAGGATTGGTGTAATTCAACGAAATGTATCCATATCCATATGGATACCAAGGCGCGATGGCGTACCCTTTCGCTTTCAGGCTGCCGGCTTGAGTCACGTCGGCCAAGGGGACTGACCCAATCGTCACAGTGCCATTTAGGACAGCCAGATACTCCGAGCTTTCAGACGTAAATGGAAGTTCCTCGAAAGCACTGATCCTTGGCTTGGGTCGTCCCGAATAGAGATGGTTCGGAACCATCTTCACGAAACCGCTCGTTGTGTAGTTAGCGAGCCGAAATGGCCCATCCACGACCTGCCAAAGTGGGTTTGTGGTGTACGTGGAAGTGGACTCTGACTGCTGGTTCAGAAACTGCGCGACTCCGAGTGCGCCCGTTGTTGCTGTCCCCGGAGTTGCTGGGACATAGGAGTGGGGGGGTAGGTTTGCCGAGGCCGGGGCTAGAATGCGGGTTTGGGCCCCAAGGTCATAGTTCCCTACGGGTCCTGTCAACGACAACCTGTCCCAACTGGCTTGTGGTATAGCGAACATTTGGACCAGCTCGCTGTAGGTGAACCATGTCGGGTTGTATGACCCGTTCAGGCGCAGCGTGAGCTCGTACTCGCCGGTGGCAGAGTACGACTCGACGTTTTGCGGGAACTCGCCAGGCACGTAGCCTTGGAACCCCGGCCCCGGAGCGCCGGCGCTCCCGATGGTGGGAATGAGAGGATCTGTTACGGCCGACAGTAAGTTCATCCAAAAGAGAACGTCGCGGGCGGTAACTGGCTTTCCGTTAGACCATAGCCAGCGCTTTAGCCGAATCGTCACAACCGTGTTGTTGTTCGAGAAGGTTGGCGGGTTCGCGAGGCTTAGTGACGTATTTAGGACTGGCTTGCCGGACTTGCCAATCCAATACAGGGGAACCCAGAATTGGTTTTCGAATCTCAGGTAGTTTGCATTCGATGCGAACGAAGGGCTGTCCATGGGGAAAATGTAGTCAGGAATGTCGTTCGGGATTTCGGCGGCCGTCACCGTGCCCCCAGAACGGGGTTTACGGCTAGCGGCCTGATTGCTACAGCCAACAAGAGTGATCATCGCCATGCATGCGATGGCGATGATCGAAAGGTTAAAGCGTCGCGTCGGTGGATGCATTACTGACTCTCCTCTTGGTCGTGTTTTGACACCCAGGGCTTGCGGTCAAGAGTGGGACAAGAGGCACCACTGGCCCCAGCGAGTTGGTGGGGGCGGCTTTTGGCCGGGACTTCGCAGCGGCACGGACAGCCTCGGTGGGCCGAAGCTGGAAGTCAGCAAGGTGACCTCGAGGCAGCCCCGCATCGCTGCCCGATCTCCGGCCACGTGCGATGTCGCTGGGGTCAGGCGTGGAGTTGGTGCCATCGAGAGTGTCCGCAATCGTATCTCTCAAGCCTGAGCCTGGCGGCGCTGGCATGTTCAACTGCCTCCATCGATAGCCCGCTGTATCGTTTCATGAAACAGGGGATGGTCATTATGCGAGATTGACTATAGCGATGGCGCAGGTGGGGGTCAAGCCACCGGATTGAGGCACCTAGAACCGCACCCTGGGGCGATCGTTCCCTCACCAAGGAATGACACCGAGGGCCGGCCGCCGGAGAGTGACAGTGAGGGGGCAGTGTCCATGCGCACTTGGGAACGATGTGAGCTTGCTAAGGAGTTGGGGTCGACGTACCGGGGATCGGGCCGGGTTGACCGGGGGCTGCGGCGCGTCCTGGTGGGTCGACGGATGCGCCAGATTAATCCCCGTGGTGGTGAGCCGCTGGTGAGATCTGAAAACCCCGGGGTACCTGGCGATCGACCCGGTCTCCCATAGCGGCGAGGTGGCCACTGGCAAGTGGCCCCGGATTCTGTGCGCCACCCATCTCTCCACCGGTTGGACCGAGAGGATGGCAGTCATAGGCAAGGGTCAGACCCGGATCGTGGCGGCGTTGGAACGGATCCAGCGCCAGCTGCCCTCCCGGCTCTCCAGGCCTCCGTGCCTGGTTGGGATCAGAATCGGCATCAGCAAGGGCAGCCAACCACTCTGGCCAGCCTCGAGCTAGGCCACTCTGGCTTCAACCCAGTGGAGGCGAATCCGGGAATCGAACCCGGGATCGCGGCTTCGCAGATGCCCATCGGCCCCCTACCGGGCTGGCGACTGGCTCCGAGCCGGAGTCCTACCTCCCAAGGCCAGTAGCGGCACCGTGGCAGGAGTGGCGCGTGCCCGAGGTCCCCTGATCGCGACGCCGATCAGCATGATCGCCCGGCCAAGCACTCTCACAGGGAGCACTGGCTCACCGATGAGCAGCCCCGCAGCCAGCACCGCCAGGAACGGCTGGAGGTAGCTCTAGACAGCGGTCCCAGCCGGGCCAAGACGGCGGCCCCCCGGCAGGTACCTCCAGGTGGTGAGAGCGACTGCCCCCGCGGAGCTGTAGGCCAGCAGACCGATCCAGGGTGCCCGCTCGGATACGGCGGGCTCTCCACCGTCTGGACGACTCCCAAGGGGACCAGGCATCACAGCACCGAGGACGGTGATCAGGGACGCCAGGGTGAGCGGGCGGTACCGGCCTAGGAGCCGGGGCAACAAGATGAGATAGACCGCCCAGGAGATCGGGTAGAGCAGGGCGATCCCGATTCCCAACAGTCCCGACCAGTGCCCAGCCCCAAATACTCGGCCGCGCCCCAGCAGGCCGAGTCCAAACCCGAGCCACACCAGACCCCGGAACCGCCCCGGGCTGCGCCGGGCAAACCACATCGCGACCAGCACCGAGGTAGTGGAGGCGATCATGGCGACTGTGTCGGCGTTGGTCAGTGCCAGCGACCCGGTGAAGCTGGACTGTGTGACCAGAACTCCGCTGGCAGCCAGTACCACCAAGGGCCACCTGTCACGCCGCAGCCGAACACGGAGGGGCACGTCCAGGAACCGACCCAGCAGCAGAAGCGCAATGCCGCCCACCATGTAGCGCAGGGCGGAGTAGGTCAGCGGGCCGCTGCCCTGGAGGGCCACCCTGACCACACCCCGTTGACGCTCCAGATGATAGTCGTCGCGACTACCAGCAGGTCTCAGCGCCCGGGACGCGGCAGCCTCCGCCCCAGGAATTCCGAAGTCCCCATTGAGCGTCAAGGATAGGGAGTGGGTCTTCGGGACTCCTGGCCGCAGGATGCACGTCCGCACGGCCTGCGCAGGCTGCCATCGTGACGGATTCGGCACCGCCCTCAGGGTCTCACCTGGGTTTCAGGCCTGGGGCAGCCGTGCAAACTCCACCTGGCTCTACCGTCCCATGGTTTGGGCCACGTACCGCCGAGTCGCCACCGGGTTCAGGCCCCTCGGAATGCCTCTGCTTCGAGACCCCAGAGGTAGCTTGCGTCTGGGCTGCGTACTCACGGGCAGAGCTGTACTCCGAAATGAGTAGCGCTCTGTCACGCCCCTGCTCGGCCGTCACGGGTAGCGCTCCTTAGAAGCTACTATGTGAGTAGTAGCGCTGCTTCCGAATTCAAAACGCACGACTGTTCGCTGCCTTGACAAAGGCCTACCCTGAGACCGACCCGGTGCTGGCAGTCACGTTGACGCCCCGGGTGTGCCCCCGCTTCGCTTGAGCACCACCCACGCTGGATTACCGGTCATCCAAACAGAGCGCTGCGGCCTGTCAATACTTGCGAGGTGCAGAGGGCTTCGTCCCCGATGGCACGGCCTTCGATCCCAGCTCCTGTGTCCTTGCCCACTTGAAGGGTGACCGCGACCAGCTGCAGACGGATCTGGCGCCCTATGACGGCTGCATCACGCTAACAGTGTCAAGCGTTGTTATGCGACACTATCCACATATCAGGCGCTGTGACTGAGATCAAAGGGCGCAAGTAGCTGGCAGCGCCAGACTACGGATCTGGGTTTGCGGGGGTTCAAATCCCTCTGGGCGCACCATTCCTCTGATGAGATCGACAGCGCTGGCGTGGGCGATGGCAAATCAGAATGACGGCCATCACGCTGACCTTGCACCTGGGACGCCGCCCTGAGGGCCATTCAGCAAGCCGAGGCCGGATCGGGCTGGCGGCCGCGTTCCCGCTTGGGACAGGTCATGACGCGAGATCTTGGCTTGAGGCAATAGTGCTCACCGGTCATAACGCGCTCCTTCTTGGCCCAATTGGGCAGAGGGGACCCGGCGGGCCTGGGTCGCCTCGCGCATGACCGCCCAGGCATCCCCCACGGGACCCATGTGCCCGAGCTTGTCCGGATTGATCACTGAGCGGATCGCCTGAACTCGACCGTCGACGATGTCCAGGGCCAGGGTGCAGAGCACCTTGGCGTCCCGGTCGCGGAATACCGCGCCCGGCTGGTAATTCACGTCACGGAGTTCCAAGGCGACGCCAATCCGGAATAGTGGTGGGACCGTCGCGACGAGCGCCCGCGCCACCTTCCCCGGGCCGATCATGGGCCTCGCCCACTGCGGGAGCTTGCCGCCACTGTCCCAGAGCAACTGGACGTCAGCTGCCAGCAGTTCTCGCAGGCTGTCCACCTCCCCCTCCCGAAGCGCGTCGAAGAACCGCGACGCCAGCTTCTCCCGCTCCCGGGAGTCCACCGTAAACCGAGGTCGCCCAGCATCCATGTGGCGTCGCGCCCGGGCCGCCAGCTGTCGGCATGCCGCCTCCGACCGCCCGACGGCTGCCGCGACTTCGGAGAAGCCAAATCCGAACACCTCCCGCAGTACAAAGACCGCTCGCTCGAGGGGACTGAGCCGCTCCATCAGCAGCAGGGCCGCGACAGAAACCGAGTCGGCCAGCTCAGCCGACCGCTCCGGGTCCTCGTAGGGGTCGGTGAGCAGCGGCTCGGGCAACCAGGGTCCGACGTACTCCTCCCTGCGAACTCGGGCCGAGCGCAGCACGTCGATCGAGATCCGGGCCACCACCGCCGAGAGGAATGCCTTGGTCGACGCCGGCGGGGTGGGAGATGCGTCATACCGTAGCCAGCTCTCCTGCACCGCATCCTCAGCCTCGCTCACGCTGCCGAGGATGCGGTAGGCAATCGCAAACAGCAGCGGGCGCAGCTCTTCAAATTCCTCGACCGAATTCAAGCAAGCCCTTCCTCGAAGCCTTGGCGCCACGAGGGATACAGCAGCTCCCAGCCCAGCTCGCGTTTGGCCTTGGCGTTGGAGAAGCCCCGCCCCTCAGTCATCATCGCCACCACCACCTCCCCGGCCACCAGGCGCGCCAGCCACGTGGGGATTCGCATCGGCGGCCTGGCGCCCGCGGATGCTGCCAGATGCGGAAGCCACTGCGAGGCTGGGGCGGGTTCGTCGTCGACTATGTTGTACACCCCTTTCGCCTGTTGCTCCACCGCCAGCACGGTGGCGCTGGCGGCGTCGTCGAGGTGCACCCACGAGCAGTAACCGGTGCCGCGCCCGACCACGGGATACTGTCGCTTCCGCACCAACTCCACCTGGTCGTCGGTGGCGCCTGGCCCGTACAGCGCGCCGTAACGCACCACTGCTCCCCGAGCTTGGAGGACCATCACCTCGAGGTAACGGACGGCCTCCATAACCCGTTGAGCAGCGGTGCCCACCATCAGGTCCAAAGGATTGTCTTCGGTCTTGACCCATCCCCCCTCACGGATGCCGTTCCAGCCCGCGTAGCTCTGCGCGACCAAGTGCGGCACGCCGGTCGCCTGCGCTGCCGCCAGCAGGTGGTCAGTACCCCTGGTACGGAGCAGGTTGGTGGTGGCGAACCACCGATCCATGTGCTTCAGGTCAGGCTTGCCGCCGATGGCCGTCATCTCGTGCACGATCACGTCCGGCCGTGCCCTTGCCACCACCTCACCTACCGATACCGCATCCAGCCCGTCCATCACAACCGCCTCGCCGCCGAGCTGCTCAATTTGGCTCAACCTGGCCACGCTCCTGGTGGTCGCCGTCACCTGGTGGCCGCGGGCCACCAACTGCCGCACCAGCCGCCGCCCCACGACCCCGGTCCCGCCCGCAACGAACACCCGCATCGGCATGTCTCCCTGACTCCCGAACCTGTTCCTGACACCTCAGACGAGACAGGCCGGTTGCCCGTGACACTGAAGGCAGGTCACGAGGAATGGCATCCCTGACGGCTGGGGGTCCATGGGGCTCCAGTCTCCCGGCGCCCGACGCCGGCTTTGCTGCGTCCGAACTCGGAAGCTGCCGCCATGCATAATTCGGGACTCTGGTCGAGGAAGAGCTGGGTCAAGTACCCACGGGGACGGCTCATCGGGTTCCGGCGTCGCGGTCAGCGTCATGGCACTCCCCCAACGCTGGCCCCACGAGCTCGCCTCGCCGGCCCCACAATGCAGGCATGGCCGCCGCAATGACCTTCCCGAGCCTGCGTCAGACCGTCATCGACTGTGAGAACGCTCGCCAGCTCGCCGAGTTCTATCGTCAACTCTTGAACCTCGAATACCGGACCGGTGACCAGCCGCCGGCCCCCGGCCAGCCGGATCCGAGGGGCCAGGATTGGCTGGTGCTGGTACGCCCCGCCGGGGAGCCGGTCCTGGCCTTCCAGCAGGTCAAGCGCCTGCGGGTCGTCACGTGGCCTGACGGTCCGGTCCCTCAGCAGATGCATCTGGACCTCACGGTGGACAACTTGGCCGTGCTCGACGCTCAACATGAGCGGGCGCTAGCTCTGGGAGCTCGCCTGCTGCGAGATCGCTCAAACGACCCTGACGAGCCGCTGCGTGTCTACGCTGACCCAGCGGGCCACCCCTTCTGCATCTTCGTGGCACCACCTCCCAACAGCCCCGTGGCTGGCGTCTGACACCTACGCCGCACCAGCGCGTCCGACCCTCCAGCGCTGCAGGAGTCGAGGCCGGTTGCGCCACCCATGGCAGGCGGGCCATGAGCGATGCGGCCCGCGCGGCCGAGTCCCGCGGTAGGGCGGTTCGCCTGGCCCAGGCGATTACGGTGAGCCCCGAGCATCCCCAAGGTTGCGCCACCGGAGGCCACGACCGCCATCGATCGCCCGTATACTGCCCGCGCAAGGCCGCCCGGGACCACGGGGCGACCTCTCGCGGAGGTGGCACGGTGGAGATGATCCTCATCGGCGGGCTCTGGCTCACTGGCTCCGCGTGGCGCGAAGTCGTGCCCGTGCTGGAAGGCCTGGGACACCACCCCAGGGCGCTCAACCTACCGGGGCAGGGAGACGGTGCTACGACCGCAGACCTCGAAGATCAACTGGGCGAGGTGGTGGCGGCCGTGGACGCGACCGAAGGCCCGGCCATGGTCGTCGGGCACTCGGCCTCCGCGACCCTCGCCTGGATGGCCGCGGACGCACGGCCGCACGGGATCGCCGGCGTGGTCATGATCGGCGGGTTCCCCTCCGGCGACGGGGGCCGCTACTTCGACTCCCTGCCGGTGGAGGACGAGTGGCTGAAGTTCCCCGGTTGGGATGCGTTCGAGGGCCCGGACACTGCCGACCTCAGCGCGGCTCAGCGGACGGCGATCGAGGCCGAGATGGTCCCGGTCCCGGCGGCCGTGGTCAGGGCCACCGTCCATCTCCGCAACCCGCGGCGCTTCGAGGTGCCGGTCACCATCGTTTGTCCCGAATTCTCGGCGACGCAGGCCAAAGTGTGGGTCGATGGGGGCGAGGTCCCCGAGCTCGCCCGCCTCCGCAGCGTCGATTACTTCGACATCGACTCCGGCCACTGGCCCATGTTCAGCCGGCCCACCGAGCTGGGTGAGCTGCTCGGTCGCATCGCGGATCGCTGACCCGGGTGCTGGCCCCCCGATGACCCCGCGCAACTACACGGTCGGTCGGCTCGAGCCCTCCACCTGGGATGCTTTCAGAGACCTCGTCGAGCGCAACCACGGCATCTACGGCGGGTGCTGGTGCGCCCCGAACCACATGGAATACCAACGCGGCGTGAGCGATCCCCGCACCCTGAAGGAGGCGCTGGTCCGCTCGGGTCGCGCCCATGCCGCCATGGTGTTCGACAGCGATGGCCGTGCCCAGGGCTGGTGCCAGTACGGAGGCGCAGCCACCCTTGCTTTGAAGCACACCCGGGAGTACCGCAAAGCCCCCCCGCCGCCCGCCGCCTGGCGCATCGCCTGCGTATTCGTCGATCGGCATCATCGGGGAGATGGCGTCGCCCGCCTGGCGGTCGAGGGCGCGCTCGCGCAGATCGCGGACCAAGGTGGTGGCCTCGTGGAGGCGATATCTGAGACCACCGCCGGACGTGCGGCGCAGAGCCGCTTCCTCTTCAGCGCCACGGTCGAGCTGCTCGAGGACCTCGGCTTCGCCAGGGTGCGCCAGGTGGGCCTGCACGCCTGGATCATGAACCGGCACGTCGCCCCTTCAACGGGGTAGTCGTTCCGACCGCCACGTTCGGCACGGCTTCCCCCGTGGAACTGGTCGTGAGCAGACAGGCCCCGGGCGGCGCAATCCGGCCAGCCGCCACGGCCGGCCCGAGCCTCCCCCGCACCGACGCGATGGCCGGCCCCGTTGGGACGCGGCAAGGGGTCTCAGCCGCTCGGTGGGCGGCTTGGACCGGCGGCCGGGGCGCGCGCCGGGGGGGATCCGTCAACCGAGGCCAGCGAGCCGGCCCCACCTTGCGGCTGCAGACTGGAATTGGACTCCCGCTCTCGATGGGTCCCGGGCTGAGCCGCCTGGGTGGGCTCGACGGCGTCCTGGTAGTGGAACTTCCCTCCCCGCAGCCAAGATGCGACCGCCGCGATGAGGCAGGCGATGACCGCGAAGTCAAAGGCATCGTGGAGTCCGCTCATGAAGGGCTGGGAGATCAGCGAGGAGAAGAAGGTGCGGCCGGTGAGGTAGCTGACCTTGGCCGGGGCCATGTGCACCAGGACCGGGCCGAGC
>JAJYWM010000236.1 GCA_021791455.1 bacterium | reverse complement strand
CCCCACATGAAGGTCACCAGCAGGGACACGTTGGGGATGTGCCGGTAGTGGAACTGGCCCTTGGTCATCCCGATCACGTCCGGGTTCTTGAAAGTTGAGAAGCCCCGCTCCACGTTGGTGCGCTTGGCGTACTTCTCCTCCCACTCGGGAGTGCCCCAGAAGGGGAACTGGAAGATGCTCCGGACCTCCTCGGCTTTCAGGGTGGCGGTCTTGATGCAGCACGCCTCGTCGTCGCCGTGGTTGCCATCGCAGACCGGCAGACTGGGGTCCCGGCGGCGCATGGAGACGGGCACCTTGGGGCAGCCCAGGGCATGCTGGCTCTTGCGCCGCAGCACCGGCGAACTGAGCCGCACCTGGCCCGGCGTCGGCTTACCGTGCGCCACCAGGGCGTAGATGGACCGTTCCTCGATCGCCTTCCGGTAGGCCGCCATCTTCTCCGGTGGAGCCTGCGGGCCCGGCCGCTCGATCAGCCACAGCCGCTCGGGAAGCGTCGGCAGGTACACCCCGCTGGGCAGCATGAGGCAGCCCCTCCAGGTCGGATAGGTGTGCATCTGAGTCGACTTCAGGTCGAAGACCCCCATCACCCCGAGTTCCCGCAGCTGAGCCATCCACTTGAAATCCTGACTGAACCCCCGGTCACCGATGAGCTCCGTGACCGGGTGGCCGTGGGCCAGGAGCATCGCCACCAGCCTCACCGACACCGGGACGTCGTAGGCGTTGGCCCCGAACAGGCCATGGGCATAGACATAGCTGGCGTTGTCGGCAGTTCCGCCGATGACGTCGCCTCCAAAGCCGAAGTAGCGCTTCGACTCGGCCTTCTTCCCGGTCCGCCGGCGCTCTTGCTCACCGGGCGCGTCGTCGTCCCGATCGCCCCTCATGTGGACGCGATGTCTGGCGTCGCGGTCAGCCGCACGCTCCCCGCGCTTCAACCTCGCCTGGGAGATCGGGCGGCAGTCCGCCTCGATCTCGGTGGTGTCCGTCGTGTGGGCCGCCCCCGCTGGCTGGGGTGGGGCCGTGTCCTCAAGGAGGTGGATCGACATCGCGATCTGGGTGTCCAGGTCGTTGTCGGTGCCCAGCAGCTCTCGCGCCCGCTTCGACCGCCGCTCCCAGAGGCGTTTGGAAGCCTCCAGCCTCTTGCCCGTCAAGCCCTCCAACTCCCAAGGCCGGCTGTGTTTGCCCAGAACCGTCGCCATGGCGTCGAAGAGCCGGTACAGTTGCGCCTCGCTCGGCGGCTCCAATTCGGGGCCGGGATCGTGAGCCGGACCCATCGGGACCCCGTAAAGCATGTGGAGCTGGCCCTGGTTGGCCCGACCCAGCATCTTGGCCAGATGAGTGATGGTCTTGGGTCCCGGCTCCTCCCCCAGACAGATGCACGCCACCACCAGCACCCGGCTGGGCAACAAGGGCACTCCCCGCTGTGGCTTGATCGCCTCATCGAGCTGCCGAAGGAACGCGAAGGTCCGAGCCCCCAGACGCTGGGTGATCTCGTACAGGAGCTTGGGGTCCATCAGCCCGCGCCTCCCTCGTCGCACCGGGACGCCGAAGGCGCGAGGAGACCGCCAAGCGTCACGGCATCCCGGCGCGCGTCCCCGATCACGACCGGGCAGCGGGACATCAGGTCCTCCAGCCCGTGCATCGACTTGAGGCCGGCCGCCCGCAGGAAGATCTGCAGCTCCGGCCAGTGGCTGAGCTGCTCCAGCACCCAGGCCTTGCGCAGCCGAACACAGGAGATCTCGAAGCCCGGGTGCATGGGCCGCAGCCGCCGCTTGAGCATGTCGCTCAGCTCGTTGGAGCGCCCGTATGCGGTGGGCACCGTTCCGCCCCCGATCACCGGGCCGCTCCCGGCCCGCCGCGCCAGCCGCTCCAGATCCCCCTGGAACCGGGCCAGCACTGGCACCTCCCGGCGGCGGCGTCCGGCATCGATCCGGACCCACAGCCCGGCTCCCGCCATGCGGACGACATCGGTGCCGGCGACGTATCGCGTCTCCAGGCCGTCGACCCCTGCGGCCCTAGCCAGCAGCAGCATCCCCTGCACCGACCGGCACGTCTCCTCGCTGCGGAAGGTGCTCGCCCCCTGCCACGCAATCGCGAAGTCGGCATCGGATAGGGGTGCCAGTGCGCCCCCGGGGCGCTTGCGCCGGCGGACCGGGAACAGCTCGGGGAAGCCGCTACGGAACGAGCGGATCTGGCTCCTGTAGCTGGTCTGGGAGCGCTCGGTCGTGTGCCCTTCAGAGTTCAGGGCAGAGCGGACCAGTTGCACCTCGTCCAGGGCGAAGTCCGGGTTCAGCTTGTCGGGGTGTTCTCCGGCAAGCCAGTACACGTGGCGGGCGAGGGCCGCCCGCCGTCCGTCTAGGAGCCGCTGACTCTCAGAGAACCGCTTGGGGTCGGCGGCCAGGATCTCCACCAGAAGCGGCAGGCACCGCTCCCACTGAGCATCGTCCGGGGCGATCGTCGGCCGGTAGCGCCGCTCCGCGACCAGCCGGTACTGGTTGCCCTCAGGGAGCGCCATGAGCGTCGCCAACGGCCCCACGGGGAGCGCGTCGGTTACGCCAGGCAACCCCCTCCCGTGTGATGGCTGGTTCCACCGCAGCCGAGGCTCGCCACGAATCCAGGCTGGAGCAAGGGCTCGCCTTCCCCGAGGAGGCTCGGGGCGCCTGAAGTGATCGCGGTGCTCGACATTGCCCACCGATCGTGACAGAGTCGATGACTCCCGTCAAATGACTTCGCCGGCGGTCGAGTCGACTGTGGTGCCCCGCATAACGTGCGCGCGAGTATCCAGCGCCCCATGTAACAATTTCGTCAACCCCCTCCGGGCGGCCGCTTTCAGCACCGGGCAACTCGGCGCGCACGTCAGTCGCTCCCAACGGCTGAGCCCCGAACCGCCGCCGCCACGGAGCCCGTCCCCGCCGGCCCTTGGAACCCGACCCCGGTCAACCGCTCGGGAGGGACCCACTCCCGGACGAGTCCCAAATCCACGGTCACCGGGCGGCCGCCGTCCATGTGGCGCTCGAGCGCCCTGGCCAGCACAACCTGGAGCCGCTGCTCCAGCTGCCGGCAACCGCTGGTCCGCGGGTGATCGAGGACCAGCGAGTCCAGCGCGGCCCCTGTCACCTCGACCACACCGACAGCGTCCAGCCGCAGCAGCATCTTGGGCAGCAGCTTCTGGGACCCGATCTCGATCTGCTCCGCGGGTGAGTAGCCGGGGACCTCGACGCAGCGAAGCCGGTCGCGCAGCGCGCCGGGGATCTCGTCCAGGTCGTTGGCAGTTGCCATGAACACGGAGCCAGACAGGTCCAAGCGCACGCCATCGAGGAAGCGGTCCTGCCATGCGACGCACTGGGATGGGTCCAACAAGGCCAACAGCACCGGGACCGCCGCGTGGTGGCTCGACCTGGAGGCCTTGTCGATCTCGTCCAGCAACCAGACCACCTGGGACGGGTGGACCTGAGCCGCTCGCAACCGCCGAACGATCTCCCCGGGCCGTGACTGCCGGTAGGCACGATCCGCCCCGACCAAGGTGACGTCGTCGATGCCGCCCAGGGGGATCCGCTCCAGACGCCTCCCCATCGCCTCTGCCACCTTGGCTGCCAGAGTGGTCTTGCCCGTCCCGGGCGGTCCCACCAGGCACAGTGCGTGCTCAGCAGTAGGCAGCATGCCCCTCCGGCGCTGCCACTCCAACACGACCAGATGGTCCAGGATGGCTCGTTTGGCCTCTGCAAGGCCCTCGTGGCTGTCGTCCAGCAACTGGCGCGCCTGGGCCAGGTCCACGGGCTGCGCAGGCGGCGCTTCCCAGACCAGCTCTCGCAGCACCCGAGCCGCCATCCGGCCTGGAGCCTCGGTCGCGCCGCCGGGCTCTTCGAGGCAGTTCTCCACCGCCCGCCTGACTTCCGTAGGCAACTGCTGTTCCGTGGCGGCACTGCTCCGTGGCCGCCGGGTTCGTGGGGCACGCAACCTCACCCGGCGCGGCTTGGCAAGTTGCTCCAACACGGGCAGCCGATCTATCCACCTTGTCGCCCTCAGGAGCTTGAGTCGCGCTTCATCGTTCGCTCCGATCTCCAGGGCGACGATATCTGCGAGCTGTCCCGGGGACTTGTCATCCAGGTCAGGAGGCAGTCCGGGTGGGGGCCCGAGACCTTCCCTCCTGGCCGCCTGCCGGGCCACCCTCAGCAGTCGTCCCCAGTCAGCGTCTGTGGCGTCGCCCTCGTCCACCTCGACAATCTCGGCCACAAGCAGTGCCTGTCTCGAGGACAGTCTCCCGATCTCGACCCTTCTCATCCCGTACAGCCGGGCTCCTCGGATCTGGCCGAGGTCATCCGAACGCACTGCGTCGACCACCGCCAGGATGCCGATCATTGGCCTGTGGTCTGAGTGGTGGACTGCCC
>JAJYWM010000265.1 GCA_021791455.1 bacterium | reverse complement strand
TCATCGTGGCTGATCGTAGGCGGCCAGCACCCAGTGGGCAAGGGTGTCTCCGGCTGTCCCGACCGAACGCCGGGAGAGGAAGCCAGCGGTCCCGCAGTCGCTTAGCACACGATAAGGTCTCTTATCGGGACCCTAACCCTGATCCAGTAAGGGGCGTGCCCTGCCTCCCCCAGACCATGTCTGCGGCCTATAGGCTCGTGCGGCGAGGGAAGCGATCTGCGACCACTTCGCCCAGCAGAGCCCAGCCGCCCGCCCGGAAGGTGCGCGCCGCCACCATGGCTGTCAGACCGGTCGGTGCTGGATCGAGCTTCGGTGCCCAAACGCTAGGGCCACCGTGGTGAGTCCGTCGCCAAGCTGGGATGTCAGGTTGGCAGTCCATTGCACGTGGCATTCCCTTGGCCGCAGGGGTGCTGCCAGCCACGAACGGAGGCGACTCCCAGGGTCCGCCACTTGCAGTTGCCGCGGGCGAGTTCCGGCCCCGGCCCTCTCTCTGGGGCCGGCCGTTGGAGGACAGAGGGGGATTATTCGTCGTGGCCCCCTCGACCCGGGTGAGGGCGCTCTTTTCACAGCCGGCCCCCCTTCCGGTGGGTCGTGCTTCCTTCTCGCCGCGGGGGGCCCGGGTAGAGGTTCGCTAAACTCGGTCGGACCCAGGTCACTCGATTTCCGCTTCTTCACCTGAATCTTGAGTCGACCATACAAAGTCTCTAGTTCACTTCCCACCACTCTCCTTGACGAGGGGCCGCGAGGAAACGAGCGGCTCACCGCCGGGCTGGCGGTGGTTCTCCTGGTGGTACTCGCACTCGAAGGCGCGACCCTCCTGGTGATCCGGCAGTCCATCGTGCTGCACATCTTCCTGGGCATGGTGCTGGTGCCCCTGACAGCCCTCAAGCTGGCCAGTACCGGATACCGCATCGCCCGTTACTACTTGGGCTCTCGGTCATACGTGCGCCGCGGGCCGCCGGCGATCATCCCGCGGCTTCTCGGCCCGCTGGTGGCGGTGCTCACCGTGGGGCTGCTGGCGACCGGCGTGGCGTTGGTTCTGATACCCGCTGGTTCGAACTCTCTCCTAACTCTGCACAAGGTGGTCTTCGTGCTCTGGTTCGGGGCCATGACCCTCCACGTGCTCATCCATCTCATCGACCTGCCCGGACCGGGACTGGCCGACTGGCGTCCTGGGTCGGCATGGTTAGGTGGAATGACAGCACGCCGAGCCACCCTGGTGGCGGGACTGGCCGCGGGCCTCGTGCTGGGCCTTGCCTTCCTTCCAGCGAGCTCTGGTTGGGCGCACTACCTCGCCGGGGGGGGCATCACAGGCTGACTGCCTGGCCCCCTCCCCCACTCCGGCGCCGGTTTGGTCCTGGCAGGTGGCCTCAGCGACGGCCGGGGTGCCGTCCAGACACCAGCGGCAGTTTGCGGCGGTGCCATGCGCTGGTGCCGCCGTGGACTGAGACCGCCTCCACTCCCCTGCCGGCCAGGAGCCGTGCCGCCACCCGGCTGCGATGACCGGTGGCGCAGATGACGTGCACCTGCCCCCTCTCGGTGAGTTCCGGCGCCCGCCGCGCCAGTTCGGTGAGAGGGAAAGAGTGCGCTCCCGGAACGTGCCCGCCCGTGTACTCGTGGGGTTGGCGCACATCGACGACGAAGCATCCCTGGCGGTGCAACTCGGCGAACTCTTCGATGGTGACCGTGGGCACCGACCAGCGGCGGAAGATACCGAACATACCCTGTGGAGTATATTCGCGACGGGGTTGCTGCGGGCAGCCAAGCGCGCGCCAAGGGAGGAGTCAAGTTGCAGCTCGAGGCCAAATCCGCGGACGAGGTCCTGAAGCGTCTGCGGCGCGCCCACGGCCAGATCGCGGGCGTCATCTCCATGATCGAGGCGGGCAGGGACTGCGAGGAGGTGGTGACCCAACTGGCGGCCGCCTCCCGGGCCTTGGACAGGGCGGGTTTCAAGATCATCGCCTGCGGCCTTCGTCAGTGCGCCGACGGCGCCCAGGAGCTGAGGGAGACCAGCGAGGCGCAGCTTGAGCACCTCTTCCTCTCGCTCGCCTGACTCTCCAGCGGCGGGGGAGCCGATCTCCGTGCTCGCGGGGTTGGTCGCGCCACTACGCGCAGCCCTGGTTGTTGTGGCCCACCCTGACGATGAGAGCTTCGGCCTGGGGGCGGTACTAAGGGCTCTGGTGGAGGCTGGCATGGAGGTCCGGCTCCTCTGCCTCACGGCCGGGGAGGCGTCGACGGTGGGCGCGGGTCCAGCGCTGGTGGAGGAGCGCCGTCGGGAGGTCTTGGCGGCGGCCGAGGTCCTGGGACTGGCCTCAGTTCGGCTGGAGGCACTGCCCGACGGCAGGCTTTCGTCTGTGCCTTTGGGTGAGCTGTCGGGACTGGTGGAGGAAGAGCTGGGGGATGCCCGGCTGCTGGTCGGCTTCGAACGTCTTGGTGTCACTGGACACCCGGACCACTCCGCCGCAACCGCAGCGGCGCTCAGGGTGGCCTTGACTCGTGGTCTGGCCAGCCTGGAGTGGGGGGTTCCTGACGAGATTGCAGCGCAGTTGCGGGCCCAGGTCCCGACGCGCTTCACGGGCTTTGCTCGGGGCGCCGGAGACCCAAGGCTGGTCCAGGTGGACCGTGCGGTTCAGGAGCGAGCCATCGCCTGCCACGTGAGCCAGGACCCCCACAACCTGGTGTTACGAGCCCGGCTGGCGCTTCAGGGTGACCGTGAGTGGCTCCGCCTGGTCCACCGCGGCGTCAGGCTTCGGCGGACCGGGACCAGCCGGATGTAGGTTGGCAGGCGCCAGGGGTCCCGGTTTTGGCAAGCTTGCCGGGATGGCCCTACCTTTGGCACCGCGGCGTTCTGACCCTCCGCCACGCGTGGTGGTCGGTGAGATCCGACCCAGGGTGGACTGCGGGAGCCGGCCAGCCAAAGCCGCGGTGGGCGAGGCCGTGCCGGTGCGGGCTCGCATATTCGCGGACGGCAGGCTGCGCCTGCGCGCCCGCGGTCGGTTGCTTCCCCAGGGCCTGACCGGCGGCTGGTCAGCTGCGCGCACCTTCCCACTGGCGCCGCTCGCAGACGACTGGTGGGAGGGGCACATGTTCCCGGAGAGCCTCGGGGCATGGCACTTCCGACTGGAGGCCTGGGAGGACCGCTTTGGAACCTGGTGTGATGACGTTGCGCGGCGGCTTGCCGGCGGCATAGATCCAACGCCTGAGCTCGGTGAGGGCTGGGCTCTCGTGCACCAGGCGGCCCGTCGACTGCCCAAAGAGGAAGGCCGCTCGCTCAAGCTGGCGGCCACCGGGGCCGAAGGAGCCGGTCCCGATCGGGAGCTGGCCTTTCTCCTCGACGCTGGGCTTCAGAGCCTGCTGGCAACCGTGGTCTGGTCGCCGGTCACGATCTCACCCCCTCAGCCCATCTGGGTGGAGCGTCCCAGGGCGCTTTTCGGAAGCTGGTACGAGCTGTTCGCACGCTCCCAGGGCTCTGACGGCCTTCATCCCGGGTCGCTCTCCGCGGTCGCCGACCGACTCCCCCATCTGGCGTCTCTGGGCTTTGACGTTCTCTACCTGACCCCGATCCACCCGGTGGGGGTGACCGGCAGGCGCGGGCGGAACAACGCCGCAGTGGCCCTCCCTGGCGACCCAGGCAGCCCCTGGGCCATTGGGTCCGATAAAGGTGGCCACATGGATGTGGACCCCGAACTGGGGACGGCGGAGGACTTTCGCCGGCTCCTCTCTCGCGCCGCGGAGGTCGGGATGGAGGTGGCCATGGACTACGCCCTTCAGTGCTCACGCGACCACCCCTGGGTGAAGGAGCACCCAGATTGGTTCCGCCGCCGACCCGACGGTTCCATCCGGCCGGCGGAGAATCCCCCGAAGCGGTACGACGACATCTACCCCCTCGACTTCAGCTGCCGCGACTGGCGCGGCCTGTGGGCGGCCTGTTACGAGATCCTCGATCACTGGGCTCGCCAGGGGGTGCGAATCTTCCGGGTCGACAACCCCCACACCAAGCCCGTCCCCTTCTGGGAGTACCTGGTGGGACGCCTCCGCCTCGAGCACCCAGAGGCCATACTGCTGGCGGAGGCGTTCACCGCGCCGGCGATGATGCGGGAACTGGCCAAGGTCGGTTTCTCCCAGTCGTACACCTACTTCACCTGGCGGCAGACCAAGGACGAGCTGGTGGCCTACGGGCGCGAGCTGGCGGAGGACACCGCCGACTATCTGCGGCCGAACTTCTTCGTCAACACGCCTGACATCCTCACCGCTCAGCTGCAGGAGGGGGGCGAGGGCGCCTTCCGCTCCCGCCTTCTTCTCGCCTCCACCCTATCCTCGAGCTATGGGATCTACAGCGGGTTCGAGCATCTGGAGCGGGCGGCACTGCGGCCCGGCAGTGAGGAG
>JAJYWM010000390.1 GCA_021791455.1 bacterium | reverse complement strand
CCCTTTTCCACCGATCAGCGCTGAGCCCTAGAGGAGATCTGACGGTGACGGGGACCACCACTCTCAAGGGCGGTAGTCGTGCCGACGGCTAGCCGGCGCAGGTCGGCTCCCGTGACCTTGTCCCTGGACGTTGGGGGGACCGGGATCAAGGGCGACACCCTGGACCTGGCCGGCAAGCCAACCGCGGAGAGGGTGCGGGTACCGACCCCCTACCCGCTCACCCCCGAGGGGCTGCTGCAGGTGTTCTCCACGATCGCCAAATCACTTCCTCTGTTCGACCGCATCTCGGTCGGTTTCCCGGGGGTGGTTCGGGACGGCCAGGTCCTCAGCGCGCCGCACTTCGTCCTCGAGGGGGGAGATGGGACCCCCGAGGTTCCGGAGCTGGTCCGTGCTTGGGACCACTTCAACCTCGCCGCCGAGACCGCCAAGACCCTGGGCAAGCCGACCAGGGTCGGCAACGACGCGGATGTGCAGGGCATGGCCGTGGTCCAGGGCAAAGGCCTGGAGGTGGTCTTGACCCTGGGGACCGGCGTCGGCAGTGCGGTCTTCAAGGACGGCCGTCTGGCTCCCCATCTGGAACTGGCCCACCATCCCCTGCACAAGAAGAAGACCTACAACGAGTACCTGGGCGACCAGGTACGCAAGCGCATCGGCGAGGAGCGCTGGAACCGCCGGGTGGAGCGCACTGTCAAGGTGGTGAGAGCGCTGCTCTTCTTCGACCACCTCTACATCGGAGGGGGGAACTCCTCCAGGGTGACCCAGCAGCTGGGTGAGGACGTGACCCTGGTGGACAACGACGCCGGCATCCTGGGGGGGATCCGACTCTGGGACCAGCCCTTCGTGCCCACCCACGGAGCCAAACTAGACTGAGATCAAAGCGCCGGAGTCGGCCCCGGTCCGGCCGGGGCAGGCTGGCGCAACGACTCTGGAGAGCCGATGACCCATCCCGGTGACAACGCACCCAGAATTCTGGTCGCCGATCAGCTGGCGGAGGCCGGTATGGCCCAATTGCGCCAGGCGGGCGTGGTGGAGGTGGCGACCGGGCTCTCGGAGGCAGAGCTGGTTGCGCGGATCCCGGGAGTTGCCGCTCTGGTGGTGCGCAGTGAGACCAAGGTCACCCGGCCGGTGATCGAGGCCGCAGCCTCTCTGCGGGTCATCGGACGGGCGGGCGTGGGGGTCGACAACATCGACGTGGCTTCTGCCACGGAGCGCGGGATCCTGGTGGTCAACGCGCCCACCGGCAACACCGTGGCCGCCGCTGAGCACACCGTCGCTCTGATGCTCGCGCTCTGCCGCAACGTGGCTCGCGCCGACTGGTCCTTGCGCCAGGGACGGTGGGAGCGCTCCGCCCTGGTGGGAACCGAACTCCGGGGCAAGACGCTGGCGGTGATCGGGCTCGGGAAGATCGGGATGGAGGTGGCCCACTTCGCCAAGGGGCTGCAGATGCGGGTGGTGGCCTACGACCCCTTGGTGGCCGAGGAGCGTGCGACCCAACTCGGGATCGAGCTGGGGACGCTGGATGAGGTTCTGGGCCGGGCCGACATCGTGACCGTGCACACCCCGCTCAACGATGCCACCAGGGGGATGATCGGCGCTCGCGAGCTCGCCCTCATGCCGGTTGGGGCCAGGGTGCTGAACGTGGGGCGTGGCGGCGTCGTGGACGAGCTGGCCCTCGCCGAGGCGGTGGCCTCAGAGCACCTGGCGGGAGCGGCGGTCGACGTGTTCACCAAGGAGCCGCCCCCACCCGACCACCCGCTGCTGCAGGACCCACGGATCCTGGTCACCCCGCACCTCGGTGCCTCCACCAAGGAGGCACAGGTTCTGGTCGCCACGGATGTCGCTCAGCAGATCGCGGACGTCCTGGCGGGCCGTCCCGCGAGGTGGGCGGTGAACACCCCGCCGGTGGCTGCGGAGGAGGTGGCCCTGGTGGTGCCGTACCAGGAGCTGGCCAGAAGGATGGGGAGCCTCTGGGCGCAGCTCGGGGGCGGGGCCCTTCAATCCGTGGAGATCACCTACCAGGGAGAGGTCGCCGGAGTGCACACCGCCGCCATCACCGCGGCGCTCTTGAGCGGAATGCTGAGCTCGTTCTCCCACGACCGGGTGACCCCGGTGAACGCCATGGAGATGGCCTTGCGCCACGGGGTGGAGGTGACCGAGCAGCGCAGCTCTCGAATGCCTGGCCTTCCCGGGTCCATTCTGCTGCAGGCCCGCGGTCGTGGGCCGGCCGTGCTGGAGGGTGCCCTGGTGCTGGGCGAGCCTCGGGTGATCAGGCTGGGAGAGCTCCACATCGACCTGCTGCTGGACGGCTCGTTCCTGGTGCTGGCCCACCGTGACCGCCCGGGCCTGATCGGGGACCTGGGACATCTGCTCGGCGAGCGCGACATCAACATCGCGGAGATGCAGGTGGGGCGCGACCGGCCGCGGGGGACGGCGGCGACCGCGATCAGGGTCGACGAACCGGTGCCGGGATCGGTGATGGAGCAACTTCTCCACATCGATGGTGTGGAGAGTGTGCACAAAGTGGAGATCGGTCGCCTTGCCTAGGGTCTCCGCGTTCCGCGCTCTGCGCTACGACCCGGATCGGATCCCCCTGGCAGACGTGATCTCGCCGCCTTACGACGTGATCACCGAGGAGCTGCAATCCGAGCTCTACTCCCGTGCCATGCAGAACGTGGTCCGGGTCGAGCTGGGAAGGCGCTACAGCGACGACCAAGACGGGGTGCGGGATCAGTACCTGAGGGCGCGGGACCACCTGCGGGTGTGGCAGGAGCAGGGCTTCATGGTGCGCGACCCCGAGCCCTCCCTCTACATCCATCGCCACTCCTTCCCGGCTCCCGATGGCACCGGGGAGCGGACCCGCCTGGGCTGCTTCGCCGCCGTCGAGCCGGTTCCCTACGATCGGGGGGAGGTCCTGCGCCACGAGCTGACCCTTACCAGCCCTCGAGAGGACCGGCTCCGGCTCCTGCTCGCGACCGGAGTCCAAACCTCGCCCATCCTTCTGTTGTTTGAGGACGGTGCCGAGGTGATGGGAGCCCTGCAGCACCAGATCGCCGCCAGCCCGCCGGTGGCGGAAGCCATGGTCGAGGGGGAACGGGGCGGCGAGTGCCACCGGCTCTGGAGGGTGCGCGACCCTGCGGCGGTCGCGGCGATCGGCCAGCTCCTCGGTTCCACCCGCCTGTTCATAGCGGACGGTCACCACCGCTATGAGACCGCTCTGGGGTTGCACCTGCCTGGGGTGCTCGCTCTGCTGGCGCCCCTGGAGGATCCGGCGACCGTCATCCTGCCGACTCACCGGGTGCTGCTCAACAGCCCTCTGGATCCCGATGAGCTTATGACTGCGCTGGTCGGAGCGGGCTGGCGGGCGCAGCGGATGGACGGGATCATACCGGGACTCGTCGGCTTGACGGAGCTGCGTGAGGCCTGGCACTCGTTTGTGATCTTCGACTCCGACACCACCTGGCTGGTGTCCCGCCGCCGACAGGCCGCCAGCGGACCGGGGACCGCCGCTCACCTTGATGTCACGGTCCTGAATCGCGAGATCCTGGAGGCTCATCTCGGGGTTGGCGCGGATGACCTGCAAGCCGGCCGGCTGCGCTACACCAGGGATCCGGCGGAGGCGGTGCGACTGGTCGGAGAGCGGGGAGCAGTCGGCTTTCTGCTCAACCCCCCCTCCGTGGCGGAGGTGAGGGCGGTCTCCGTGGCCGGTGCGGCGATGCCGCAAAAGTCCACCTACTTCTTTCCCAAGGTACCTGCGGGACTGGTGCTGCTGCCCAACCAGTGAGGCCTGATGTTGGCGCCAGCGGATCGCCTGGCGGAGCAGCAGACCAGCCGGAGGCTGCACCGATTCGCGGCCCAGCTCGCTGGGCCGACCTGCCGGCCGCCCACTCACTCGCCAGTGTTTGGTCCATGGCCTCCTCTCAGGCGTACACCAACGTCGTGCTCAAATCGGGGGCACCGCGGTCGGGCCGGAACCTCTGGGCCGGGCGAGGGGCCTTCGCAAGGCTCCGCTTCGGTCGTGCCCTGGTGCCCTGCCGGTCGTCGGCGCTGCTCAAGACGGACGGCTGGACTGCCAGAGCATTGGACCTATCTTCGGGGTCGGTGCGGGCGAAGCTCGAATTCGCGCCGTGGGCAGATCAGCCGATCCTTGAGTTCGCCCAGCGTCCTTTCCAGCTTGGTGGCCATGGAGGTTCCGTCAGTGCACCAGAGCTCGGCCCCGGTCGCAGCTTCGGCTCCGAACCGCTCCCCCGCCAGCCGCTGCAGATCTGCGACCGTCGTCTCCCAGGGCAGGGAGTATTCCTGTCGCGCGCCGGCAGACGACACCGAAACCTTGGCGAGATCGTTGCCTGTATTCATGCTGAACTGTGCTCCTCCACCAGATACTCCGGCTCCTCATCGTTCGGGTCTTCTCGATTCAAGGCTGCACAGACGGCCT
>JAJYWM010000208.1 GCA_021791455.1 bacterium | reverse complement strand
GGATTGGGAAGTCGCGGCTGTCGTGGGAGTTCTTCAAGTACATGGACGGGTTGGAGGCGGGTGTCTTCTGGCACCGGGGGAGGTGTCCCGCCTACGGCCAGGGGATGACCTACTTCGCGCTGGCGGAGATGGTGAAGGGGAGAGCCGGGATCCTGGAGGGGGAGGAGCGGGAGTCGGCTCTGGGCAAGCTGCAAACGATGGTGGAGCAGTACGTCCCGGAAGCCGGTGATCGTCGCTTTGTGGCCCCGCGGCTGGCACACCTCATCGGGTTGGAGGAGCGGAGCGCGACGGACAAGCAGGACCTGTTCGCAGCCTGGCGGTTGTTTCTGGAGCGGCTGGCGGAGGCCGGGCCGGTGGCGATGGTGTTCGAGGACATGCAGTGGGCGGACCCGTCGCTGCTGGAGTTCATCGCCTACCTGATGGAGTGGTCGAGGAGCTTTCCTCTGTATCTTCTGAGCCTGGTCCGTCCCGATTCCCAGGGGGCTGGGCTGGCGGCGACCGTGCGCAATGCGACCACCATCCACCTGGAGCCCCTACCCAGGGCAGCGATGGCAGGGCTGCTTTCCGGCCTGGTGCCGGGCCTGCCCCAACCCTTGGTGGAGCGGATCCTGGGGAGAGCTGAGGGGGTGCCGCTGTACGCGGTGGAGACGGTCAGGATGCTGCTGGACCAAGGGCTCCTGGTGGAAGAGGGTCCCTCCTACCGTCCGGTGGGAGAGATTGGGATCCTGGACGTCCCGGAGACCCTGCACGCCCTCATCGCCGCCCGGTTGGACGGGTTGACCGCAGAGGAACGGCAGCTCATCCAGGACGCCTCGGTGCTGGGGAAGACGTTCACCACCGAGGGCCTCATGGCGCTGTCCAACCTGGGTGAGGAGGAACTCCAGCCGGTGCTGAGGGCGCTGGTGGGCAAGGAGATCCTGTCGGTGCAGGCGGACCCCAGATCGCCGGAGCGAGGGCAGTACGGCTTTCTGCAGGACCTGGTGCGGACGGTTGCCTACGAGACGATCTCCAGAAAGGACCGCCGGGCCAAGCACCTGTTGGTGGCGGAACATCTGGAGCGAGCCTGGGGCGAGGGAGCTGAGGAGATAGTGGAGGTGGTTGCCTCACATTACCTGGAGGCGTGGCGGCTGGACTCGGATGCTCCCGACTCCGAGGCGATCAAGGTCAAGGCAAAGGGGCTGTTGGTCAGAGCTGGGGAGCGAGCGGCGTCCCTGGCGGCAGCGGAGGAGGCCCAGTCGGCCTTCGAGAGGGCTGCTGAGCTTAGCGAGTCAATCCCGGAGCGGGCAGCGCTGACGGAGCGGGCCGGTGAGATGGCGGACATCCGGGGACGTTCCGGGGAGGCTGCTTCCAGGTACGAGGCGGCGACCACCCTGTTCGAGGAGGCTGGCCTTCCTCGTTCAGCGGCCCGGGTTCAGGCGCGTCTGGCGGGGATTGAATTTCAACGCAACCACCTGGATCTTGCCATCGAGCGCATAAGCAGAGCGCACGCGGGCCTGCGGGAGGGTGAGCCTGACTCCGACCTGGCAGTGGTGCTGGGACAGCTTGGCCGGTTTGTTGCCCTGTCGGGGCGCTACCGGGAGGCCGCGCCCCTGTTGGAACAGACACTCGAGCTGGCCGAGCAACTCGAGCTGCCAGAGGTGTACTCCCAAGCACTCAGCAGCAAGGCGATTGTGCTCACGAAGGTGGACCGGCTGGATGAGGCTGGGCTGCTGCTCCGCGGCGCGCTCGAGGTGGCCGAGGAGCACGGGCTGACGGAGGCCGCGATGCGCGCCTACAACAACCTGGGTGCGGTGCTGGAGGCGCAGGATAGGCTGGCCGAGATGGTGGCCCTCGCGGAGCGTCAGCTGGACGCGGCTCGCCGTGCCGGCTCTAGAGTCTGGGAGCTAAGGGCGCTCACCAACTCGCTCGGAGCCCTGGTCCGCCTGGGGAGGTGGGATCAGGCGCTGGCCTGCGCTCAGGAGGTCCGCGGAGCCGAAGAGTTGGCTGCGCAGGAATGGACCGCAGCCGGCCTGGTTTTTCTTGCTCTCCTCCACGCCTGCCGGGGGCACTTCGGTGAGGCATGGAACCTCCTTGGGTCACTGGCCGAGCTGGAAGCTTCGCAGACTTGGGAGCCACGACTGGAGTACGGCATTGCCAGGGCACAGGTGCTGCTCTTGGAGGGCCGCTCAGCTGAGGCGCTGGCCAAGCTGGAGCCAGTTCTGGCAACCCGAAAGGAGCTCGGTCTCGGGCTATCTAGCGGAGGTGTCAAGAGGGTGCTGGCGACAGCTACCGAGGCCGCCTTGAACCTTGGGGACGTGCCACGGGTGGAGGAGCTGATCGAGACAGTGGCGTCAGCCCGACCGGGACAGATTACCCCCTGGCTCAGGGCGCAGCTGGACCGGCTAACCGCCAGAGCTGATGACCTCAGGGGCGACCAGGGCTCTGTGGATGCCGGATTCCGGGCAGCCGAGAATGGGTTCCGCGAGCTGAGTGCGCTCTTCGATCTGGCCGTGGCTCTCAGCGAGCATGCGGAGTGGCTGGCCGGCCAGGGCCAACTCGAAAAGGTTGAGGCACCCAGGATCGAGGCCAGACAGATCTGGGAGCGGTTGGGTGCCAGCCTGTGGCTCGAGCGCCTGGACCGACTTCCGACTGCTCGGAGTCAAACTGCCTGAGCGAGGGGAGCTTGCGACCGGATTAAGGCTGGTGACGGTGACCCTGACGGAAGCTCTCGTCCGAATCCAAGGACCCGGCGGCTACTGCGGGGACACGCTGAGGCGTGGCCCAGTCAAGAGCACATAACTGGACGGACTCTGGACGTAGCCGGGAAGTCAGTAGCACAGCGCATACCTGCAGATTCTTGGTAAGGAAGAGGTCGCGGGTTCAATCCCCGCCCTGGGCTCCGTGATCTCAGGGACAGAACGCAACTGGAGAAGCAAACCGCTGCTCGGGCGTCGGGCGCGCCACCGCCACTGGGTCCACTTGTTGGTGGCCCGGTTCGGTCGCCCCCGGGTCGCCTGGTGGGTCGCATTTTCGCCCCGCTGGTTCCGGACCACCACGTGGCGAGGTGCCGGTTCCTGCGCGTGCGGGCCGACGCCTGCCCGGCGTCCCGCGGCAACTTCTCCGCAGGACCTGCGGTTCGGAGCGGCACGCGACCAGGCCGCGGGTTGGGCTGCCTATGTGCGCCGGCGGTGGCGCGGTGCCGAGCGAGCCCAGTCCGGAGGCCCCCGTCTGGCGCTGGTCGGTCAACCCTGGTCGCCTTCAGGCCTCGCCGATGGAAGAGCGCGCGACGGTGCGCGGGATTCGCGAATGGCGAGCCTGGGAGCTTCCGTGACTGGCACCCACGTGTCGTGAGGTTCGGCGGTGTTGACAGGCCTGTACGAACGCCAGCGGTAGCAGTCGATGCGTGAGCCCATGCGCCCTGACGTGGCGGCGGAGATCTCGTCGGCAGCGATCCTCAGATCGGCGCGGTTTTCAGTGGACGGTTCGCCCCCGAAGAGGTGGCCAGCTGAGCTTCCGGTGTGAACCAATGCTTAGGTAGCATGTGTGCTACCATCTGCGGATGGGACGCGTCGGCCTTCGAGAGCTGCGGCAGGATGCATCTGCACTGGTGCGCAGGGTCGAAAGCGGCGAGGAGATCGACATCACGGTTGCCGGGCGGCTCGCGGCCAGGCTGGTCCCGGCGGCGCCAAAGCGCTGGCACGAGTGGGGCGAGATAGCTGACCTGTTCAACGGCCCAGCCGACCCTGACTGGGACCGTGATATGGAGATGATCGACCAGTCGGTCACCAACCCATGGGAGTTGTCTAGCTGAAGGCGGTCCTGGATACCAGTGTCCTGATCGCTGCCGGCCTGCCGCGGTTGGCAGGAGAGCTGGCGATCAGTGCGGCGAGCCTAGCCGAACTCCACTTTGGCGTGCTCGTCACCGCTGATCCCGCAGTCCGGGCCGGACGCCTTAGGCGGATCTCGGATCTGCAGCGCAGGTTCGACGCTCTGCCTGTCGATGAGGCCGTGGCTGCCAGCTATGGCCAACTTGCCGCGGCCGTGGCGGCCACCGGGCGCCGACCGCGCTCGCGGGTAATGGACCTTCTCATCGCCGCTACGGCCCACGCGCACTCGGCCCGCCTGTACACCCGTAACTCTCAGGATCTGGCTGGACTCGAGCGCCTCCTAGAGATCGTTCCCGTGTGACTGGGGATCGCGCACCGACGGCGGTGCAACCCCCACCTGATTGGAGGGCAGGCCCTTGGCGCGGCCCGGATTCCGGCGTCCAGGGCGGTTAGCACCGGAACTGCCGGGATTCGCGCCGGGTGCCTCTCAAGGTGCGGTTACAGCGCTTGCTGGAGCTGCCACTTAGGACGGCGCGATCCAGTCAAGTCCCTTCGGTTGGTGGAAATTCGGGAGAGGGAGTGGAGGCAGTTCATCAGGCAGCCAGCCCAGCGCTGAGGGGGTTGGTGAGGAGTTTCTGGCCGT
>JAJYWM010000436.1 GCA_021791455.1 bacterium | reverse complement strand
ACCGATCCGTGGTCCGAGAGAGGCTGGGTGTCAAGGCTGGCAGGACGTGGTACCCGAAGGGCGCGGATCTGATGCCTCAGTGTGGAGAGGTGGTTCGCATCCTGGAAGAGACCGGGGCCACGGCGATCAAGATTGACTCAATCGGGATCGGCCACGGGGCGGCGGACCGGATGGAAGAGCTGAGGCGTGAGGGTGCGCACCAGGCCAGAGTGATCCGGGTCAACGTGGGAGAGGCCCCGACCAAGCCGCACAGGTTCCCCAAGCTGAGAGATCAGATCTGGTGGGAAGTGGGCCGGATGATGTGCCAGGACGGAGCCTGGGATCTCTCGGGGATAGACGACGCGACGGTCGCGCAGTTGACTGCGCCAAAGTACGCCCTGGACTCCAGCGGGCGGATCAAGGTTGAGCCGAAGGCAGACACCAGAGCGCGGCTTGGAAGGTCACCAGACGATGCAGACGCTCTGCTGCTGGCGTTCTACCGGGCGCAGGGCCAGGGCGCGGCGTTCTTAGAGATGTGGAGGGATCACCCGTTGCCAACCTCAAACTCGGCTGAGATCAAGGCGCAAGCCCAGGACCAAGCGGCTGTGCGGCGGCTGGAGCGGAAGATGCGAGGCGGAGTGCGCTTCGGCAACTCAGGCCCGGCGCTTCTGAGCCGGCACTGTCAGCACCGCTGGCGGAACGATGCCTGCGTCTTCTGCGGCGGCCCCAAGCCGGAAGATTGACCTCTAGGGGTCCGGGAGGCTGACGCTTTGGCTCTGAGTTTCCGCTTGCGCCGCCATGCCCCGATCACGGCTGAGGAGATCGAGCGCGGGGTTGAGGTAGCTCTGCACCCTGACCGGTTGGCCCTCCAGCCCGCTCCGCTGAGGAAGCACATCGAAGAGGTGGCCAAGGCGGTCACGATGGCCCCTGGCTCGTGGAACGTCCCGCCCGGACAGGCCAGGCGGAAGGGGCCGCAGCCGATCGATGTGCGCACTCTGGCGGCACGAGCGGCGGCGCAACTGGCCCCGTCCTCGTCGGTGACGCCGGAGGACATCCAGCTTGCTCTGCACCGTCAGGGCGTGGACTGGGTAGAGCCGTTCGCCCCAGGGATGCCCTTGGTGCCGTACTACGGCTATGGTCGACGGCCCCGGATGTACGACTACATGGTCGGGCGCAACGTCACCACGGAGACGAGGCCGGACCGCATCCCGTTCCAGCAGTTGAAGCAGGTGGTCGAAGGCTACGACATCGCCCTCTCATGCATCCGGTACACGATCAACGACCTCCGCTCGATGGAACTTAAGTGGGGGCCGATGGCGGGCTACGAGGGCGACACGAAGAAGGACGCTCTCCAGGCGGCGCAGTTGTGGCGCAGGCCGGATGGCAAGCGCTTCTTCGGCGACTGGCTGGCGCAGGCGATGATGGACCAGCTCCGCTATGACGCCAGCTCGCTCTACCGGGAGCGGAACGCGGCGGGGAAGATGCTGGCGCTGAAGATCATCGACGGGACCACGCTCGCTCCGATGCTCGACTACTTCGGGGAACTGCCCGAGCCGCCAGCTCCGGCCTTCCAGCAGTTCATTCAGGGCGTGCCTTGGGACTGGCTGACCACGGACGACATCCTCTACTCGCCGATGTGGCCGGTGCCGGAGAGTCCATACGGGGTGCCACCGATCGAGACGGTGCTGCTGAACGCCAACACTGACGTGAGGCTGCAGCTCTTCTTCCTGGAGTTCTTCACGGCTGGGGCTGTGCCCGAGATGTTCGCCCTGGCCCCCCCGGACCAATCCGACCCGGACGCTCTGGCCGAATGGGAAGAGGTCAGCAACGACCGGTTGATGGCGAACCAGGCGGCGCGGCACGGGATGATGTGGCTGCCAGGCGGGACGGAACTTAAGCCCTACAAGCAGATCGAGCAGATCGACCCGAAGATCGCGGAGTACGTCATCCGGCGGACGGTGGCGGCCTTCGGGCTGACCCCGCAGAACCTGGGCATCCTAGACGACGTAAACCGCGCGACGAGTGAGACGCAGGTCGACCAGCAATTCAGGGTGGGCACGCTTCCTCATGTGCGGCACTGGGAGGCGATCATCAACTCGGTGACGCAGGAAGACTATGGCCTGCCGGTGGCGGCGCACTTCGACACCGGGCGCGAGGCTGAGGACCGGCTGATGGAGGCGCAGGCCCACCAGATCTGGGTAAGCATCGGGGCCGAGTCCACAGATGAGGTCCGGGACCAGATCCTGGGGCTGCCGATCGACAATGAGAACCCGGTGCCGAGGGGCTACTTCTCGGCCAAGGGGGCGTTCGTCCCGATCCACCAACTCCAGGCGCTGGCCGGGCCGGTGGACCCGGAGACGTACTCGCCGACTGACGCCCCGGCTGCTCCAGTGTGGGCGCAGACGATCTCGGGCTTTGGGCCGGCTGCTCCCCAGGAGATGGCGCTCGGCCCGCAGGATATCCACCAGCAGGTGGGTTCCGAGCACGCAGGCGCTCCGGTTGACCCGATGGACGCTCAGTATCAATCGGCCGCCACTGAGACGGCGGACAAGCCCGCAGGCTACGGGCTGGCCGGGTTGGAGCGCAACGCTGGACGAAGTGGTAAGTCTCTGGATCTGGCCAAGTGGCAGCGGCAGTCGCGGGACCGGCTGCGGCGTGGCAAGCGGCCTCGCCAGTTCGCGGACTCGGCCATTGACCAGCGTACCCATGACGCGGTGTGGGACCGGCTCTGCAAGGCCACGTCGCCGGATGAGGTGGACAGCGCATTCAGAGCCGGGCTGCAAGATGCGGCGGCGGCGCAGATCGGCCTTCGCGGGCCTGAGCCGCTGCCGGAGTCTGCGGGAGGGCAGCCCGACCCAAAAGACCGTGAGCGGCGTCCGGGGCCGTGGGGCCACCTGGAAGCCGCACTCGTGGCCTTCTACGAGCCTCTGGTCTTGGCCGGACTGATGGCATCGGTGCCGAGCCTAGCGGCGACTCAGGCATGGTTCCGGGAGTGGGCCAAGACGCCAGGGCTGCCGGTCGGCTCGGACGCGGCCCAGGATGTGGCGAGGGCATTCGCGGCCGCGTCGATGCCGCTCGACAAGGGGCCGCTGGGAGACACGATCGAGCGGATCTACCGCGACTCGTGGCTGCCTGGGGCGCAGGACGCGGTGGCCCAGTTGGGCGCTAGGGCGGATCGCAGCATCCCACTGGTCCAGGCGGTCGACGAGACGGGCTGGCCGCAGTGGGTGCCGGGCAACCCACCGGGGGTGGCGGACCTACGGAGCTTGGACTTCGACCCGATGGGAGCTGAGGTTGGCTCGTGGCTGAAGGAGATTGACGCGACGACATGCCACCAGATCGCGGAGATCCTGCATGACGGGGTTGAGTCTGGGGACGGCGTGAACGTGATCGCGGCCAAGATCGACCAGCACCTGCACAACCCGAGCCGGGCCAAGATGGTCGCGGTCACCGAGGTGAACCGGGCCATGAGCCGCTCGGCCTTCACGATCTACAAGGCACACGGGGTACCGATGTGGGACTTGGTGACTCAGGTGGGCGCGTGCCCGATCTGCCTGGCGGTGAAGGCGCACAACCCGCACCCGATGACTGACATCACCGAGCGGCCACCTCTGCATCCCCGCTGCAGGTGCGTACCAGCCCCCGCGTACCCACCGGTACGTGCCACTGCTACGCCTATGGGAGGGCTGTGAGTTGGCGCACTTCGGCGTAGACATCGACGGGTGCCTCGATGAGAATCCGGCCCTTATGGGGTCGCTGCTAAACGCCTTGCGGTCTGCCGGACACCGGGTGACCGTGATGACGGGTTGCTCGGCGAAGGTGCCAACGCAGCAGGACTTCGACGAGAAGGCTCAGTACCTCAAGAGCCTGGGGTTGGGGAACGCATGGGACGATATGGTTGTCTTCGGAGACCCGCCGCACAAGGCGAAGGCGAAGTACTGCAAGACTCACCACGTTGACTGCCTGATCGACAATGATGTTCAGAACCTGAACCGGGCGAGCAAGTACTGCACCACCCTGGCGGTCTGGAACTCGCTCATCCCGCCAGAGGACAAGTCGAGCACTAAGGTCGGACTCTAGCGTCCTGGATGGCTTGGCGGCATGCCCGGCACTGGCGGTTGGCCTTGTAGGGCGAACTGGCGGGCGGCAGGTACGTGTTCTCAGGCGTGTACTCGTGGCCGTGGCGGCAGTGCGTTGCCAGCTCGCGGGGCGCTGCCACCCGGAACGGAACCCCGCGCTGCACATTGACGGCGAAAAGGACCGGTTCGAGATGGTCTGGGTTGACGCAGTGCCGAACTCGGCAGAGATGGTCAAGGGTCATGCCGTCCGGGATCGGCCCGCGAAGCAGTTCCCACGCGAGACGGTGGGCTAGCCAGCACTTGCCACTCCCGGCGACAGTGAACTTGCCGTAGCCGTTGGGCATGCGGTAGCCGGTCCAGAGCCAGTGGCCCTCGGCGTTGTCGCGGTCGATCCGCGCCTCAAGCCTGTCCC
>JAJYWM010000403.1 GCA_021791455.1 bacterium | reverse complement strand
TGTCAACGCCGCCGCGTTCGCGCCGCCCTCTCGGTATGCCTTCGCTAGGTCGATCGCAGTGGCCGCTGAGCTACGGTGCTGCTCTACGCATGCAGGACCCTCGGTCGGGGCTCCGGTCACGGTGGCACCGGCCGCGATCGGGGGCGACGGATTCTTCCCCCCACGACCGAGCAAGAGCCTATCCGCTGCGTCTCGGCGTTCAATGGGCCTGCGACCGGTTTGGCCCTCGGGCCGGTGGCGAACTCACCGTCCGCGCCGAGGCCGCCCACTGGCGCGTCGCTCCTCAGTCGGCCCTCCCTTCCCACCTGAGCGCAGGGCCATCCCCTGGGCGTCTCCTCCCGCGTGCTGCGCCGCCCATGACCAGCAGTGCCGGGCCTGCTTGGACACCGGCAGTTCTTGAATCGGACGTCGAGCGGTCCGGTTTCCCCGTTGCCTTGGGAGTGGCGCCGATGCTGGCCGTCGGGGTCGGCCCGCCCTCAGGCCACGATCTCTCTTGGGGGAGCGTCAAACGTGCGGCGGTTGGAGGCGACGAAGGCTGAGCCGTCCTCATGTCGACGGCTCCGGTTGCAAGCCTTCTCCCGTCGAGGCCCCACGGTTCCAGGCAGCTGCGGACCCGGGTCTCAAGACGTGCAGAACGGCCCCGGAGGGAAACTGTCGTACCGTGGTCAGCTCGTATTCCGTTGGATGGTCGATGCCACCAAAAATTGAGGTTCCCCGCCCCAGCGCAACGGGAAAGATGAATAGGCGAATCGCATCGACGAGACCCAGGCTGACGAGCGATTGGGTGAAACGGAATCCCCCATGAGCGAGAATGTCACCACCTGGCTCCTGCTTGAGCCTGGCGATCTCGTCCCCGGTGTCACCGCTCGCGATCCGTGACCCCGCCCAATCGGCGTTCTCCAGGGTGTGAGAGAACACGACCTTAGGGGTGCTGTTCATGAGGTCAGCGACCGGCCCTTGTCGGGGAGGCCAGTGGCGTGCCATATCCAAGTAGGTGGCGCGCCCCATGATGTGAGTCCCCGCGCGCCTCAGCCCACCGAGAAAGATGTCATCCAACACCGGGTCGTCTACCCCTTGGACATACCTCTGAAATTCAGAGTCGTCGGCGCAACTGAAGCCATCCAGAGAAACCGCGTACTGCTGCAGAATCACGTCTCGCATTGGTGCACTCCTGATGGTCGAATCGAGGATGTTCTGGTCGGTCTGGGGTCAACCGGGCAGTTCCCAGGCAGCAGCGACGCGCCGGTACGAAAGAACGGACCTGCGGGGCAACCAGCACGCCGCGCTGAGGCTGAGGTGGGCTGAGCGCTGCACTTCGTGGTGGTTGGAGAGGCGGACCGCACCCCGACTTCGACCCGGACGCCAACAGGCAGGGTGCCGCTGCGGGCCACCTTCTTCTGAGCCTGCATCCGGGTGCGCGATTGCCCATGGCCGCGCCGAATTGCGGCCGTCCTAGGGGGTCTTGCCGCGCTTTGGCCGGCATCATTGGGCACGAGGCGCCACCGGTACGGGTCCTGGCGCGGCAGGCGGGGAGCCGCACCGGAGATCCGATTCGGCGCCACATTCCGAGGCCGGTTCCGGCACCACTTCAGCAACCATTGCGTCTGGAGGAAGAAGACCCAGGTGCCAGCTCCTTAAGACTGCCGAGGTCCTGTCGCGGGCCTTCAACTTGCGCAGGACCCTTTTGACGTGGGACTTGATCGTCTCCTCGCCAATTCCGAGCTCTGCTGCGATGGCCCGGTTGGCCATTCCCCCAGCCATGAGGATCAGCACCTCCCGCTCGCGTTCGGTGAGCCGAGCCACAGGATCCTGGCGATGCGGCTCAGTCGGCACTGCGACCCCTCGTGCGGCTCTGCGAACGGCCTCGACCAGATTGTCACGGGTGACGTCCTTCAGCAGGTATTCGAAGGCACCCCGGTCTGAGCTGGAATCCATGTAGTTGGCGTGCCCAAAGGTGGTCAGCATGATCACCCGGGAGTTGGGGCAGGCACGCCTGACCTCCCGCAGCGCCTCGATCCCATCGCAGCGAGGCATCTGCACGTCCAGCAGGACGACGTCAGGCGCAGTCGCGATGCTGAGGGCGATCGCTTCCTCGCCGTCCTTCGCCTTGGCCACGACGGCCAGGTCTGACTCGGCCTCGAGCATCGAACACAGACCCTCGAGGACGATCGGGTGATCGTCTGCCACGACGAGCCGAATGACACGGCGCTCTCCCTGTGGTGGCCGGCCTCGGGACGGGCCCGAGGGGGAGCCTACGCCCTCTGTGGCAGAGGTGCGCCCTCGCACGGTGTTTGTGTTGGGATCAGCGTGATCAAGCATCGGTGCACCTCAAGGGCCACCCGGACGAACCGCGAGCCTCGCCCCGGTGGTTGGCCAGCCCAGCAACCTGAGCCCCTGGGCGGCGGTGGACTCCCCCCAGTCCTGCTGTGGGCGCTTCCGCTGAACTGAGCGCCGATGAATCGCGGCACCGGTAGACGCGTCGAACCCGAGGTGGTCTCGGATTTAACACGGCCGGTCGGACTGCTAGCTGCCGTTCTGGCAGCGGGGCTCGCCGCCGTCTCCGGGTGTTCATCTGGTGTCCCCTGCACGCTCCGGTGACCCCCTCTCCGGGGGACGCCAGCCGAGCGCGCCCCCCCGGCACCAGGACCCCGAGCCCCCCGGCCGGACCGCGGACGGCAGTTCCTGAACGCCCCGCGGACAAGTCGCTCCCAGTCGCAAGTTCCGACGGCGCAGTCTCCCGAACGCAGCGCGGTCGTGCCCCCGAACGCGAACGTGGGGGCCCTGGATTAGAGCCTGTTGGACGACGGATGAGCGTGGGCACCCGAGAATGATGACGCGTGGCGCCGGTTTTGACAGGACAGATTCGGACACTGTGGCAAAGTTGTCCGAATCTGTCTGATGCAGCTTCCGGAGGCGCGGAATAATTGAACTCATGGGCAACGTCTACTCAACCCGTTCTGCTACCACCTACTGCCGCGCTGACTGTCCCGGTCCCCGTAGGCCAGGCGAAGTGAGGCAGTTCCAGCTGGCCGCAGCGGCCGAGGCTGCCGGCCTGACCGCCTGCCCCAGGTGCCGTCCATACCGATGGCCGGAGTCGGTTCCGTCAGGGATCCCGGGGCTGGTCTCCAGAGCCCTGCAAGCGGTCCTCGACGGATTCCTCGATCGCCGAACCGAGGTGGAGCTTGGGCGCCGGCTTGGCATCTCGTCTCGCCATCTTGGCCGTCTGTTTCGCGCCCACCTGGGGCTCACGCCCGACCAGCTTGCCAGGTCCCAAAGGGCCCACTTCGCGAGGCGGCTTCTGGACGACACCGACCTGAGCGTCGCAGACGTGGCCACAGCCGCAGGGTTTGGATCGGTGCGACAGTGCAACCGGGCCTGCCTCGACTTCTTTCACCTCACCCCAAGCGAACTACGCGCTCGCCGGCACCGAGGCGACCAACTCGCCGCCGATCCGGGGTTGTCCCTACGCCTTTGCTATGACGGCGGCATGGATTGGGAGTCCATGCTGCTGCATTTACGATCCCGAGGCGTGCCCGGAGTCGAATGGGTGGCTGGGGACCTTTACCGCCGGACTGCACTCGTCAACGGCGACCCGGGCGTGCTGGAGTTCCAGCAGGTCGCGCCGGACACGATCCAGGTCCGCGCTTACCTCTCCCAATGGAATGGGCTAGCTTCCGTCGTGCAGCGCGCCCGACATGTCTTCAATCTCAGCTGCGACCCATCAGCTGCGGAGAGCCACTTGCTGGCGGACGCCCGCTTGGCTCCCTTGGTGCGGACCCATCCCGGCCTCCGGCCTCCAGGTGCCTGGGACCCGTTCGAAGTCGGAGTTGGCGCTATTCTGAGCTACGGGACCTCGAACCCGCAGCGCCGCAACCTGATGGGTCGACTCACGATATCCCATGGCACCGCCGTGCCCGGAGCGAGCGCGATGGGCTTGACCCACACCTTTCCGGGCCCCGAGGCACTAGCGGGCGCCGACCTCGAAGCGGACGGCCTGAGCCCGCAGCAGGCGGCCACGGTGAGTCGCTTTGCCGGGTCTGTCGCGACTCACCAGCTACACCTGGATGCCGTCAGCCCCCTGGATGCATTTGAGAAGCAATTCGACGCCGTCCCAGGGATTCAAGCCGGGGTGCCTCAATACCTGGCGCTGCGCTTGGGCTATGGGGATGCCTTCCCCTGCCAGGACCCGGGGTTGCGTCGCGCTTGGCTGCGCCTGTCCAGCCAGTCAAACACCCCCGGCGCGTCGGTGCCAGGGAACTACTGGCACCCATATGGCGCGTTAGCGGCGATGCATCTGTGGACCACATTCAGTGGTAAGTCCTAGAGAACGGTTGGGTCCCGAGTGCCATCCTGAGCATTGGTGGGCCGGGCAGGCGATCCCTGGAACCCAGCCGCGCACACCAGTCGACCGCGACTCGCTGTCGGTTTTTGGGCCCTGCCGAGTTCGGGACGGCGCTGCCCATGGAGCCGAGCTATGAGGGTCGGTG
>JAJYWM010000230.1 GCA_021791455.1 bacterium | reverse complement strand
AGGTTGACTCCGTTCACGCGACGCCCTTCCTTGCGCAATCCATATGCCACGGTCCCCGCTGGAACCTCAATGGACCAATCCTGCTTTCATTCCCAGATCCATCGTTGCCGCAATGGCCCCACGCGAGGGCCCGACCGTGGCGACCCCAGTCACCGGTCCAGTGTAGAACTGACATCCGGCACTTGGCCCACTCCCTCCGATTCCGGGTGCTCGACGGTGTCCCTGGTCCGAACGTCCTTGCCGAGGTTTCAGAACCACATGATGCGCCCCGGTGGAGCCAGGGGCCGGATCCGGGGCCACATGCTAGCCGGAGCCACCCTGCAGGTTCCCTAGTCGAAGGTGACCACCCTGCCGTCCTTGGTCACCACCAGCTCGAGCCGCAGACGCCGCGAGCCCAGGCCGGGCAGACCGGACTCAGCCTCCGCCTGCATCGTCACGTGGATCGTACCCGCCCTGTCCACCCAGACCCGGCACTGCTGGTCGGCGAGTACTCCGAAGTCAGAGCGGTCGGTGGAACGCTGGCAGAACTGGGGGAGCGCATTGGAGAGCCCAGCCGCATAGCGGAAGGGAGACGGCCCACCGGGGTCGTTGACCATCCAGACGGCCTTCGTGTCCCAGCAGACCTGCGCCAGCATCACCAGCGAAGGGCCAACGCCCTGATCGAGCTGGGACACGGCCGCGAAGGCGCCGCAGGTGGCCCCCGAAAAGTCGTCCTGAGGATCGGGAATCGTCACCTTGGACGCCACGGCTACGGGCAGAGACTGAAATCCGACCAGCCAGGCCACGGCGCACGCCGACAGAAGAATGCTGAAGGCACCCGTCAGCGCTCCCACAGGGACGCCCGTCGCGGGGGATCCTGTGCGACCGCCCCCGGGTGGCGCGAGCCACGCCACGACCGCGGTCGGCAGGGCCACCAGCATCAGGATCGCAGCCACTATGGCCCTAGCCCCCAGAGGGCTGGGGACACCCCAGTCAATTGTGGTGCCGCCCTGCCCGGCCCCGACGACCAGCATCGGAATCAGCAGGAGGACACCGAGCGAGAAGAGCCTGAAGGCCCGACGGTAAGCGAGTCCGCGCAAGTCCATTGTCCGTTGGTCGCCGGCGCGGCCGAACGGTGTGGCGAGCCACATTGTGCGGTGCCCCAGGACAATGAAGAGGAACAAACCGACTGCGACCACCGCCGTTCCCCAACCGTCCAGGGATACCGGGACGGGGGATGCCAGGACCCCCCACACAAGTGCCAGCAGAACCACCAAGAGGCGGCTTGTGAGGTGGCCTTCCCAGCCCCACGCCGGGGTTCCCGGGGATTCGGCTCTCATGGAAACTGGACCAGACGGCCGGTCCGCGAGACCGCCACCGTCAGCGGGAAGTCGCGCCAAATGAACGGAATCGCGGGTGACTCCAGCCGGGTCGTGTACCTGAAGTACAGCGTGCCGTCTGTCAACAGTTGCCTGTGGCACGACACCGTCGTGGCCACAAGGCCCGATGTCATGGCGGCCTCGCAGTCGCTCTGGTTCATTCCCCAGTCCTCAAAGGCCCTGGATCCTGTCCAGCACACCTGAGCAGAGATCGGCAGCGTGGCCTGCAGGACCAGTCCGACGGTTTCGGTGGCGCCCAAGTACGAACACCGCTGGCTCTGGTTGCCCGCGGCACGGACCGTGGTGCTGATCTGAGGTGGAACAACCAGCAGCGCCAACCCCGAAATGACCGGGAGAAGGAGCTCCGCTGCGACCGCGGTGAAGATGATGCGCCTGAGCCAGGTGGCCCGCAGTGATCGCGGTGCGGGCTCGACGACCGGGTCGGGCTGCATCCAGGCGAGCACCATCGCCGGCAGGAAGAACAACAGCTCAGCCAGTACTGCCCACACCCCAAAGCTCTGAGCCATCCATTCTCTGATCGTGTAGGAGGCGACATACGCGCCCGCAAGGCCCAGGACAACAATCGCCAAGAGCCGGTAGGCGACAACGTGCGCCCGGTTGCGCATCTCCTCTTGCCACTCATCGACCTCCCGGTCGGGAGCGGCGCTCACCCGCTGGGTCGCCCTGCCCAGAAGAATGTTGCAGCAGATGAGGGCCAGCAGGGGCAGGACGTACCAGGTGGCAAGCTGATTGGGCATGGCTGCGAGCAGACCGCACACGCCGGCCATCGAGAGGATCAGGGCCCGGCGGATGGACCGCCGGCTCAACAGCCGCCCTGGCTCAACGGGGAGCCACCTGAGAAGTACCAGCGAGACCGCGCTGACCAGCAGGTAGAGAAAAAAGCCGGTCAACTGCCCCAGGGCGGCTACCAGGGCCAGGCCCAGGGATATGAAGATCACAAGCAGGGCGCCGACCAGAAATTCCGGAGTGCGCAGGTCCCGCCAGGAAATCCCCCGCGTCACGGTTGCCCCGACCTCGTCTCGGCTCGTGGCCTGCTCTCTTGGTTCGCACTGAACAGTTGCGAACTCATGGGCGGCAGCGGCTCTCGGGAGAAGATCGCCTCGATCGGCAGGCCGAAGACCTCGGCCATCCTGAACGCCAGATCCAGACTCGGGCTGTACTCGCCGCGCTCGATGTAGCCAATCGTCTGGTAGTTGACTCCGAGCGCCTGGGCCAGGTCGTGCCGACTCATTCCGTGCTCGGCCCTCAATACCGCGACCCGATTGTGCAGTGGTTCCGGCCTCACGGGTGCGGGACTCGACATCCTGCATCCGTCGCCATACAGGTCATGCCGCGGATGATAGTAGCCCTACAACATTATGTCAACGGGAGTCAAGCAACTCAAAGGGAAATTCACCGCCCTTGAGGGATGGGTGGCGGCACTTCGCGGCCAAAATCTCAGGAACACCCACCCCCTCAAAAGGAGACGGCGATGTTACAAGGAGGGGCCCGGACCCCTGGATCGGGCGGGTGAGGGCATCCCCCACCCGCCCGCACCTATCAGCCGACCAGGCTCGCGATCTTCTTGGCCAGCTTGTCCTCGATCTCGACGTTCCAAGCCATCTCGGCCACGTCGACCACCAAGAACAGGTCAGAGAGCAGCAGGGTCTCGACGGCGGCGACGCCCAGGCGCTCCAGCCACTTGCCCACGCCTGTCCTGACCGTGAAGTCATCGGGTCCCCCCGAGATCATGATGGTGAGGGCCCTGTCCGCGTCGATGACCCCCGCCATGAAGCCTCCCTTCTTGGCCTGGATCACATACCCGTGGGAGCTGGCCGGCGAGGTCTGGACCTTGAACCCCTCCCCGCTCAGGTAGGATTCGATTTCGGACTGTAGCTGGCCCAGATCTGTGTGCTTGCCCTGGAACTGCTGGATCTTCTCTCCGATCATGGTGCCTCCTGGCTTGGCTGTGGCAGCCGTGTTCGAGAAACCCAAGCGACCGGCCAGATTCCACGTCCGCGGCCTATCAATTCGAGTCTATCCAGCACCTCCGAACACCGCCGCTGGGAGGTCATCCTTGGCCGGCGAGCGACCCGCACCGCAAGCCGCCATAGTTGGCAGATGTCCAAACGGTTCCAGGTCCTGTGGTGGAGCCTGCTCGGCCAACGTCTCTTGGAACTTCGCCGGTCCCGCGAAAATGCCAAGGGCCAGCCCGGTGCAGCGGCCGACCCCAGGGGGTTCCCGGCGATGGTCCTGGTCCACGTGGCCCTGTTTCTGGCTCCGCCCCTGGAGGTTGCCCGCACGCGGGCCCAGCCCCGCTGCCGACTGGCCTGGGAGGGGACCGTCGTCGCATCCAACCTGCTCCGGATCTGGAGCATCAGGTCTCTGGGCCACCAGTGGAATGTGCGCGGCGTCGTGGCCCAGGACTTTGAGGTCGTGAGCCGCGGTCCATATCGTTGGATCCGCCACCCCAACTACTTGGCGGTCGGCCTGGAGGTCTTCGCCCTGCCCATGGCAGCCGGTGCCTGGCGGAGCGCCGTGGTCCTGTCTGCGGCCAATGCGGTGGTCCTGCAGCGTCGCATCCGGGCTGAGGAGAGGCTACTTTTCACCAATCCCGGCTACTCAGCGACGTTCGCCTCAAAGGGACGCTTCATACCTAGCCTCCGGCGAGAGCCAGCATCTCCAGAGTGAGCCCGGGCCCAAAGGCTAGAGCCAGCCCACGTCCATGCTGGTCCGCCAGAGCGGACAAGACGAACAGGATTGAGGCCGATGAGAGGTTGCCGAACTCGCGGAACACCCGCCGAGATTCACTGAGGGAATCAGGACCGAGGCCAAGCGCCCGTTCCACGGCCTCGAAGATCCTCGGACCCCCGGCGTGGACCGCGTAGAAGTCCACTGGCGAATCGCAGAACTCTGACACCGTCTTGGCGATCCCACGCCCCAGCACGGCGGGCAGGTGGCGGCTCAGGATGGGCTGGAAGCCCGAGTCGACCAGCCTGAAGCCCAGCAGACTCTCCGTATCCGGGAGAAGCATGGCCCGGGACCCCGTGATGCCGAGTCCCGGTGCGCCCGCGGTGAGAACGGCGGCGGCCGCCCCGTCGCCAAACACCAGCGATGCGGTGAGGTTGTCCAGAGACTGG
>JAJYWM010000431.1 GCA_021791455.1 bacterium | reverse complement strand
AGGGTGGGCTGCGCTTCCACCCCGACACCGACCTCGACGAGGTCAAGGCGCTGGCGATGTGGATGACCTGGAAGTGCGCCCTCGCCAACATCCCGTTCGGCGGAGCCAAGGGCGGCGTCACCGTCGACCCTCAGACGCTGAGCCGAGCCGAGCTGGAGCGTCTCACCCGGCGCTTCGCCAGCGAGATCTCGCTGCTCGTCGGCCCGGCATCCGACATCCCCGCCCCGGACGTCAACACCTCGGCGCAGGTGATGGCCTGGATCATGGACACCCTCTCGATGGACGCGGGGTACTCGCGTCCCGCCGTGGTGACGGGGAAGCCGCTCGCCATCGGGGGCTCGCGGGGCCGGCCGGAGGCGACCGGCCGGGGCGTGAGCATCGTCGCCCTGGACGCGTGCCGGCGCCTGGGGATGGACCCCACCACCGCCACGGTGGCCATCCAGGGGTTCGGGAACGTCGGCAGCGTGAGCGCCCGCATGCTCGCCGAGCGCGGCTTCCGGGTCTGCGCCGTCTCGGACGTCAACGGCGGCATCCACAACCCCGACGGCCTGGAGCTGGAGGAGGTGGAGGCGCACCTGCGCCGCACCGGACGGCTCGCCGGTCTGCCCGGCGCGCGTGAGGTCTCCAATGCGGAGCTTCTCGAGCTCCCCGTGGACGTGCTGGTGCCGGCCGCCCTGGAGAGCGTGATCACGGCGGGCAACGCGGGACGGATCCAGGCCCGCCTGGTGGTCGAGGGAGCCAACGGACCGGTCACGCCCGACGCCGATGCCATCCTGGAGCGTCGCGGCATCACGGTGGTGCCGGACATCCTCGCCAACGCCGGCGGGGTCACGGTCTCGTACTTCGAGTGGGTGCAGGACCTGCAGTCCTTCTTCTGGGACGAGGATGACATCAACATCAAGCTGGAGAGGGTGATGCGCCGCGCCTTCGCGGAGACGGCCGAGCAGGCCGACGCGCGGCGCGTCTCGCTGCGCATGGGCGCGTACCTGGTCGCGGTCCAGCGGGTCGCCGAAGCGACGTCGGTGCGGGGCATCTTCCCCTAGGTGACTGGTGCCGAACAGGTGGTCTGGGGGGCGCCGCTGGGGTTCAGGCGGTCGGTTGGATGGCGAGGACTGAGCAAGCTGGTGGCTCGGCGACCGGGGGGGCGTTCGTGGCTGAGGATGATGCCCTGACCCGGTGGTTGTGGGTGTCGCGGTAGGGGCCTGCGGTCAGCCCGTCAGCCCCCCACCACTCCCAGGGCCGCCCGGCCGCGCACCCGGGCTCGCCGACCACCGTGGCGCCGCCGCATGAGGTGTCCGATCTTGCGCTCCACCTTGGGCCGGCGGGCTCGGTAGCGCTCCCTCCATTGGGGATCCTGCTGACGCTCCCGCGCTGCAGCCAGCTGTGGCTCGTAGGCGCTCACGGTGATGATTCGACCGTGCGGGCTGCTGGTGCACTGGGCCATCAGCGGGCACGTGCTGCACGCGGCACCGAAGGCGGCGAGTCCACTTCCATCCGGCCGGCGCCGGATCTCGACCGTGATCGCGTTGGGGCAGGTGACCGTCCAGCTCGCCAGGTCGATGCTGAACCGTTCCTTGGTGACGTGCCCGGCAGGAGCCTGCGCCGGCTGCACCTTGACCATGGCCACGATGTCCGCCCGCTCCAGGCGCGCCGGCACCTTCCCGGTGCCGTAGGCACAGTCGCCATACACCTCGGGCGGTCCGTCCTCCGACGCAGCGTCGACGGCCGCCGCCGTTGCACCACTCGTTGTCTCCAGGCAGTCCGCCAGCAGTTCCTCGACCACCTCGCCGTCGGCAACGTTGCCGGCAGTGACCGCGGTCGCGGTGATGATCTCGTGGTCGGGGTCGACGGCGAGGTGACCCTTGAAGCCATCGAAGGCGTGGGCCTGGGTCTTGTGGCCATGGCGGGCCTCGGGGTCCACCGTGGAGATGATCCGGTCCGGGGCCACTCGTCGAGCGATCCGGAACCCGCCATCGCCCGTGGTCTCCAGATCCTGGCCCACCACCCTGGCCAGCAAGGCCGCCGCCTCGGCAACCTCCGGGCCCACCTTCATGCCGTCGAGCAAGGCCAGGCAGGCATGGGCATCATGGGCGCGGCTGTCGATCAGCGCCTCGCGCGCCGCCGTGTCGTCCCAGTCGATCTGCGGCTTGGCCGAGCTGGCGTACTCGTCCCCGCTGCCGCAGACTGCCCGCAGCTGGGGTTCCAGCTCTTCTCCCGCCACCCTGAGCAGCCCCCGCATCGCCGAGCGGATCAGGGTGATGGTGTCCATCGTGGCCACCGCGTCGTAGAGGGGTGTCGAGTCGACCACCCGCCGCCGACCCACCAGCCCCGCCGCCGCAGCGGCATCGAGCACGATCTTGAAGACCCGATCCGGCCTCTTCGAGCCGCGCAGCCGCTCCCGCATCTCCACCAGCACGGTGTGGGCGAAGCTGGTCCGCCCCTCGCCGTCATAGCCACCCACCCCCGCCGCGTAGCGCCAGCGGGCGTCGAACGTGTAGCGCTCCACCGCCTCCCGATCGGAGAGCCCCTCCAGGCGCTGCAGCACCATCACCGTGGCCACCACCGAGGGCGGCACCGAACGCCGGCCCAGGTCCGAGAACAGGTCGGCAAAGAACTCGTCGGGGAACAGCCGATCGCGCTCTCGGTGCAGGAAGGCGTAGATGCTCTCCGCCTTCAGCACGGCGTCGCAGAACCTGGTGGTGTCGTCGAGAAGATCGCCCTGCCGTGGCGCCGTACCGAGCGTCATCGAACCTCCCCTGCAAACGTCTGTTCAGGTGAAGCTCATTCTCCCTCATCGAGCAGGCGTTTGGGGGAGCTACCCCGAGAAAGACACCAGCCTCCTAGAACGCCGGGTGGTGCAGAGGCGTCCGCCTGCGCGCGCCTGCCCCACGACCTCTGCCATGATCGGCCGAGCCCATGGCCGTCCCGGAGCGTCCTGACCCCGGATCCACCGCCCCGGCCCCAACTTCCCCCGGCGGTGCGGCGCGGCGGCGGGTGGCGTGGCGCACCCGCGACGTCTGGGCCATCTCCCTGTCCGCCTTCTTCTCCGACACCGGCTACCAGGGGGTGCTGGCGGGGTTCCCGCTCTTCCTGGTGCTGGTGCTGCACCAACCGGTGTGGGAGTTCGGCCTGGCGATGGCCATCGCCTACGGGGGCGGCACCCTCATGGCCTTCGCGGGCGCCCTGCTGGGAGATCGGATCGGGCACCGCCGCGTGGCGATCGGCGGCAACGCCCTGATCCCCCTGCTCTCCCTCTCGGCGCTCTGGGCCTCGCCGGCGGCGGCCATCGGCCTGCTCTGCGCCGGGTGGTGGGCGCGCAATCTCCGCACCCCCTCGCGGCGCGTGATGCTGGTCGAGGCCGTGCCGCGTGCGGAGGACCGCAACGCCGTCTTCGGCTTTCTCCACGCCCTCGACATCGGCGGCGGCGCCCTGGCCGGCGCCTACGTGCTGATCGCCGTCCTGGAGCACGTCGCGTTCCGCTGGATCTTCCTGGGGAGCGTGCTGCCGCTGGCGGTCGCGACCCTCACGCTCACCCGCTGCCGCACCGGGCGCGCTGCGCCCGCGCGGCGGGGCTCCGGCGGGGCCGGAGCCCCGCCCTCCCGCCCCCTGCCCGGGGCGATGCCGCTGCTCGCCGCGGCCGCGCTCTTCGGCTTCACCTCGTACAGCGTGGGATTCCCGATCCTCACCACGGCCCAGGGCAGCGGTCAGGCGGGCGTGGGCATCGGCGCCTTCCTCCTCTTCAACGCCGTGTCGGCGGTGACGGGGTATGTCGCCGGTCCGCGGCTGGGGACGCTCATCGCCGACCGCTTCCGCGACCTCGGCCTGCTCGGCTACCTCGTCTCGGTCGCCGGTGCCGTCCTGCTGGCCGTCGGATACGGAGCCCGCCTCAGCGCCGCCGTGCTGATGCTCGGGGTGGTCGCGCTCGGGTTCGCGCTCGGGATCGTGGAGACGGTGGAGCCGTCGCTCATGTCCGTGCTCCGGCCCGGCCGCCGGGCGGCCACCGGGTTCGGAGCCCTGACCGCCGCCCGCAGCGTGGGCCTGTTCCTGGGCAACCTGATCATGGGGCTCCTCTACGGCATCGGAGCCGGCTGGGCCTACGGCTACGCGGCCCTGGTGGGCGCGGTCGCGGTGGTCATCGTCCTCGGCGCCATCCCCGCCGCCGCCCGGGCGGACCGACAGCTCGGCGCGGGCCTGTCCGCGGCGCCCGGCCCCTCTTCATAGAGCGCCCCGGGGGCGCGCACCCCCGGTGAGCGCGGAGCGGGGAGCCGAGCCATCCCCGGCCCGCGGGCCGGGGACGGAGGTTTCGACCCGACGTGCTACCGTCCGGGGGTCCCGGCTCCGCCGTCGGCATTCATCGCACAGCGCACGGCTTTTGGAGAGACGCATGGGCAAGGCGAGAGTTGTCAACCCGCTCGTCGAGCTGGACGGCGACGAGATGACCCGCGTGATCTGGCAGATGATCAAGGAGCAGCTGATCCTGCCCCACCTCGACGTCGATCTCCTCTACTACGACCTCGGCATCGAGAACCG
>JAJYWM010000155.1 GCA_021791455.1 bacterium | reverse complement strand
TTGGAAGTCTCCTTCGACCGCGATGTTGTAGTCGACCGAGAGGCTGGTGCTGGAGGGAGCGGTCACCGACTGGAAGATCGGCCCGGACGGGTACTCGGGGCCGCCGCCGTTTCCAGCGTTGTTGGTGTTGTTGGTCGACTGGACGGCCCACGCCTGGACGGTGATGGTGCCCGTGCTGCCCTGGTAGGGGTTGTTCTGAGCGTCGGTACCGATGTTCATCGCTCCGCTTATGGTGGAGGTGTAGGAAGTGCCGCCCGAGATCGGCCCGCTGGTGTCAGTGTTCACCACCTGGTTGTCGTAGCTGCTGCTGCAGCTCTCGACGCCATTGGTGGTGGTGCAGGTGGGGCCGTTTCCCGTGCTGTACCCGAAGAGCTGGGTACCGGCACCGGAGGTGTACGAGATCTGGGGGATGAAGCCAAATGGACCCCCGTCGATGAGCGCCGTCCCCCCGCTGCCCGCGGTAGAAGTGGTAGACACGTTGAGCAGAAGCCATGCGGGCGCGCTGCCCGTGTAGTCCACGGTGTAGGTGCAGGTGCTCCCCAGGTTGTCCCCGGGAACGATGTCGCTAAAGGTGCAGTCGGAGGCGCTAGCCGAGCCGCTGTTGGTCAGGGTAACGGTGGCCGCGCTTATGGTCGCGGTCTGCGGCGTAGCGGTGCTGCTGAACAGCGCATAGCTGGCCCCGACCGCGAGGGCCGCCGCGGCTCCCAGCACCCCGACGGCGCTGAGCACCAAGGTGAACCGCCGATGTCTACTTAGGAGCATTCCTGTCTCTCCCAATTTGCTGCGGGGCCGAGCTTGATGCCGGCTCCCAAGTTCGGATCTGCGAGTCTCACCTGTGTCCTCCTCCGATAGCGACCCTCCTTCCATGCCCGTCTGCGCCCACGCTCCTTCTCGGCACCGCCCGGCCCCCACCCTCCCGCTCGGCCACGAGCCACGGGACGGCCCCAACGATCACGGGGCACTCTCCCGGGACCCGGCTGCAATCCAGCGGCGGCGGGTCTCGCCGACCACGATGTAGACGACAGGGATCATCACCAGGATCACGAAGGCGACTTGCTGGTGGAGCCCATTCAGCACGTAGCCAGCCAGCGGCACCCGTCCCTGGTACACGCCCAGCACCGACGTTGCGGGTACCAGGAGGGCATCGGGGGCAGGGTTGGCATCCCCCTTGGTGCGGTAGGCGACCTCTAGCAGGGTGTTGAAGAACGCTCCCACTTCGGGGTGAGTTCCTGGTAGATTCGGTTGGGGTCTGGTCGGCGAGGTGCTGGAGATCAACATGCGCGGCAGTACCTCCCGCCAGGTGACGATGCTGGGTTGGATCGACCCTGGGGAGCTGATTCCGGCCAACCACCCGATCCGCAAGATCCGGCCGCTGGCGGAGGCGGCCCTGAAGGATCTGGAGCCCACGTTCGAGCGGATGTACGCGCAGATCGGGCGGCCCTCGATCCCGCCGGAGCATCTGCTGAAGAGCTGTCTGCTGATGGCGCTGTACTCAATCCGGAGTGAGCGGCAGTTCTGCGAGCGGCTGCGGTACGACCTGCTCTTCAAGTGGTTCCTGGGGCGTAACGTGGAGGACGAGCCCTTCGACCACTCCAGCTTCGCCAAGAACCGGAGGCGGCTGCTCGAGCATCGGGTGAGCCGGCAGTTCTTCGAGGCGGTGGTGCGGCAGGCCCGGCGGCGGCACCTGCTCTCCTCCAGCCACTTCACGGTGGACGGGACGCTGCTGGAAGCGTGGGCATCGATGAAGAGCCTGCGGCCGCGGGGCCAGGAGGACGATCCTGGGGACGGCAACGGCTACACCCCCAGCAACCCGGATGTCGACTTCAAGGGCCAGCGCCGGAGCAATTTGACCCACTGCTCGAGGACCGACCCCGAGGCCCTGATGGCCCGCAAGGGGCTGGGCACGGAGACCAAGATGTGCTTTGCCGGGCACGTCCTGATGGAGAACCGCCACGGGCTGGTGGTGGACCTGGAGCTGACCCGGGCGAGCGGGACCAGCGAGCGGGAGGCCGCCACGGTGATGCTGAAGCGGATGCGTGAGCGGGCACGGCGCCGTCGCCTGACCCTGGGGGCGGACAAGGGGTACGACACGCAAGACTTCCTCCACGCGTGTGAGGAGTTGCAGGTCACTCCCCACGTGGCCCGGCGGGAGAGCTACTGGGGCAGCGCGCTCCTGGCCCGGCTGGCGACCACCCCGGGCTACTAGGTGAGCCAGCGGAAGCGCAAGCGGGTGGAGGAGATCTTCGGCTGGACCAAGACGGTGGGGATGAGCAGGAAACTCCGCTACAAGGGGGTGGAACGCAACCGGCTCTGGGTGGAGATGACCATGGCGGCCTACAACCTGGTCCGAATGGGCAAGCTGGTGGGGGCAGCCGCTTGAGGAGCCCAGACCACAGCCCGGACGCCCTCCCCGCAGGGCTTACAGGCCCCGCTCGGGCGGTCTCGGGGACCGCTCGCGCTCAGGAAACCCAGCGGAATCCCACTTCGCGACGGCGCCCCCCAGGTTCTTCGCCTAGTTCAACACCCTGCTAGTTTAACCCCGCGTCAAGGGGGTTGACGGCCTCGTAACCGGCCCGACCAGTCTGAGCCATCGCGTCCTCACGAGAGCGTCGTGGCCTGAATCAGTCGCGGCCTATCTCACCGCGAGCCACAAGCAGCTCCGCATTGAGCAGGGCTGCCCCAGCCGCCCCCCGGATGAGGTTGTGGGACAGAACGACGAACTTCCAATCGAGGACCGAACACGGCCGCAGCCGGCCCACGGTGACGGTCATTCCAGCACCCTCCCCCCTGTCGAGACGTGGCTGAGGTCGATCGGGAGCGGCATGCACTCGGATCGGGGTGGCGGGAGAACTGGGCAGCCCAGCGACATCCGGCTCCGCCCGGAAGCCGACTAGCGCCTCGCGGACTTCGTCCAGCCCGACCGAAGACTTGAGCCGGACGCTCACTGCCTCGAGGTGGCCGTGGAGCACGGGGACCCTATGGCAGGTGGCACTCAAAACGAGTTCAGCCGGTACGAACCGGCTCTCCCATCTGCCCAGGATCTTGAGCGGCTCGCTCTCCAGCTTCTCTTCCTCGCCAGCGATGTAGGGGACCACGTTGTCGGTGATTGCCCCTCCGGAGACGCCGTCCAGCCCCGCACCGGAGATCGCCTGCAGGGTCGTGACCTGGACCTCGGCGATCCCGAACCGGTCCCACAGCGGCTTGAGGGCCACCACCAGCCCGATCGTCGAGCAGTTGGGATTGGTGACGATGAAGCCCCCAGCCGGGGTGCGGGCGGCAGCCAGGGCTTCGAGGTGCGAGGCATTGGCCTCGGGGATCACCAGGGGCACTTCGGGGTCCATCCGGTGGCTGCTGCTGTTGCTCACCACCGCGTAGCCCTCACGAGCGAGTTGGCTCTCGGCCTCGGCCGCCACCCTCGAGTCCAGCGCCGAGAGCAGCAGCCGGGACCTCGGGAGCCGCTCCAGGGACTGGACCTGGAGTCGGCCGGCCCTCTCAGGCGGCGATCCCTCAAGCCTCCAGTCGACCACCTCCCCGTACGCCTGGCCCGCAGACCGGTCCGAGGCCACCAGCTCGGTGAGTTCGAACCAGGGGTGACCGTCGAGCATGGCCACCATCTGCTGGCCCACCGCTCCGGTGGCCCCCAGAATGGCAACCGGAATTTTCGCGGTCATGGCCTGGAGTCTGGCAGCCGACGACCGGCCCCGTCCAGCCCCACCTGCGCCGACCCCTTCTAAGCCGGTATGGTTGCCAGGTGGCCATCGTGACTTCCGTCCGCCGAATCCCCTCTCCTCCAGCCTGGGGTGCAAGGGGAGGTGCGCAGATGGCCGCCCTGGCCACGGCACGAATGCGCGAGCGTGCCGCGGGGGACACGCCGACCCTCAACTAGCGCCCCGGCGCTAGCTCCCCCGCCCAGCATCCCGGCGCCGGCGCGCCCTGCCGTCCATTGGAACGGCCTGATGCAATCCGCTGATCCAGGAGATCTGTTATGTCCCACCTCTTCCGCCTTTGGTGCCCCAGCTGTGAGCGCCAGTTCGCCGACGAAGCGGTGACCCTCTGCCCCGACTGCTTCTACCCCACTGAGATCGCCTACGACTACCAGGCCATCCGGGGGCGCCTGAGTCACGATGCCGTGGAGCGCCGGCCCCGCGACATCTGGCGCTATGGCGAGCTGCTCCCCGTCCCCGATTCCGCGCCGCGACTGGCGGGGGTGGGCTGGACGCCCCTCATCGAGGCTCCCCGCCTCGGTGGGCAACTGGGATCGGGATCCCTGTTCATAAAGGATGACGCCGCCTGCTTCCCCACCCTGTCCTTCAAGGACCGGGTGGTGGCGGTGGCTCTAGCGGCGGCCCGGGAGCTCGGATTCCAGGTGGTCGGCTGCGCCTCCACCGGCAATCTGGCCAACGCCGTGGCAGCCCACGCTGCCCGAGAGGGACTGGAGGCGTGGATACTGGTGCCCGATGACCTGGAGCCCGCCAAAATCCTGGGGACGGCGGTGTACGGCGCCAACCTGGTGCGGGTGAGGGCTGCCTATGATCAGGTCAACCG
>JAJYWM010000367.1 GCA_021791455.1 bacterium | reverse complement strand
GGTGCAGGCGAGTTGATCGACCTCAAACTCCTCACTGTAGGGCGTCTGGTCAGTCACCTTGCCCCAACTTACCCCGGCTGGCACTGATGAGGGCCATAGCAAATACTGCTCCACGAGGCGGAGCACTGTGCCGGATCGCGCCCGGACATCCGTCACCAAGGTCGCCGGGCGGTATTCCCACCCACCGCGAAACGTCGGATCGGCGATCACCCGGTATTGCCCCGGAGGCACCCGGATGGCCGCCTGGCGTCCGCTCAAATGCCAAATGTGTCCGCCACCCTCGACACTCACCACCCCTGGTATGCCGGGGGGAAGGCCTGATGAGTCAACGCTGAGGCTGGCCAAACGGGTTTGGCTAGAGCACCCAGCGAGGAGTCCGATCAGGGTGACCGCCAACGCAAAGCCGAGGGTCCGGTTCATCCAGCGGAGAACTATATAGTGCGGCGCGCTCCCTGTCACCCCCATGGTGTGGGGCGCCTGCGGAAGCGGGATCGAAGTCACTTTCGCACTTCCCCAGCTTGTTCCGGTCAGAGAGGGACTCTGCTTCGGATGGCCATAACTCCTTCCTGTGACCGGGCCTTGCCACCGGACGGTCCGATCCGCCCGGACTAGGTCCGGGCATTCCGGCAACGAAGTGGTTACAGGTAGCCGAACGGCCAGGGCGGGCCATTAGTATCGCGGCGGTACTTGGGGGTGATCCGCTGCCCCATGAGGAGGCTGTGGATGGCTGAAGCAGGAGAACCAGGCAAAGCAGTGGGCTGGATCAGGACCGCAACGCTCCCGTGGAGCCCGACGGGCACCCGGCCAGGGCTTGTACTCCTGATTTCTTCTGGCAGCTTACCGTCACTGCAACCGACACGAACACCAAGCACAGTTGCGTGGCTTGCCTAATGGTCTGTTGTCAATTTTAGGGGTCAGGTTCATGAGGCTATTCGCACCGCCGCGAGGCAGGTTCGCAATCGGTGCGGCGGCGGCCATACTCTGGACGACGTGCTCGGTGGGGGCGATGCCAGCACGCGCCGCCCAGGGCAGTTTTCCCCAAACTCCATCTGTGAGTTCGCACCGACTGGAGGTGCCGTATCCGGCGTCAGCGGCCGCCTCAGCTACCCTTGCCCCGCCGGCATCGCCCCTTGTCGGAGCGCCGACCAAGGTCAACCCTGCTCAGCTACAGCAGATTGGGGGCAGAAAGTTTCCCGCCCTTAAGCGGTCTGCGGCCGGGGGAACTCACACCTTCAGCCCCGCTGCTGCCGTGGCCGCCTGCAGTGGCGGGAGCCTGGCCGCAAGTAGCAGCAGCGTGGTCGAGGGTGCCACGGTCAGCGTGACCGCCTCTGCGACCTGTCCCAGTGGCACCACGGCCTCCTACGCCTACTGGCTGGTATCTCCCGATGGCCACGCTCAGAACATGACTCCCTGGACAGGCGCTGCCTGGAGTTGGGACACGGCCGGATACGCCCCTGGTGCCTACCAGATCGAGGTGTGGGTCACCAACGGCTCCACCTCGGCTGGGCCCCAGACCACCGCATTCACCTCGGTCGCGATCTCGAGTGTTGCCCTCGGTAGCAGTCAAAACTGGTCCGGCTATGTTCTGGGCGATGGGCCTTTCACCGCCGCGCAAGGCACGTTTAATATTCCCGAGATCTATGCCGCCCCCACCAACACAGACACTGCAGAGTGGGTGGGGGTGGACGGCTGGAACGACTCGTCGCTCATCCAAGCCGGGATTGATGAACCCTACAACGCGACTACCAATACCTACCGGATTCTGGCGTGGTGGGAGATCCTGCCAGCCGACCCCACTGAGGTTCTCATATCCACATCTACCCTGAGCCCGCAGCCCGGCGACAGCATCACGGTGACTCTAGGCGAGGTAAGCAGCGACACGTGGGGCATTGAGATCACAGACAACACCAACGGGCAAAGCTTCGTTACGGACCAGCTCTATTCGGCGCCCCAAAGTTCAGCCGAGTGGATTGTGGAGGCACCAACCCTCGATGGGAGTATCGAAACACTCGGTGACTACGCGCCCGACGTCACGTTCACAGACTTGGGAACGACCGGACCGGAGACGGTCTTGTACGACGTAGCAATGTTCCAGGCAAGAGTCCAGGTCTCGACTCCTTCAACATTGGATTCAACCGGCTTCACTGTGGCCTACGGGAATCTGCCTCCGCCGCCACCGTAGGGCGTCTCCAAAGTACCCGATTAATCCCCGATAGTGGGCCAAGATGGGTAACTCTAACGGTTATATCTCAACGGTCGGAAAGTGCAATATTCCGTAAGCGACGTACGGAGAAACGGCCCGACCGGCCCCAAGACGCGTCAAGACCGGCCGTGCCAACTCCTCAGTAATCGCGCCGTAGCCTCGTTGTCACGGATCACAAATGCGCCCACTTCACGGAGTAGCCACTGCCGTTGCGACTTCAACTCGGTCGAAGCAAACGGTGGCGTCAGGACCCGTAAGCAGTTCAATCCGCCGGAACCGCTTGGGCCAATAAGTGGGAATTACTACTGATCCCTGAGGGGCGGATAGATAAGCCGTACCAAGGACTCCACTCGCCACGTTTCCGGGACCACCGACAATGGCTAGCTTCACCACTGTAGCTTCGTTACTCGTGTACGTGAGCGCCACCTGCCACACCCCGGCGGGAACTGATGCACTGAGTTCGAAAGGCAGAGACGAGGCTGGCCCAGCACACCGCGCTACAGCGGCGGCGACCGGGCGCAGATGGCCGGGCACGAGACGCCCCTGCTCATCTACCACATACATTTTCGCGCCTAGGCGCGGCGGCGGTAGGAGTACTCCCCAGGGGAGTCCGATAGTGCGAACCTGGGTATACGGCCACGCCTGCGAAAAGAGAATGGCCGGCGGCACTGCCGTGGTGTAGACTCCCCAGGTACCTGGCGCGCGGCTGGATAGGGCCAAGAAGCTCGCGCGTAAGTCCGTCACGTAGGATCGGGTGCCGCTGCTTGTCCAGCGGGCTGAAGCGGGTAAAGCTGAGGCCGAGAAAATGGCAACGTACAGGAGTCCAACTGCGGTGGCCGTAGCAACTTTCAGCCGGCTGGAATGTGGCTGGCCACCATTAGCGTGGTGCTTCCGTCCAATTAGCACGAACGCCATTCCTAGCACCAGCGGAACCACCAGGTTTGCTTCATACCGGTAGTCCTGACCGGCGGCGACTCCAAACTCGACGGCCCTAGCCCAACCGATCAGGGCCATAAGAAGAATGAATGGGAGCACCACGAGAGCCCAGCCGGCTAAGGCTTGTGCCCGGGACCGCCGGATTGTGTAGAGCAGCAAGATGGCGAGCGCAACCTGACTCGCTGCGGCCAGCCAGAGAGGACCTGCCGCGTTACCCTGGGCCCCCACCCAACTCCAGTCGAGTGGTCCCCCAAACAGACTCGGAATGTAGGCAAAGTACCAAGCCCTTCCAAGGAAGAGGATCATCATCCAGGGACTGGGGCTTTGGCTCAGGACGACACCGCCCTTCAAAAAATCAACGGCCACGAAGACTGCTGCGACAAAGCAGCACCAAGCCATTGGAGCGGCGGCTCTGCGGGCCACAATTTTTACCCGTGTCTGGAACGGACCCGAGCCCAAGAGTGTTGCGCCAACGGGGACCATCAGGACTAGGACCGGAATAGTGACCATCGTACCCTCGTAGAAGGCTAAGCCAGCTGCGAACGAAAGGCCCGTTGCAGCGGTCCAGCGGTCCCCGCCTCCCTCTATACGGCGCCAGAAGGCGTAAGCTGCGCACGTGCCTGCGAGAACCGATGGGGTGACTTCTAGGCCGGATGCCAGCCACGGCGCTGCCGTCATCCAGCCCACCCAGAGCCCGGATAGGAGCAGCAGTAGCGGAGCCCACCATGTTGGAGCATAGATCCGGCGAACGAGAAGGTAGAGAATCCAAGACGTCAGGCCGATCAGGATCGCGATATACCCAAACGCGATACGGTAATGTGCAGCGAAGAGATGAACTAAAATCCAATATTCGAGGCGTACCCCTGGCTCCAAATGGACGAAGATGGGAGTCATCAGGTAGCGCAGAGTCAGTGGTGTATGAACCGCCATTTGCATGTTCAGGAAGTCGTCCTGGTAGAAGTAACCGCCTGATCCCAGGAGGTACAGGATTCCCGTCTGAACCACCACCTGAGCAGCGAGCACCGCGTCTCGCCACCCCCACTTTGCCACCACAACTTTGGGCCAGATCACTGCATACCGCGGCCGACGTCGGACAGCGGATAAGCCGATGTCACCTTCAACGCGCCGATCCTACGAGGAGGCCTCTCCCGAGCCGACACCCCGCATGAAGATGTTGGCGACGCAGTCCGCGGTCGCTCCGTCCTCCGGCCCGAGGCTCCTTCGCTTGTGAAATCGGGTTCCCCCCGGCGTGTGGTGAGAAGTGCGCGGCACTAGACATGAGACGGGCCAACAACGCACCCCACGGTGGGTGGATTTTAGCAGCATCGACCCACCGTGGCATGCACGGACCGGTCCCGCAGGGTGAGTGTGAGCCAGACTTGTGAGACTGGCCCGTGCCCATTGTGGAAG
>JAJYWM010000110.1 GCA_021791455.1 bacterium | reverse complement strand
CGCCACCGTGCAGTTCGATTTCAACGAGCCGGAGCGCTTTGAGCTGGAGTACATCGGCGTCGATGGCGCGGCTCACCGGCCGATCATGGTCCATCGCACGATCCTGGGCTCGATGGAGCGCTTCTTCGGAGTCCTGCTTGAGCACTACGCCGGCGCTCTGCCGATCTGGCTCAGCCCGATCCAGGTGCGCCTTCTGCCCATCACCGACGACCAGCAAGGGTTCTGCCGCAGCTTGGCGGAACAACTTTCGGCCGAGGGATTCCGCGCCGATGTCTACGACCGGCCCGGCCGTACACTCTCTGCCATGGTGCGTGAGGGCCAGCTGGCCAAGATCCCCTACCTGGCGGTTGTGGGGAGGCGTGAGGTGGAGGCGGGCACCGTCGCGCTCAGGGACACCCGAAGCAAGGAGAAGGGCAAGGGCCAGGCGGTGATCACCCCAGCGCAGCTGATTGAGCGGTTGCGCGAGGAGGTGGCGGGATTCTGAGCCGCGCCGATGGCTGCGCTTCGCCCAGCCCCTTACGTGATAGCATCGGCAACTCAAACTCACCGATGAGGAGGGCGCGTCCATAGCGTTTCGCGAGCTACGTATCAATGACCAGATCCGGGTTCCGACACTCCGGCTCTTCGACGACACAACCGACGAGGCAATCGGCATCGTGACCTTGGCGGAGGCGCAGCGGCTGGCCCAAGAGCGAGGGCTGGATCTGGTCGAAGTTGCCCCCCAGGCCCAACCCCCTGTCTGCCGTCTGATGGACTATGGACGCTTCAAGTTTGAGGCGCTCAAGCGGGAGAAGGAGGCTCGGCGGGAGCACAATGCGGTGCGGCTCAAGGAGATGAAGCTCCGGCCCAAGATCAGCGAGCATGACTTCCAAACCAAGTACGGGTACGTCCGCCACTTCCTGGAAGAGGGTGACAAGGTCAAACTCACTATCATGTTCCGTGGCCGCGAGTTGGTGCACCAGGAGATAGGTCGAGCGCTTCTGCAGCGGTTGGCCGAGAACGTCAAGGAAGTGGCCACCGTAGAGCGTCAGCCCCTGTTGGAGGGGCGCAATATGATCATGATTCTGAACCCGCTTCCGCGAAAGCAGGTCAGGGGAGAACCGAAGGAAGATGCCGAAGATCCGAAGTCATAAGGGAACCCAGAAGCGGTTCCGCCTGTCCGGGACGGGCAAGCTGTTGCGTCGCAGCGCCTTCCAGTCCCACCTGCTTGAGCACAAGTCGGCTAAGCGCAAGCGTGGCTACGCCAAGGTTCAGAGTGTCACCTCGGGAGACGCCAAGTCGATCAGGCGCAACGCGCCGTATCTGGGCCACTGACCGGTGGCAAGAGTCAAGCGCGGAGTCACAGCCAGGAAGCGTCACAAGCGGGTGTTGGAGCTCGCCTCTGGGCTAACCGGAACTCATAACCGGCTGTTCAGGCCCGCCAACGAGGCGGTCATGCACTCGCTGGCCTATCAGTACCGCGACCGTCGCAAGCGCAAGGGCGACTTTCGTCGCCTCTGGATCGCACGCATCAACGCGGCAACGCGCCAGCAGGGGATCCCCTACAGCCGGTTCATCGCCGCTCTGGACCAAGCGGGGGTGGAGATCTCGCGCAAGCAGCTAGCGGAGATGGCTGCTCGGGATCCCAATGCCTTCGCCGCGCTGGTGTCCGTGGCGCGGGAGAAAGTCGCCCCGAAGTGACCAGCGACGACCTCCGGGTCCTCGCCGGGCAAGCCCTGGAGGAGATCGCCGGGGCAAGGGACCGCTCCCGCCTAGATGAGCTCAGGCTGCGCTATCTGGCCCGCCACGGCGGCCTGATCACAGCCGCCGCCTCCGAGCTGACGAAGTCGATTGGAACTGATCGAGCGGCGCTCGGGCGGGCTTTCAACGCCGCCAAGACCGCGGTTGCGGATGCCCTGGCCAAGCGCCAGACGGAGCTCGACTCGGAGCTCAGGATGCGCGAGGTGGCGGCCGAGCAGATGGACGTTTCGCATCCCATCTGGCCCCTGGAGCGGGGACACCAGCATCCGGTGCAGCGGACGCTGCGGGAGATCGAGGACGTCTTCCTGAGGCTCGGCTACGCATCTGTGAGCGGTCCCGAGATTGAGGACGACCTCCATAACTTCCAGCTTCTCAACATGCCCCCGGAGCACCCGGCCCGGGACAGCCACGACACCTTCTATCTTGCGGGCGGCTGGAAGGACTGGCTGTATCGCACCCACACGTCGCCAATGCAGATGCGCACCATGCTGGCCGGCGAACCTCCCTTTCGGATCATCGTACCCGGCAAGGTGGCCCGTCGTGACAACCCCGACCCCACTCACAATCCCGTCTTTCACCAGGTCGAGGGGCTCCTGGTCGACCAAGGGGTGACGGTCGCAGATCTCAAGGGCACCCTGGAACACGTGATCCAAGCCCTCTTCGGCAAGGACCGGGGAGTGCGCCTCAGGGCCAGCTTCTTTCCCTACACGGAGCCTTCGATCGAGGCCGACGTCGCCTGTGGGATATGCCTGGGCAAGGGCTGTCGGAGTTGCATGGGCAAGGGCTGGATAGAGATCCTGGGGTCAGGGATGGTCCACCCCACGGTGCTCGCCAACGCCGCCATCGACCCGGAGAGATACAGCGGGTTCGCCTTCGGCATGGGGCCGGACCGAATTGCCGCGCTGCGTTACGGCATCGCCGATGTCCGTGACCTCTACGACAACGACCTGCGCCTGCTGGAGTGCTTTTGAGGTGCGTGTCAGTCACGAGTGGCTAGGCTCAATGGTGGACCTGGACGGGGTATCCCCGAAGGAGGTGGAGCGGCGCCTGACCCTGACGGGCACGGAGGTGGAGCGCACTTTCGAGTTTGCCCACGGTTTGGAGCCGATCGTGATGGGGGAGGTGGTCGACCTGCACCCCCTCAGGGACAGCGACCACCTCAACCTGGCCCTGGTGAGGGATGGCGCCTCCGAGCCGGAGGAGGTGGTCTGTGGCGCCCCCAACCTCTTTTTGGGAGCGCTGGTGCCCTGGGCCCGTCCCGGGACCAGGTTGCCTGGCGGGATGAAGATTGGCCGGCGCCGCATCCGCGGCACGGAGAGCGCCGGCATGCTCTGCGCCCTAGACGAATTGGGTCTGGGTGCGGACCACGAAGGGGTGCTAACCCTGGCTCCGGGAGAGGCGGTCGCCGGCCAGCCTCTGAGTGAGCTCTTTCCAGGTGACACCATCTACGAGCTGGAGATCCTCAGCAACCGGGCAGACTGTCTGTGCCACCTCGGGGTGGCCCGGGAGTTGGCGGCGGCCCTGGGCCGGACCCTTACTGAGCCGGATACTGCAGCGGTGGAGCGGGTGGGTGAGCCCCTGGCGGCATCGGTCAGCGTAGCCATAGAGGCCGATGACCTCTGCTCCTTCTACCTCGCAGAGGGCTTCTCGGAGATCCCGGCCGGGCCCGCTCCTCTGTACGTCCGAAGGCGCCTGATGGCGGTGGGGCAGCGATCCTTGGGGGCGGTGGTTGACCTCGCCAACTACGTGATGTTGGAGGTCGGGCAGCCGCTGCACACCTTCGACCTTGACCGTGTCAGAGGTGGCGACGGGCTGACCAGGGTGGCTGTCAGGCGGGCCCGCGGTGGCGAGCGCATCCTGGCCCTCGATGGCCAGGATCGCCCGCTCGATTCTGGATCCTTGGTCATAGCCGTGAACGGGCGTCCGGCGGCCATCGCTGGCCTGATCGGCTCCCTGGAGTCCGCCGTGCACACGGACACCCGCAATCTGCTGCTCGAGGCGGCCAGTTTCCAGTGGACATCCATTCGTTCAACGTCAAGACGGGCAGGGCTCAGGACCGAAGCGTCGGCCCGCTTCGAGCGTTTCCTGTCCCCCAACTTGGCCCCTCTCGGGGCGGCGCGCTTCGCCCGGTTGCTGCACGACACCATGGGGGTTAGCCCGCGTCCCTCTCCTGTTACGGCGGGGGCGCTGCCCGGTAAGGCCGCGCCCATCCGCACCTCGGCCACAGCCATATCGCGGCTCCTGGGGGTGGACGTGTCCTCGGAAGCGGCTGCCAGAGCGCTCCGTCTTCTTGACTTCAAAGTGGACGGGGCCAACGACGAGATCTCAGCCACGCCCCCCGCAGCGCGCACCGATGTGACGGCGCCGGTAGATGTGACGGAGGAGGTTGGACGCATCCTCGGATACGACAGCCTCCCGGCCACCCTTCCGCCGCTGCGGCGGCCTCAGGAGCAGCCGCTCGTGGCCACCTTCGCCAGGCCCATCGCAGAGCTGATGATGGGCGCCGGCTTCACGGAGTGCGTGACCTTGAGCCTGATGGACCCCACGGCGCCCGCCCCCGTAGCCGGCCTGGGGGACGGCAGGCCGCCGCTTCTCATCGGCAACCCCCTCTCCGCCAGCCTTGGTGGGCTGCGGTATTCGGTCCTTCCCGGGCTGCTGGCGGCCTGCCGCCTGAATCAGTCCCGGGGCCGGGAGCGAATTCGCCTGTTCGAGCGGGGCACGGTGTTCTGGGCGGGGGCCGAGGGCCAGCGCCCAGAGGAGCCGGATCTCCTGGCGATGGTTGATCACAGGGTCGAGTCGGATTCGACAGAGAGCGGCAACAGGTTGCGCCGCCTGATC
>JAJYWM010000181.1 GCA_021791455.1 bacterium | reverse complement strand
GTGAATCGAGTTTCGCTGATATCGTGGACCTCGCACGCGCCAGTGGTGCTGGATGTGAAGGGTGCGACGCTGGGCAGGACAAATATCGCGGCAACTGAATCCTGAAATACACGCCGCAGGTGGGCCTGCCGCAACTGGGCCTCCGCCGGTGCACTCGGTGGAATTAAAATGTATTTCACCGCCGCCGACTCGTAGCTGGCGATATTCGTGACGAAGGCCTGTAGTGGGCTTAGCCCGATGGTTGTGGCTTGGTCGGTCCCAGTGAAGGTCAGGGGATTTACATTGGAGTCCAAATGAGCCGATACGAATGAGGCGAAGCGCGCTGGAATTGGAACGTCATTTACATTGATCTCGGAGAGTCCGAAATAGGACCCATAGTTTGGTGCAATTGGCCCAAGACTGGCAAAGCGGTAGCTGCCCAAGTGACTCTGCAGAAACCGAACGGGTTGGAGATCCACGACTCCGCTTCGTGGCGCGGACATCTGGGGGACGGTGAACAGGCAAACAGCCTCAAGTGCCACTATAGCCCCGATCCACAGGGGGGCCGATGGACCAAGAAGTGGTCGAGCCATTGTCCGAAACGTAACGAGCAAAGTGATAACGACCACGACCGCGAGTCCGAGGGCCACTGACACAAAGAAGAAGAGGTCGACCTCTCTCGTGTGAGTCATTTCCAGCCATTGGTGGAACGCTACGGCGGCCTCACCCAAGGTGAAGGCGACCGCTAGCGCGCCTGCGACCAGGCTGGCCCAATGCGGCAGACTGCGCTTGCGGATATCTTCAAATCCCATGCTAGCAACGACGACTAGAGCCAGCTCCCAGGTGGGCGGCGCATAGCGATAGAAGGCGACAGCGTCGAGAGCGGGTAGGTGCCCCAGCACGGTACCAATGTCGGCCACATTGAAAGTTTTTATAAGGCATAGGCCCGTATACCCAAGGAGGCCAAGAACAAGCAGTTGGTCCTGCTTGCGGCGCAGCACACTGACGAGCGCGAGGCTGGCCAAGATGACCACGCCGCTGGTGGTGAACCCGCCGATATTGCTCCAGATGATCCCCAGCGTAGGCAGATGGTCGTTGGCCACGAACGCAAAAATGGGTCCGAACACGTAGGGAAGGGACAGCATGGCGGTAGCGGTGCGCGGAAGAGCGGCGGTGCCTACGGCACCGGCATGCAGTCCGACGTCGGCGGAGGGAAGATATGTGAGGAACGCGTCGATAATTGGGGCTGCCAACAGCAAGCCAAGAAGCCCGCTAGCTAATAGGGCCAGTGTGTAGCGCGGAGTCTGAGATGGGCCGAGACCTTTAACCCGGAGCAGAGCCCAGTAGACTGCAAAGCCCGTGTCGATAGCTGTGGTCTCCGGGAAACCAGCATAGATGGATAGGGCCAAGGCGCCAGCGGAGAGAGCGACACCGAAGAAACGATCATGCTTGGTGCTGGAACGACAGAGTTCTACTCCGGTAAGGAGGAGCGGCAGGAGGGCGACGGGAGTAGCAGCGGCGTTCCCGAGCCAGGCGAAGGTTCCATTCAGGCCAAATAGAACGCCGCCAAGTGCGGAGGCCATCGTGCTGAGGCCCAGGCGCCGCAGTAGCCAGTAAGTAGCAATGGCGGCAGCCACCTCCAACAGGAGGTGGAAGTACAAGACACCATTCGAGACCAGTTCAAGGAGAGTGAGGGGAAATAGCGCCGCCGCCTGCATCTCGCCGGCCAGGGGGGCGCCCAAGCCCTCATATGGGTCCCACCAGGGTGCCTTCCCATGGACTACGTCAGCTGCGGCTAGGTGCCCCAGCGCCTGAAGGGTAAAGCCGTCATTGGGATCAATCGATGGCAGCCCGGGCAGGGGACCGGCCTTGACGTTGGACTCCAGGCCGGCTTCCAGCAAGAGGGGGCTTGTATCGGCGTACCCCGTGAGGGCCGGGACGTTCGCCGCGACCACGACGACCACAATGAAGGCTATTGCGAGAAGCCCGTTACGTGGACGCATCGAGCCTCACTTGTGTTGCGAGACAGGTAAACAGCAAGCGGTTGGGGCTTTGCGGAACGGTCCGAGACGAGCCACCCAGTCGAAGCTCTGAGTGATGGTGAAAGCGGACCATGTCGGGGTGGAACACGCTGAGACCGATGCACCGCACTTACTTCTGAACCAGTTCCAGTTTGTGGGCGAATGCAGCTTTACCTCTAATCCCCATGAAACCGATGACCTGTCTTGCCGACGAAGGTGTAGTGAAATGGGAGGGAGCGCAACCGGTGTGCCGCAGGGCCTGCACACTCCAAATTCCGAGCCAAGTCGATTTGGTTGTTTTACCGCGCTTGTCATAAGTAAGACGTTCCAACCTCGGCTACGGATTCTCAAGCTGGCCCAAGAACCAATCTAGGGCAGGTGAGATTTTCATTCCGCCGCCTCGCACCATCTCCGCGACCCGTGCGTGATCCCTAGCTAAGCCGGTGTTCTCGGCGCTGGTGACGCGCAGCAGTGTACGTTCCAAGGCTGGATCAGGGCTGACGGCGTAGAGGCGGCGAAGCACGGTGGTCAGATGAACCACGCTGATCTGCGATTGGTAGTTTTCTGCGTCAAAGAAGGTGGCCTCCCCGTGGCCGCCCAAATAGGCTCGGTCGGCTCGGCGTCTCCTCGCCTGGATCCCGCGGCGCGACCTAAGGACTGCCGGCAACCCAGCCCAAGCCTCGATGAGGGCCGTGGCCGACGGCACGGCCTGCCGGGGTTGCCCAAGCCGTCGCAGATTTGCGGCAGTTCGGCGGACCAGCACTCTGGCGGCCCCTCGCGACTCCAGGTTCTTGACTCCAGTCCAGATCAGATTGCGCTGGATGAGGCGAGTCTTGAAACCGGTGCCGAGATGGCGAGTACTGGCAGAGTGAACGTGAAACACCTTGGCTTTGGGTATCGACCAAAAAGTCTCGCCGGTGACCTGTGCTCGAAATGACCAATCCACGTCTTCGTAAAACATGAAGTAGCTCGTGTCCAGGGCGCCGACACGAGTCCAGGCATCGCGGCGAATCAGAGCCGCGGCGAAACACAGCCCGGCAACGGGCTCTTCAAGATCGTACTGGCCGAGATCGACCTGCCCCAGGCCTCTTTGGTGAGCCTGGCCTCCATGGTGAAGTACCAAGCCTACGGAATCAATGACTAGACCGGGATCTGCCAAGATGACTTTGGGGGCGAACCCGGCGGCCTGGGGGCGCCTACGTGCGGCATCCACCAGCAGACGGATCGTGTCGGCCTCGAAGCGAGCGTCGGGATTAAGCAGGAGCAGGAACTCTCCCGTGGTCAGATCCACGCCCACGTTCGTGGCGGTCGCGTAGCCCAGGTTCTTGGTCTGGCGTGAAACGGTCACCGAGACTTCCTGGTGACGCCGGAGCGCCTCGTTTATTGTTTCCTCGACGCCGGGCCGGGTCGAGCCGTTGTCCACGACCACTACCTGGAGGGGTCGGTAGTCGGAAAGGCCTACAGACTTCAGGCAATCCTCAAGCATGGTCAAGTCCGGCTCGTAGGTCACAATAACCACACTGACAAGCGCTCTGTTCTCGGCGGGTGCGCGCCTTTCGTTCAAAGCAGAGAAGTCCTGATGCCCGCGAGCGCGTGTTGGTCTGGGCTCAGAGCGCGGCGCCGGGAAGGGCCGGCATCAGCTGTAGGTACAGACCAGCGAGCGTCTGCGAGTGCAACCACGGTGTGGGAGTTTAGCAGCCCGCACTCTCGGTCGTCCCCGCGCGTCACGGTCTGACCGGCCTACTCGTGACAGCGCTGGCGCATCTCCTCAAAGCCTTGTCTCTTGAGGCCTCTGGCTCGCTCATCCATGTCGTTGTTTGGGGCCCGTCTGTCCGGGGTCTGACTGCCCGAGGCTGCACCGACCGGCCCGCGCGCTCGCGGGGTGCGCGGTGGGTGTCGTCTGCGGTCAGCGGCTGGTCGCTTCGGCCTAGTCGCCTGCGCCATCGTCGCCAGCACGTATGCTCGCCCGCTGCGTCCACCATCGCCTCGCCCCCTTCAAAGTACCATGGAAACCACTGTGGCCCAACTCATAGACGGCCCTCCGCAACAGCCTTGATGCTTCACGAGCCCTCAACTCGGCAGCACTCGGGGGGCGTTGGTGAATCCACCGGTCGCGCGGGTGATCCGGAGCCATGGAGGGCTGGCTCACGAATCTTACAAGCGGGATGGTTGCCTTGTCCCAGGTCAGATGGTTCGCAGCGAGGCGGACGCGGTCTTGAATCTCACGCCGACGCTCTGGGTTGCTCGCCATCTCGACGATTGCTCGCGCCAGAGCCGCCCGATCTCCTGGCGGGACCACCCAACCAAGCCCCTTCTGTGCCACCATGTCCGCGAAGTAATCTCCCTCAGTGCAGATGATCGGTAGACCGGCCCACAAGTAGTCGAGCATGCGCGTGCGGAAGGCGAACCTGGTTTCAGCATGATCAAAGTGGGTCGACACCCCACAGTCTGCAGCCATCAACCACCGCGCGCGTTCACGGTAAGGAACCCACTCGCGGTTGAAGAACACATGAGAATCGGTTAAGCCCAACTCATCGGAGAGCTGTTGTGCGCGCGCCGGCATCCACATTCTCTCGGGA
>JAJYWM010000396.1 GCA_021791455.1 bacterium | reverse complement strand
CGCCAACCGCAAGCTTCATCACGGGCGGGCCGTTCCGAAGCTCCAGGACCACACCTGGCTCGCTCAAATCTGCCCAGCCTGAGCTTATCGGCGCTCCTCCTGGAGGCCATACGCGAATCTCATGCTAGTCGCCTCCAAGCTGTCCCGGGCGGCAGCAGTCGAACCCACCCATGTCCTAGGGGACGTGGTGCGAGTATAGGTGCTGAGCGCCGACTGAGCACCGGGTTCCGCCGATGTTCGCGCCGAGAGCGGCTGGGCCGTGTAGGCCGTCGGGGACTTCCCGGCCGGCCAGTTGGAGAAGCCGAATGAACTCACTCTGGTGGCGGCCGGCCAGGCAAGCGCAGACCCCCATGCCGAAGAGGACCTGGAGCGGCGGAAGAGGCGTGGTGGTGTCGTAGCCCCGTAGTCGTGGGTCACGGCACCCGCCCGCCCGCTTCTTCGTCGACAAGCCTGGATGGGTCCCGTCCACGGCCCGGATCCGGCTCTTCTCTTCCACGCGCGGCAGCAGCGACTTCTGTGGGGGTCGCGATGGAGTCGTACCACCCAAAATGTGCACCTGTCCGGCGCGCCTTGCGCCCCATGAGGCCTCCGCCTCAGGGTGGCACCGGACGCCCACACACACGCCGCGGCACCGCTTTCCGTGGCCCCACCTAGTCATGGGGGCCGCCTTCCACTTTGCACGCATACTTCACGCGCCCAGATTCCCTCCTGCCGCCCCGCCGCGGCAGGCCCTCAGCTCACTATGACGTCCGCCGCCCCATCACACACACCGTTCCGCCGTGACGTGTCCAAACCTCAAGCCCTGCCGCAACCAGCGCGACAGGGCCCAGACCGACAGCTGCCAGCAAGGCCGGAAGCCTGCGCCCATTGCGCTCCCTCGCGCTCGGCCGCCGTATCGCCTGATACAGGTCGGGATGACGGGGCAACAACCCGACCAACCCGTGCAGCCACCCAAACGCCACCTGCCCACCGCGCAGGTGGCTCACCATGGTCACCGTGAGGCCATCCTCCACCAGCGCCGCTTCCACGTGCGTCGACCCCAAGTGGGTGAGGTGCCGCGGAAGATCAAGGTGAAGCCACCGGTCCCCAAACATCCTCGCCTGTATGCTCTCCGCATTCGGTACGGCTACGATCACCACCCCTCCGGGTACGAGCCTCAGCGCTGCCTCGCGCAATGCACGCCGGGGAGCGGGAAGGTGTTCGAGGGAATGCCACAGGACGATAGCTGCCCAGCCGTACTCGCACTCGGATATGTCACAGGTCAGCACATCCGGCCGATCGGCATACCTTTCCAAACCCACAGCCACGCGTCCCAATCTGTGGAACGCGTCGAGCATAACTCCGCCACCAGAGCCAACGTCTAAGATTGGGCCCGGTGGGCTTGCTCTATGTACCATCAGAGCCACTCGCCAGCGGAGTCGCTTCAGAACTACATCCCCGCACCCCGAAAAGCGTCCCCCTTCAGGGCGGTACCAGGTCGAGTAGGCCCTATCAAGGTCTGCGGAGCTCGGCGTCGGGACGGTATTGCCGACGCCACATGCACCACACCACTCGACATGGAACTCCTCCCTGCTCGAGCCCAGGGGCAGTGATGTTCCACACCACCGGCAAACTTCTGTCACTTTGGCACGCCTTTCCGGACGCAACCACACGGGATGGTGCTGGCCAGGGCCCCATCCCTGAGTGGTGAATCGAACTGAGCTAATTTAGCCCGGCGCAGGCCACGGCCTTCGACGATCCAAGGCATGGATCTACTTCTTCACATCCATGCGCAGCGACACTACCTCCCCCAGGACATTCGGGTCGCAACCCGTCACGTCCGTCGGCTCATCAGGAAACGGGACCCGCTGGAGAGCATGATTGTCTTCCCCCGAAGTGCCGTCTGCCCCCAGGCCGAGGCGGTGCATGTTGGGGGCGATGACGCCCTCAGCATTGACCCTCGTCCTACGCCGTCGGTGAGTCTGGCCGGACAAAATGCCATGGGGCTGAGCCTCGGCAACTGCTTCGACCTTCCTTCGGAGCACGCGGCCTTGTTCTCCCAGGTTCTGAGCACTTCGCCAAGCTCCAACTTCTCCCCCGGCGACTCGATCGCGCGAGAAGATCAAGCCGGCCTGAGGCTCAGGAGGTTCCGCCGTGATCGTGGTGCTCCCAGCACCTGCGGCGGTCCGAGTCATCGGCTCAGCTCGGGACGGATGGCGCGGATGGTAGTCCGCGAACGGTCCACGCTTTGCAAGGCCTCGTCCTGGCCGTTGGTTACGGTGCAGACGGCAGTGGCCGGTCTGAACGCCCCAGTGTTGCGACCGCACTACTGTCCCGTTTCCTTGAAACGTTTCACCTGGTCCGGTCACCCCGGGGCCGCGGCCCGAGCTTGCCGGGCCACCACCGGACCACCCGCGGGACCCTGAGGCAAGCGCAAACCCTTTTCGGTAACGGGACACCAGATGTTCACAATACACGACGCTAAGGGACTCGGAGAATTTGGATTGTGGCGACTTCAACACGCGCACCAGTCGGCTCCCAGACGCGCACTTCAAGCCGATTGCCACCCACGGGAGTGACAAACTGCGCCTGGAACGGACCCCAGCCAGTTACGGAGTGCGCTGGGAAAACCCGGACTGAATCAGCCCTGAAGGTCATCGTCTGCAGTATAGGTGACGCAGGCACGGTGCGACGAGCAAGCAGGAGATTGCCGGTGGCGTTCCAGAGCTCCACGTTCACCGGTGCCGTCGCCTTAAGTCTGACGCTCACCAGATACTGGCCGGGCGGCTCACGCCAGTAGTCTCGGGCGACCACGTACCCCGCGGCCTGCGTTGACGAGACATGCCACTGTGAGGCTGGCCCTTCGAGGACGGGGGCGCCGGCAGGCCCCACTGCCAGCCATGCGGGTTCACGCCCGACCGACATCGGGATAGTCAGAGACCGAAGGTCCTTCGGCGGCACCCAGTTGAAGACCCAAACGCCATCACCGTGGACCACAAGTTGGGCCCGAAGGGGGCCAGCAAGCTCCCCGATCAATGCCGCCTGATCGATTGAGGGCACAGTCTCGATCCCAACAGCAGGCGCGACGATCCACCAGGTATCTCGGCGGACGAGAGGCACTGTGGTGCCGGGCGCGAAGAGTGTGTAGATCAACTGGCGATCGCTGAACCTGCCGGCCACTCCCTGTGAGGCCACCACTTCTGCTCCAGAAGGTATCGATTCTTCAGCTCGCGCCAGCACCGCGGCCGCCGGGGAGGGTACTCTCAGCCAGGTGCTCGCCACCTGTGGTGCCCACGCGATACCCCACGCCACGGCGTTCGCGGCGACTATAGCCCCGAGCCCGAGAACCAGACGCGGCCAGCGCCGGTAGAGGCGCGCAAGGACAAGGACCGTCCCTACGGGCACCGTCAAGTAGACTAGAACGCTCTGGAACAAGGGTGCCGCAAAGTTTTGGCCTCTGGTGAGATCGTTGGCCAGTAGTACTGGGAAAGAGAGGCCGAACGCCCAGGGATTCGCCAGCCCGACCACCCCTGTTGGAGCTAGGTTCGCCCAGACATCTATCCTGTGGCTCCACAACGCAGCCACCACCCCACCGGGATGGGTCATGACACCCACGAGCAGTGCGCCTATCGTGACAGTGTTCGGCATGCCTGGTCCGCCAAGGTAGCCGTACATTTGTGTCACGGCTACCCCGACGGTCAGGTGGCCAACGGCTACCACTACGACTTCTACGACAGCGATGCTAACGAGCACCACACCTTTGCGGCGCCAGGGGCGCCCCGCCAAGAGAGCTGCGATGCCCAGCCCTGCTATCCAAGTCGCTGCCACTTGCCCACCCAAGAGCGTCAGCCCAACCCAAAGCCATGCGCGCTGGCGTCCATGGGCCAGGTCGTACGCCGCCAGCACAGCGAACGGCGCTGTGAGAACTTCGATGTGCACGTCGAAGGAGATGACCCACCAGACCCAGGGGTTGGCCAAGAATACGACCAGCCCCACGCCGGCGAGGACCCGGGCGGGCTGGCGGGGAAGCAACCCGACGGACTCACACAGCCAGTGCCAGCCGACGGCCTCACCACAAACAATGGCGAGATCTTGAAGTGCGAGTAGCACCGGGCCGTGGGACCAGAGAAGTCCAACCACGGCCAAGGGCCAAATCACGAATTCGAGATCGTTTCGCCAAAAGGGGATCCCCGCTACGGTGGAGTACGGATTGAGATTGCCGTGAGCGATGAGCCACCACGCTTGGTGATAAAGCGAGTAGTCAGAAGTCAGAGCAAACCGGTGCCAGAGCAGGGTGCTCCAAGCGAGCATGCCCGCCCCTTGGAGAACCAGGAGGCCAACTCCAAGCCACTCCATGCGCCCGAGGTGGCCTTGCCCAGTCTCGTCCAAGCTTGTCGTCGCGTTGCCACGTGACGCAGCTGCTGCCTCGTCGCCACTCGCGGCAGGTAGTGAAAGCCGGTGCCCGGAGTACGTTCTCCTGTTCACCGAACGGCCTTAGAGAAGTACACCATCAGGATCGGCGAGTACCCGTAGGGGTAGTAGTCCTGGTTGTCCAAGAGGTTGGCCTCGAAATAGGTGGGCTCCGGCCCGGCCACCGTTCCGACCACA
>JAJYWM010000064.1 GCA_021791455.1 bacterium | reverse complement strand
TGGGAAAGCTGGTGACAGCCGACCCCGCCGGGCGCTGTAGCTGATGGCCGGGACAGGCCCCTCCCCTTGGGACTGTATGCAGCGGATGGTTGGTGCCAGCAGTGGGAGTCGAACCCACACGAGCTTGCGCTCAACGGTTTTTGAGACCGCCGCGTCTGCCATTCCGCCATGCTGGCGAAGGTCCCGTAATCCTAGTCGCGATCCTCGAGATCGGGGAGATTCATATCATTGACGATCTCCTGGAACACCTGGAGCTTGGGATCTTCGGTGCGCCCTTCCGGAACCACCCCCGCCTGATTAAGGACCTCGCGGTCAACCATTATGGGCACCTCCAGGCGGGTAGCTATGGCAATCGCGTCGCTGGGGCGCGAGTCGATCTCGACCTCGCGGCCATCGATTCGCCCCAGAATGCGGGCGAAGAAGGTATCGTTGCGCAGCTCAGAGACCATCACCGTTCGAACCTGCATGTTGAAGTCCCGCAGGATGTTGACGATGAGGTCATGGGTCATAGGCCGCTCCGGTTGGATCCCCTCGATTCGCAGGGTGATCGCATTCGCCTCCGCGACGCCGACCCAGATCGGCAGGAACCGGTCAGCATCCTTCTCTTTGAGAACCACTACGTGCTGCCCGCTGGGCATGTGCACACGGACGCTGTCCACCGACATCTCGATCAGGTCCATAGCTCCTCACCATCTGTTCAGCCTGAGAAGCTCGGCCGCCGCGGGTGAGCGCCGACCGGGCTCTGCCGATGCCTGAAGCCATCATAAGGCCCGGCGGCTCTGGGGCCGGAGCAGGTGGCCGCAGCGCATTAGGATTGAGTCCGATCAATTGCGCCCAGGGAGGTCCATGTTGAACTCCGATCGAGAGCAGCGCCTGGTCTTCGGCGAGGTGGCGCAGCAATACCACCGCCTGAGGCCCGGGTATCCAGCGGCGCTCTTTGACGCTCTGCAGAGCTATGCCGGGCTGAGGCCGGGGTCCAGGGTGCTGGAGATAGGGGCGGGGACGGGGAAGGCGACCGCCCCCATGCTTGGTCGGGGATGGAGGGTAGTGGCCCTTGAGCCTGACCCGCAGATGGCCCGCGTGGCGCTCGCCACGGTGGGTGGGCTGGGGGAGGTGGAGTTGTTGGAGTCAACATTCGAAGCCTGGTCAGAGCCGCCAGACCACTTCGCCACCGTCTTCGCGGCCCAGTCCTGGCACTGGGTGGACCCCGCCCTGCGATTCGCGAAGGCCCACCGGGTGCTGCGTCCCGGAGGAGCGCTGGCGCTGGTTTGGAACCGCCCTAAGGGTGGCGACCCACGACTCCGGCAAAAGCTGGACGAGGTGTACCACGAGCGCGCCCCCGGCATCGCCGGAGGCCCCCCGGGTGAACGCCAGGGTGATCGCCGGCAGGAGATCGCTCGGGCCGGCGGCTTTGGTCAGGTCGAGGTGGTGGAGGTTCCTTGGGAGACATCGTATTCGGCAGTTGACTACGCCCAGCTGATGCGCACCCAATCGGACCACCGGATGCTAGCCCCCGAGCGGCTGGAGCTGCTGCTGGCGAAGATACAGGAGGTCATCGAAGCGGCAGGGGGCTGCTACCGGGTCGGCTACCAGAGCCTTCTGTACCTCGCCCGGGCGCTCCCATAATGGCCCAGATGACGGCGACTGACGGGGCCAGGGTGCTACTCATTGACGGACACGGCCTGGCCTTCCGTGCCTATCACGCGCTCCCCGAGATGACCAATTCCAGAGGGGAGTTGATAAGGGTCGCCTACGGTTACACCTCGATGCTGCTCCTGGCCCTTTCCCAGGGGTTCGAATGCGCGGTGGCGGCCTTTGATCCGCCAGGGCCCACCTTTCGCGACGAGAAGATGGCGACCTACAAGGGCCAGCGCAAACCCACCCCCCAGGAGTTGATCGACCAGATCCCCATGCTCCACCGGATCACGAAGATCCTGAACATACCGGTCGTGGTGGTCCCCGGTTTCGAGGCCGATGACGTTCTTGGAACTCTCTCCAAACAGGCGTCGGAGCAGGGCTGTGAGACGGTGATCCTGACCGGCGACATGGACCTGATCCAGCTGGTCGACGACCGCACCTTCCTGCAAACCAGTCGGCGCGGCAGCTCCGAGCCGATGATCTACGACCCGGAGGCTGTCAGGCAGCGGTACGGGTTCGACCCGCCGCTCATGATCGACTTCAAGGCGCTCAGGGGGGACGCGAGCGACAACATCCCGGGAGTGCCGGGAATCGGCGAGAAGACGGCCACGGCTCTCATCCAGAGGTACGGCCCCCTGGACCAGGTGCTGGCGTCGGTGTCTCAGATGCCCCCAGGACGGACCAGGACAACCCTGCAGGAGCATGCGGACGAGGCCATTTTCGGCCGGGAGATGGTGACCATCGTGCGCGACGTCCCGGGAGTGCATCTCGACCTCGCCAGTTGCCGCGTTTGCGATTACGACCATGGCGCGGCGCGTGAACTGCTGGAGGAAGTGGGTATGCCGAGCCTGGTTCGTCGGCTGCCGGCGGCCAGCTCAGCGGCGGCGGCTGTGGAAGCTCCGACTTCACTCGGAGCGACCCAAGTGGTCGACGCTGACTCCTTACCCCAGGTCGTCCAGCAGATCCGGCGCGCCGACTTGGCGCTCCTGGTGCGCGCGGTCGCCACCGATCCAGGCCGCAAGGGGAGGCTGGTGGGAATGGCCATGGCCCTCGATGCCGAGCGCAGCTGGTATCTGCCCCTGCTGGCGGCGACGCCAGCGGCCATCGTCGGGCCCTCCCTCCAGCCGCTGCTTGACCTCCTTGCGGACGAGGGCGTGGCCAAGGCCGCCTACCAGTGGAAGGACGAACTCCTGGCGGTCGGTGGGGCGGGGTGGGCGCTCCGAGGCGGAGTCTTTGACCTGGTGCTGGCGTCCTACTTGGGCGATTCACGCGGGCGGACCCCGTCCCTGGCAGCTCTGTGCGAGCAGTACCAGGCGCCGCCTCCCCCTGACCAGATCAAGGTCCTGGGTAAGGGGCTTGGGCGGCGCCTCCCGGAGGAGCTCAGTGTCGAGGAACAGGCCCAACTCTTCGGAGGGGAGGCGGCGTGTGCGGCGGCTGTCAGGCCGCGACTGGCTGCCCGCCTCACAGAGCTGGACGGCCAACGCCTGCTCACCGATATGGAACTGCCGGTGGCGGGCATCCTGGCCGCGATGGAGGCCGAAGGCGTGCGCCTGGACAGCTCCCAGCTGGTGACACTCTCCGCAGAGATGACGGCCCAGATCCGCGGTCTGGAGGACGAGATGTTCCGCTTGGCGGGACGCCAATTCGCCCCCGGGTCACCGACCCAGCTGGCAACGCTCTTGTATGACGAACTTGGTCTGGAGAGCTCCAGGCGAACCAAGACCGGGAGGTCCACGGATGCCCAGGCCCTGGAAGCGCTGCGCGAAATGCACCCCATCGTGCCCCTGGTCCTTGAGTGGCGGCAGGTCACGAAGCTGAAGAGCACGTACGTCGACGCCCTCCCGACGCTGGTCGACCCGGACGACGGACGCATCCACACCAGCTTCAATCAGGCGGTGGCGGCGACGGGCCGATTGTCGTCCAGCGACCCCAACCTGCAGAACATCCCCATCCGCAGTGAGCTGGGACGCAGAATCCGAGCGGCCTTCATCCCAGGTGCTGAGGACTGGAAGCTGGTGTCCGCCGACTACTCCCAGATCGAGCTGCGGGTGCTGGCTCACCTCAGCCAGGATCCGCAGTTGCTGGCAGCCTTCCGGCGCGGGGACGACGTCCATGCGGACACGGCGGCCCAGGTCTTCTCGGTGGACAGAGGGGAGGTCACGGCTGACCAGCGCCGGATGGCGAAGGTTGTCAACTTCGGAATCCTCTATGGGCTGTCCAGCTTCGGCCTGGCCCGGGATCTCGGGATCTCTGCGAAGGTGGCGGACGAGTTCATCCGCCGTTATTTCGAGACCTTTTCCGGGGTCCAGGAGTATCTGGAATCCGTGCGCCGTGAGGCCCGCTCCCAGGGCTATGTGTCCACGATCATGGGCCGCCGGAGGTACCTGACCGACATTCACTCCAGCAACCGGCAACTGCGCGACGCAAGTGAGCGCATGGCGATCAACATGCCCATCCAGGGCTCGGCCGCCGACCTCATGAAGATGGGCATGATCCGGACCGACAAAGAGCTGCAGAAGGCGGGGCTCAGGGCCCGGATGCTGCTGCAGGTCCACGACGAACTGGTCTTCGAGTGTCCCAGCGAAGAGGTGGCCGCAGTGGGGGCGCTGGCTCGCCGCGGAATGGAGACGGCGGCCGAGCTGGCCGTGCCACTCGTGGTCGACTTGAAGGCCGGCCCCAACTGGAGGGACCTGAGCCCGCTGGCGCTCGGCGCAGGCGGGGACTGAAGCATGCCCGAACTGCCTGAGGTGGAAACCATCGTGAGGGATCTCGATCCCCATCTGGCCGGACGGCTCCTCACCCAGGTGGCGCATATCAATCCCGAGGTCCTGCGCCATCCGAGCGCGGAGGAGTTCATGGTCCGGGTGCCTGGGCAGATGGCGGTGCGGGTGCGGCGCCGCGGCAAGTTCATCCATCTCGACCTGGAATCGCAGGACGTCCTGGTGGTGC
>JAJYWM010000067.1 GCA_021791455.1 bacterium | reverse complement strand
CCCCGCGGCGTGCCGCACCAGATGAGTGGGCTGCGCCGAGAGGGGGTGCTGACCATCTCGCTGAGTCACAGGGAGTCCGATGGACGCGGGCCGCCGGGTACGGCCCCGCGCTCGCACCTCGCCTGGGCACAGCCCGTGGCGAAGTGGGGACTGGTGGCTCAGTGCCACCAGTCCCCATCGACTCCGCCTACCGAATCGTGCCCCAACTCATGGGTTGACTACGGTGCCGTTGACTAGCTCGTGTAGGTCACGCCGTCGTACTGCACGTCGGTCAACACTGTCGTGTACGGAGCTGGTGCGCTGGTGTCCGCGACGATATTGACGCTCGTGACGTCATTCTGATAAGTAGGGCAATTGCTGGCAATTTCGCTGACGGCCTCCGCGTAGGTGAATCCGGTGCCGGAGTCGACGCCGCTGCAGCCATTCACAACCCAAGTGCCATTCGGTTCCGGGTAGCCGAACAGATAAGGGCCGGTTCCGGAAGGTCCGAGTTGGATGTACCAGCGCGGAGTACCCGAAGCGTAGTAGCTGGCGGTGAAGCTCGGTGCCGCGGTGGGCAGGCTGGTCCCGACGTCGTTGAAGTCTACGACCGAGTAGGCCCCGGACGAGTTGGCCACGCTCAGGGTGATCGATGCGTCGTCCGAGTTCGGCGTCCATCCGGCGCTACCACCGGACGAGTTCTGGAAGGAGAGGGTCGAAGCTGCGGCTGGCGCCTGATGCCACGATGCGGGCCCGGGATCGCCACAGTTCTCGTTGGTACCGGTGTCTACCCCCCCTTGGGCCAGCTCCCCGTTGTTGGAGCACTGGACCGCGTAGAAGATAACGTTCACGGTCGCTGAATGGCCCTGATAGGTGTTGCCTGCCGCCATCGACAGGGTGTAGCCAAGGTTCGCAGTGAAGCCGGTGCCAGTCGTGCTGTTGCCGATCACGGTCGGAGTCGACGCGCTGACGGGGTTCCCGTTCACCGTGAACTGGAGCTCGTTGATCAGCCCCACCGTATTCGCTGACGCGATCTCCACCCCGATGTAGGCTGGCAGGGTACCGCCGTACTGCACGGAGAAGGCACAGCTGCCGCTGTCGCCCGGCTCCATGTTCGCAATATTGGTCGTGCATGCTCCGGCCGCCGGATTGCTCAAGGTGACCGTACCCGCGGTGAAGGTCTGCGTGACCGGGCCGGCCTGGGCGTTGAACAGCGCAAAGCTCGCCCCGATGGCAAGAGCTGCAATGGCACCCACGCCCACCACGCCTGCGAGCACTAGCCCAAAGCGCTTGGTGAACAGATTCATATTTGAACGTTCCTTCTGTGTCTTGGTCGTTGGTGAGTCCGAAATAGCTACCGCCGCATCGTCGAGACTGATTTCAATTCATTCAGTGGCTGCTCCCTCCCCAAATCGTCCATCTGCACGAAGATAGGTGTGATGGGTGGGCCATCAGGCGTCGCCCTGATGGTCGGCCCTGGCCCGTCGCCGTTCGGCCTCGCGTTCGCCGAGGGCGACCCATTGGCGCCGTATCAGCTCCTCGGCTACATACACCGTGACGATCATGATCAGGACGACAAAGGTGATGGGCTGGTGCAGGGCGCTAAGCACGTAGCCACCGAAGGGGATGCGCTGGCCCTGGTACAGTCCGAGAATCGCCGACGGCGCTACGAGGGTTGCGTCCGGAGCGTTGTTGGCGTCCCCCTTGGTTCGGTACTCGACGGTGGGAACCCCGGCGACCAGTTGTCCCGGCACCACTGCGTAAATTCGGTGGGTGATCACCAAGCCCGGCGCCGTGCCAGCTGCCGCGGCTGCCTGGAACGTGATTATCTGCCCCTTGTGCAAGTGCCTTGCAGCAGTGGCCGAGACGGGCTGGTCGACGATCAGATCACCGGTGTAGAAGGTGGGCTCCATCGACCCGCTGTCGACCGAGTAGACCGGGTGGCCGAACAGGGTGGTCTCCCCGTCAGGGCTGCGGCGTACGGACACAGCAAGGAAGACGGCTAGCAGCACCACGGTGATTACGAGCAGCGCCACCACCCAGCGCAGCGCCGTCATCACCGGATGCCCCCTACGCCCGACCGTTCCCCCCGTGGCCGTCATCAGCTGGGGCTCGGGCTGGGAGACGGGTCGGCACTGGGACTGCTGGATCCAGTCGGGCTCGGTGTGGCGCTGGGGCTCGGCGTCCCCGGCGGAGTTGGCGTTGTGGTCGGACTTGGGGTCGCGCTCGGGCTGGATGGTGCAGTTGAGCTCGAGACTGGGCTCGGGCTTCCGGTCACGGACGAGCGAGGCGTCGGTGCCGCACTACTCGTCGCAGGCGCTGCTGCCAAACCTGTGGGCATCGGTGATACGAGTGGCCCAGATCCGCCACTGGCCATCCTGATCGTGACTGACCGGGACTGGGCTGCAGAAGTGAACACGGAAGTCGTGTGCCCCAAGCCTGAATCCAAAGCGAGAATTGGGGCCGCCAATAGCATGGACAACGCCAGAGCAGGGCGCAGAGCGCCGCGAACATCACGGCGCCTCACCTTGGCGGCTACAAGTCTTTGAGGAGATGGCTCATCGTCGCCGAGGAGACTCTCCGACCGACGCCATGGCAGGTAGGCTGGGCGCGACCCAGCTGGCGTGCCCCGATCACTTAGCCGGCTCAAACCCCTCCCCGTGAACCGTGGGCTGCCCGCTCTGCCCAAACCCGACAGGTCAGCTGGCGGAGCGACCTAGCCCACGTCGACCCCCGTTTCGAAGTATATCGGCCGTCGCGGCGCTGTCAACCGCCCTGACGAGCCTGTCAACCGATGGCAGCTGCGGCTCCCCAGGGACGGTCCCGATGGGAGAGTGGTCGGGACCCAAGAATTGGATCGGGGTCATGTTTGGCCGAGCCTCCCGCCCCCGCTTGAAAGGCTGCGTCGAGACGTCAGCGGGATGGCGCTGGGGGGAGCGCCGCACCGCCATCTGCCACCAGGATGGCCTGCGAGCCCTATCCGATCTCCAGCCACCAGCTACGCGGACACCACCTTGGACGGGCCGCTAAGGCGCCAGGATGGCCCCGAGACTTAGCCCCCGGCCCCGAACGACATACTTGGCGTTCGGCCAGGGGCCGATCTGCCAAAGGTGCGCCGCCTGCCCGGCACGCCCCTACCGCCCAAACAAAGTGCCGGGCAAGTCAGCGGGCTGGGGCGGAAGGATTCGAACCTTCGAATGGGGGATCCAAAGTCCCCTGCCTTACCACTTGGCGACGCCCCACCGAAGCAATCAGCTTACCTGCAGGGGACCCTCGCGGAGGCGCGGGCCATCACCGCTTCGGTGGTCTCCGGAGATGCCCTCACGGAAGCGGTCGATGGCCGCCAGGCAGCCGTCCGGGTTGGTCAGCGGGAGGCGGCTGTCACCGAACATCAGCTCGGATAGCACCAGGTTGGACTGGCCTCGAGCGAGATTGCGCAGGAGCTCCAGGTCGAGGGTCCCGTCATGAGCCGGCACCACCAGCTCAACCGGACAGCGGACGCCCTGAAGCCAGCTGACCCCTTGGGCGGAGAGTACGGACTCCTCCAAGGTCGCACGATGGGCGTCGGCGGCCAGCGCATCTACCCTGTCCTGAGCAACAGGTCCCGGCAGGTCAGGGCGCAGAGGGCCAGCGAGGAGCCGTGACGCCCGCCCGAAACGGCTGTCGCGCCCAGGCAGCCTCCGGCTCACAGCTCGGTCGAGGCGCCTGCCGGACGCCGCGCGACCAAGCCAGCGCCGGGCCGACTCGGGGTCGCTGTAAAGAGGAGGTCCGATCATCACCAGAGCCCGCACTCGGGCGGGGTGCAGGCTCGCGAGCCGCAGGCCGATCAGCCCCCCGAGGCCGTGTCCGACCACCAGCAGGGCCTGTGACGTGCCGAGCTCCTCCAGCATGGCGAGCAATGCGGCGACGTGATCGTCTGCCGAGTAACCCCCGGGACTCGCCGGCGAGCGGCCGAACCCGAGCAGGTCGGGCACCAGCAGCGGGCCCGGGTCCGCCAGTTCATCGAAGGCCGAGCCGAAGTAACTGGATGATCCCTCCAGGGAGTGGAGAAGCAGCACCGGCTGGTCCCCTGAGCCCATGGTCTGGACACTGAGGTAGGCGTCCCGGACGAAGCGTTCGGGAGCGGACCAATTGAGGTCGCGCCGCCGCCAAAGCAGGCGTGCGGATCTGGCCGCCAACCCCCCGCCTCCGAGAGCGGCCGCCGCCAGGGCGGCCTGCTTGGTCTTGTTCCTTGTCATGCTGTCCTTCCCAGTCGGGCGCGGGGCTGGAGCTGCCCTACCGCCGCTTTGCAAATTGATGATAGGCGCCCCCAGGGTGGTGCCAAGCATTGAATCTGGGGCGGCGGTCATCCACGGGCAGGCCTAAGTCCCGGCGGTTCGAGCGGCGAGGGCCAGAAACGGTGCCAGGGACTCTGGGTTTTGGACCGCCTCGATACTCATCGTCGCCCCAGCCGCCTCCCCTTGGAGGATTCGTTTGATGGGAACCTCCAGCTTCTTGCCGCTCAGCGTCTTGGGGATCTCGGGAACCTGAATGACCAGGTCGGGCACATGCCGCGGAGAGACCTGCCGCCGCACCGTGGCCCTGACCTCGGCCACAATAGCTTCGGCGA
>JAJYWM010000379.1 GCA_021791455.1 bacterium | reverse complement strand
ATCCGCCGGGGTCAGGACCTCGGACTCGTCGATGTAGTCGATCCCCAGCGCCTCCAGGACCTGGGCTTCCACGAAGTGGCCGATGCGGCACTTGGCCATCACCGGGATGGAAACCGCACCCATGATCGCCTTGATCAGGGAGGGGTCACTCATCCGCGCCACCCCGCCCTGGGCCCGGATGTCCGCCGGGACCCGCTCCAGAGCCATCACCGCGACCGCTCCGGCCTCCTGCGCGATCTCCGCCTGGTCCGGGGTGACGACGTCCATGATCACCCCGCCCTTGAGCATCTCGGCCAGCCCCCGCTTGACCCGCGCCGTGCCCGTCTCGACGTGTCCGTTCTGGCTCATCTCACCATCCCCGAGCCGAAACTCCGGCCCGCTCCTCAAATCGGCTCCCGTTGCCACTGAATTCTAGTCCCCCACCTGCATGCGGGAGCCAAAGTCGCCCCGTGGATGAATCGCCGGCTGCGCTACGCTCCCCGCAAGCCGCCATGGCGCAGTGGTAGCGCAGGGGCCTTTTAAGCCCAGGGTCGCAGGTTCGAATCCTGCTGGCGGCACGAATTCTCCGATCTGGCGGTGTGGTCTGACCTCCACGAACGCTGCTCGCCAGCGGCCGGGTGCCGTCCCGGCATCGGATCGCCAGCTAAGTAGGGAACAAGCCGATCCCCGGTGCTCCGTTCGTCTACCTTCTCGGTGCCGCAGACGAGCCGTCCGACTTGGTTCCCGATGTGGGTCCCGCGAGTCGGTCGCACGGGCGCGACCGTCCTCTGTGGCCGCTCCGGATCGTTTTGGCGCCGTTCGAGCGGACGGCGTCGGCAGCTCCCCGGACCTGGCCGAATTTGCCTGTCCAGATCCCGTCGCCGACCCGATTCCCGTGTCCCCAGGCCGGACTTCCCCGGGAGCGGGCAGGAGCCTGGTGACCCGCGGTTACCCGGACGCGCGCAGAACGCCGAAGGGTACCTCCACAGGATCGCGCCCACTCGGAGTCGAACCGTCACCAAGGAGTGACCGTTCGGCCCCTTCCCGTCCGAGGCGTTCGGCGCCAGCCTGGATCCGGGGCATTAGTCGCTGCCCTCGGAGGCGCAACCGGCTGCGGTCCCCGCTGAGCAGGCGCCGTGACTCACATCCCTGGAGGGGAAGGGAGGTGGTAGCGCGAGAGTACATCCGACAACCAGGCCGGTTGACCGAACTCGAGGCCGTAGTTCGACGCCAGAACATTGACGCGCGAGGGATCCGGGGGGCCGGCCTGCAGCAGGTTGCTCAGCTCCTGGAAGAAACCCTCGAACCCGGCCGGGCATATCAACTCGATCATGCGAGCCGGAGTATTGCCCGCGTTCCACATCGTGTGGATCTCTCCTCGAGGCTTGACAATGTAGCCTCCCGGACCGAGGACCACCTCACTGTTGCCACTTCTGAAGCCAATCTCACCCAGGGTCACAATCGAATACTCATCCTCGCGGGTGTGCCGGTGGGGCGGAACGATCGCTCCGACGGGGAATGGATGTTCGACGATCGCCAGAGCTCCGCCCGTTTGGTTTCCCGAAAGCTTGAACTCGACTCCGATCGATCCGAGGTCGCCGACCCGGCCTTCACCGGGGTGGACGACTCCCAAACGTGGGTTGGTTTCGGCCATCACGCCTCCTGATATTGAAAGGACACTACTGTATTGTCGAATTTAGTGTGGGGCGCCGGATGATGTCAAGGTCCGTTGCCCCCGCGACCCGGTCCTACCGGATGGGTAGGCGGGCTCAGCGAGTTGACGAAACAAGGTCGAAGATCGTGCAAGCCACGGTGGACCTGCACCGGACCGTGGGCGTCGCGGCCACCACGATCGTGGAAGTTGCCCAGCGGGCGGGAGTGACCCGGGCCACGGTCTACCGCCACTTCAAAGACGAAGTTGCTTTGATCGACGCCTGCAGCTCGTACTGGCTCCAGCAGCACCAGCCTCCGGACCCCTCGGATTGGGAGCGGATTGCTGGCCCAGCGGAGCGCCTGCGTATTGGCCTGGAGGAGTTGTACAGCTTCTACCGGTCGGGCGCGCAGATGCTGGAGCAGCTCTATCGCGACTTTGATTGGCTGCCTGAGCATCACCAGGTCGCCCTGCGACAGAGGGCGGACATGGCTCGGGCCGCCCTGCTTTCCGCCTTCCCACCGGCGCAGCGCCGGAGTCCGCTTTTGGGGGCGATGGTCGGTCACGCCGCGAGCTTCCAGACCTGGCGCACCCTCTGCTGTGAGTTCGGCCTCTCCGAAGCTGACGCCACGGGTCTGATGGTGGAGTCGGCCTTGCTAACGGCTCGGCTCGGGCCTCCACACCGAACAGCAGATGGCGGGCGCCCTAGAGCAAGGGGCCGCGTGCCGGGCCAAGCCCGCTCAGCGACCACGATTCGGCCGGGTGAGGGGTAACTGGGCGGGCCCCTCTCTCCCGGCGACTTGGCAGTGGAAAGTTCAGCGGGAGTTGGTGGGCATATCGGGGATGAGTCCGCGCCGTGCCGGTAGTTCAGTCTCGGAAGTAGGCCGCCGGTGTGCGACCGGTCTCCCGCCGGAAAGCCGCCACGAAGGCGCTGGTCGACTCGAACCCGACTTCAACCGCGACGCTGGAGATGGCCTCCCCGTTGGCGAGGGCGGCCATCGCCGCCCGCGTCCGGACGAGGGACCGCCAGCGGCCGAACGGAATACCGGTGTCCTTCACGAAGGCTCGCGCCAGCGTGCGGCTGCTGGCGCCGACCTCCCGGCCCCACTCCTCCAGGGTTCTCCGATCGGCCGGGTGGGCTGAGATGCCCGCAGCGACTCGTCGCGCCCTCGCATCGGCCGGCATAGCCACCTGGATGGCCGTCGCGGAGGTCGGCTCCAGGAGGTCCGGAAGCATCGCCTCGGCGCGCAATCGTCGGTCGGGAGCCAAGCCTCGGTCCGCCAGGTACCCCACCAGTTCGGAGAGGAGCGGACGCGCGATCACTGGGGTGCAGCTGGTCCACCGGACCCTGCTTCGCTCCGGACTCAGGTAGCAGGAGAGCATGGTGGCCGCCCCCTCGGACAGGGTCTGGTGGCGCACCCCCGCCGGAATGAACAGCGCTCTCGTCGGGGGCAGGATCCAGGCGGCGTCCTCGACCCGGACCACCAGCACACCGTGGTGCGCCCAGGCTAGCTGGTGGTCCTCGTGGGTATGCCAATCGAAGACGAGCCCCTGAGGCATCTGGAAGGTGCAGACCTCAACCCCTGGACCGTCCGCTGTGCCCAGTAGCGCGCCTTGTCCGTCCAGCGACACAAGTTGGCAGCTTACGGCGTTGGCGGGAGCGGCGCCGGGACCTACGCTGCGGTTCGTGAACCGAAACCATGAGCGCCTCTGCCCGAGCCCCGAGTGGGCGCGGTACATGCAGCGGTCCGTCCTACCGCTCGCGGTCCGAGGAGAGGATCTTGGCGGGGAAATGCTCGAGATCGGCCCGGGTCCCGGGGCAGCCACGGACTGGCTTCGTCTCCACGTCGATCGGCTCGAGGCCGTGGAGGTCGACCCGGTCCTGGCCCGCCGCCTGGCCGATCGCCTTCAAGGCACCAACGTGAATGTGTCACTCGGGGATGGCGCCTCCCTGGAGTACTCGGACCGCTCGTTCGACTCCGTCGGCGCCTTCACCATGCTTCATCACGTGGCCACTCTCAGCGAGCAGCGCGCGATCCTCGCCGAGGCCCATCGGGTATTGCGGCCTGGGGGAGTCCTGGTCGGCTCCGACAGCCTCCCGAGTTCCGGGTTGCACGCCTTCCACGCCAAGGACACTTACAACCCGATCGAACCGGTGGTGCTGCTGGCCCTTCTGCAGGGGATTGGCTTCGAGCGCATCACCCTGGTCATTGATGAGGTCCTGACGTTCGCGGCCCACAAACCACCCCAGCGGCCGAGGCGAAGCGGCGCGAAGAGTACTGGAACATGTTCGCACCCGCCCCGAGGCGGGCCGGAGGACTGATATGAAGCTTCCCTATGAGGGACCGGTCAAGACGATCCCCCTCAGCCCGGCGGTGATCCCCGAACCCCCCAGGCGCGGCGAGCCCGGTGGCGAGCCCTGCGGCATCTGCGGGAACTTCGCTACTGCGCCGCTCTGGGCCGATGAGCATTTCACCCTTCATCCGCCTGTCGGAGGAAGCCTGCCCGGGGCGGTCTGGCTGGCCAGCAAGGAGCATGTGGACTCCTTCTCGGACCTCTCCCCGGAGGCGGCTTCCGACTTCGGACATGTGGTTGCACGGGTCGAGAGGGGGATCCTCTCCCTGGGAGGCATTGCCCGGGTGCATCTGTACCGGTGGGGAGATGGCGCTGCCCACTTCCATGTCTGGCTGATTCCGCGTCCATTGGGGATGCTCGACGCCCAGGGGATGATGCTCCCCCTGTGGGAGGACGCCTTGCCGAACGTCTCCGATGAAGAACTGCGCTCGGCGGCGGAGCGGGTGGTGGCGGCCATGGGAGGCGGGAAGGGATCCTGACGTCTTCCGGACGCCGCCGTCTCTCCCGGGCCGGCATGTTGGGTCAAGCGGCGACCCGATCGCCAACGGACGAGGATTCTTGCTGTCTGACCTGAAGGAGTGGATAGCGTCGGGTAGGAGGGTTGGGGGCAGGTAGGAGAAGTGCCTCGCTGACTTGGAAAATGG
>JAJYWM010000095.1 GCA_021791455.1 bacterium | reverse complement strand
AGGAGGGGTAGCGCTTCCGTCTGCACCGGGGTCGGGGTGTCCAGGCCCTGGCGCCGCAGGTTCTCCAGAGTGCGCGCGCGCACTCCCAGCTGTTCGAATGGATTCATGTGGGTGTTCCCGGGCCCATGGCCCCAATGCGCCCTCGCCGACTTCGCTGTAAGCACGCTTCTCGAGGACGCCGCTGAGTCAGCGGGGCGAGGTATCACCAAGAGGCCGCATCGCCAAATTGCGAATGCCCACTCAGCATAGCAGGGCCCGTGCCGCTCACCTGAGCCCCGGCTCCGTACCGGGGTGTCTTCTCACTCAGCGAGCACCGCGGCGCGGATCAGGTGGGCGACGGCCAGGGCAGGGAGGAGGCCCACAAGTTTCCGGGTGGGGAGGTGCTCTGCGGAACGACCTCCGCCCGCCCTCGGAGCCGGGGAATCTGAGCTGCGATCTCCAGCGCCTCAAAGTACCCGGTCGGCCCGGCCCAACTGGTGCTCGTGGCCGACGCGCCGGACTTTTGGCTTGGGCGCATCCGCGCGGACGCTCTCAGCCGATCCGCCCCAAGCCGAACGGAACACCAAGGACCCGTGGTTTGCCGTCCGGGCCGACCCGGCCGGATGTGCGCACCTCGACAGGAGCCGGACCGCTGTCGGCTCGCTCGGCCCAGCGGGCGTTGCCCGGCCTCTAAATCGTCCGCGGCGACTCTCTCATGCCAGGGTCGACCGCCGTCTCGATCTGTCCATGGGATCATGGCCGGCGTGGCTGACTGGCCCAGGTGGGCGAGCGAGGCGGTCGAGATCCGCCCGGCGGACCCGGGCTGGTTGCGGCTCGGCGAACAACTGGGCCGCGAGCTGGACACGGCCCTCTCACGCTGGCTCCTGGCTCCGGTAGAGCACGTGGGCTCGACCGCCGTACCCGGACTTCCAGCCAAACCGATCATCGACCTGCAGGCGGCGGTGGTCAGCCTCGACTGCGCGCCAGCCGCCGCCGACTCCCTGGGGGAGGGCTGGCACCTGGTCCCGCCGGATCTCGACGCCCGACCCTGGCGGCGCTTCCTCGTCCACGTGGTGGATGACGTCCGAATCGCTCACCTCCATCTGCTGACCCCAGACAGCCGCCGCTGGGCAGAGCAGCGGGCCTTCCGCGACATCCTGCGGGCGGACCCCTTGCTGCTGCAGCGGTACGCCGAGCTCAAGCTCGACCTGGCGAGGAGGCACGCCCATGACCGGGAGGCGTACTCCGCGGCCAAGGCCGAGTTCATCACCTCCACGCTCCGCGCAGGAGCGACGTAGGTCAGTCCCCTTGGAACGCGGCCACCGGTCGCCGCCCGGAGAGTGGGCACTCGAGAGTGGCCGATCTGGGCGTGGCCGCTGGCATCCAGCACCCAAGATAGGACCCCGGGCTTCACGTCCGCCCGCGCAAGACAGGACGCATCACGCTTGTCGCCGGTCAGTTACCCCGAGTGGGCGAGCCGGTGCAATGGCCGCCAGAGGTCCACTCATCGCCACCCTTGAGCCCTATCAGGCACCGACTGGGTGCCGCGGGTGGTGGTGTGTGCTCCAAGAAGGTCCGCCGCTCTTTGGGCTCACGAACGTGCCGACATGCGGGCGGTCACGTCCGCCCCGGCCCCGCAGCGTTCGGCGAGGTGCTGAATCCACGCACCGCTCATCTGGGTCAGCTCCACCTCGTTGCCATCTGGGTCGCGTACCGCGGTGACCCACGAGCTCTCGCCCAATCTCTCGATCGGATACAGGCACTCGATTCCCTTCCGCTGCAGCCCTGCCACGTAGGTGGCCAGGTCAAAGACCCACAGGGCGAAGCGGACTGAGCCGTGCCCCTCCCTGGGTCCCCGGGATGGATTGCAAAGTGGATGTCTCCCAGCTCGCAGCCCCAGTGGGCCCCGGAACCATGCTCCTCGGCGATCAGAGGGATCCCCAGCTTGTCCCGGTAGAACGCCGCCAGGCGTTCTGGGTCGGGGGACAGGATCAGAACCGCCGACAGGAACTCGATGCGCTCTGGGTCGACCAAAGTTTGCCCTCCGTCCCCCACGCGTCGGTGAGATGGAGCACATCGGCAGCCGAGTTGTGGGAGGCATTATGACGTCACTTATGCGGGTGCATCTAGACGCTGCCCTGGGTCGACTTTCTCGACCCAGGCTGCCGCTGGCAGGTGCGACCCCGGGGACGCTCGAGCGGGCTGGGTGCGGACGTTCCCATCGAGGGATGCCCGACCTGTCCCGCGTTTGATGGCTCCGCTGCCCCTTCAGGCACCTGGCGGGCAGCTGGTGTCACGGGGCGGGCCTGGACTCGCGAAGTAGATCCAGCCCTCGGAGCCCGTCGTATGCGGCGTACTTGTAGGCGTCCGCCCGGCTCGGGAAGTTGAAGGTGGTGTCAATGAACTCGTCGATCATCCCGCCCGCGTGAAGCACGGCCTGAGCCACATGGATCAGCTCGGTCGCCTCCTCGCCCAAGATGTGGGCTCCCAGGAGCCGGCGGTCGGAGGCGCGGAACACCAGCTTGACCAGCCCCTCGCTGGAACCCGCGATCCTGGCGCGGGCGTTGTCCTCGAAGAGCGCCCGACCGGTCACCACTTCCTCCCCGGATGCCACCGCAGCTTCTTCCGTCAGTCCGATCATCGAGACCTCGGGAAGGGTGTAGATCCCCGCGGGGACAACGGGGTCGACGGCGTCCTTGAAGTGGATGTGGAAGGCGCGGCACATGGCCACCCGAGCCTGCTCCATGCCCACCGACGCCAGTCCCGGGGGACCGACGATGTCGCCGGCGGCAAAGATGCCGGACGCTGTCGTCTGAAAGTCGCTGTCTACGACGATGCGCCCCCTAGCGTCGGATTCCACCCCCATCTCCGCCAGGCCGAGCCCTTCCACGTTGCCGACCCTCCCGACGGCGTGGACCACCACATCGGGACGGACAGGAACCCCGTTAACCACCACCCGCAGCCCCCGACGGTCCCTCGCCACCGAATCCACCTGGGCACCGAACATGAACTTCACCCCGGTGCTGCTCAGGATCCCAGTTAGCCCCGCTGAAACCTCGGCGTCCAGCATGGGAAGCAGACGCTGCCCTCGGTCCACCAGGGTCACGTGAACACCTAGGGCGGCGAAGATCGAGGCATACTCCGAGCCCACCGGGCCGCCACCGACCACCATCATTTCCGAGGGCAGCCGGTCCATGGCCAGCACAGTCTCGGAATCATGGACGTCCGGGTCCTCGAACGGCACACCCGGTGGGTGCAGCGGGTGTGACCCGGTGGCGATCAGGATCACTCCGGCTCGAAGAGTCCGCTCCCGGCCGTCGTCATCTCGGACTATCACGGTTCGGTCGGGCCCGAGCCGGCCCTCACCAGGAATCACCGTCACCTGGTGGCGCAGGAGGTTCTCCCGCCGCATGGTGGCCATGCTGGACATGACGTCGAGGGTCCGACTCCGAAGTCGGTCCATGGCGAGTTCCGGAGAGAGCCGGATCGCAATTCCATAGGTCTCGCGACGGGCCCACCCCGAAAGGTATATGGCGGTGTCCCGGAGCGCCTTGACCGGGACGCCCCCCACGACAACGCTGGCGGCCTCGAGCGGTCGGGTGCGACGCTCGACCACCGCCACGCTATGCCCGTGGTAGGCGGCCTGGGCCGCCCCCTTCTCCCCGGCCGGACCGCCGCCGAGCACGACCAGATCAAACCGCCCCTCATCGGGAGCGCTCCCCTTCATGTGGGTGGCGAGCATATCAGGCAATCGAGCGCGCCCACTTACCTCGTCCTGGATTCATTCCTCGCGCCAGGCCCCCTCGCCGGAGGCGCTGTCGCCAGCGCACGCCCCCGTGTCCCTCCCCGCCGGTGTCCCGCCCGCCGCTCGGGCGCGCCCGTCTGGCCAGGGCGTTCGGTTTGCGCCCAGCGTTCGTCGGAGATGGCCGCCACTCAGCAGTGGGCCACCTCCGAGGGCCAAGACCCGGGCAGCCACCCCACCGCCTGTTGTTCAGGCGCGGAAGGGACACCCGTTGGGTTTCCGTCCGATCTGCTGGGAAGCGGCGGCCTTGTGGACGGTCCACGCCGGGCGCACCCCGAAGAGCCGACAGATTGCCGGGAGCGCGCGGATGCCGTCGCTTGGCGCTCGCGCGAGCCGGTCAGCCCTGCCTCTACCACACTATCCCGACGACCACGCCTGAGGTATCGGGAATGAACAGGCGGACTGGCATCAGGCGTCCGCGATGGCCAACCTCCGTAACGCCACAATCGGCGATCAGGTCGCTTCCGGAGAGATTCGTCCACAAGACCTGGCACGGCGTGCCGTGGCCGGGCATATGCGTTGGAGGAATGAGAACCGCTTCGAGCCGCCCCGTTCTACTGCTGAACTCCGCCAGCCCAGCCACCAGGAAGCCCGTCCACACGGCAGTCAGGATCATCGAGCCGTTGGGGGTGATGACCGGGTTGAAAATGCCGGTGGTGCCCTCTCCGGGTGAGCGCTCGTAGCTGACGATCAGGCGCGACGCGTGGAGCACCGTCTCGGCGCTCGACCGGGTGTCCAGCAGCCGCACACCACCGGCCCCGCGCGCACGACCCCGAGGGACCAGTTGGATAGCCAGATAGCGATCCCCTGTCCAGGACAGGCTGGTGGCATAGCCGTCAGACCTGAAGGAGTGGATA
>JAJYWM010000056.1 GCA_021791455.1 bacterium | reverse complement strand
GACCGTGTCGAACTCGACCATCTCCAGCATCCGATATGTCGCCTCGAACTCGGCCTCGGTCTCTCCGCAGAAGCCCACGATGATGTCGGTGGTAAGCGCGACGCCAGGCACCCGGGCACGGGCGCGCTCCAGGATCCGCAGATACTCCGCGACGCTGTACTCGCGCTTCATCCGACGCAGGCAGGAGTCGCTTCCCGACTGCACGGGCAGGTGCAGTTGCTCGCAGGCGGTCTCCAGATCCGCCATGGCGGCGAAGAGATCAGGTGAGGCATTGCGCGGATGCGAGGTCAAAAAGCGCATGCGCTTGAGGCCCGGGACCGAGTCGACCCGGCGCATGAGCTCGGGCAGCCCGAAGCCGGCCACGGGATCGCGGTACGAGTTCACATTCTGGCCGAGCAGTGTGATCTCCTTCACCCCCCGCTCGACCAATCGCTGCGCATCCGCCGTGATCTCATCCGCCGCCCGGCTCAACTCCCGGCCCCTGACGAAAGGCACGATGCAGTAGGTGCACATCTCGTTGCAGCCGAGAATCACCGGCAGGTAGGCGCACAAGCGATCCGAGGCGGGCAGGGGGACCGGCCCCTGTAGAGCGCCCTGGTAGAGATCCCGGACCCGGGCCAGGAACCCGTCGGGCTCGCGCATGTCGAAGACGTAGTCCAGATGACGGAACCGCTTGAGCAGCTGGCCGCCGTGCTCGCCCACCATGCAGCCGGTCAGGGCGATCGCGCGACCCGGCCGAGCCTGCTTCCAGGCCTTGAGCTCCCCGAGCTTGGCCATCGCCTTGTCCTCGGCGTGCTGGCGCACCGCGCAGGTGATCAGGACCGCCAGGTCGGAGTCATCCAGAGCGCCGCCCGGCTTGAGGCCAATCTCGGCGAACTGCTCGCTCAGGGAGTCGGCGTCGGCCGTGTTCATCTGGCACCCGATCTGCCAGATGTGCACCCTGGGGGCCTGCTCCCCGCTCACCACCATGGGCTCGCGGTGCGGCGAAGCCTCCACCATCGGCAGGGGCAGGAACCGATTGCCAGGCCTGACCGAGACCGTCAGCGGACCTCCACCATCAGCCGGATCCCGGTCCGCTCCTCGCCGTCGATGGAGATGTCCATGAACGAGGGCACACAGATGAGGTCGAGCCCGCCGGCCGCGACGTAGCCTCGCGAGATCGCGATCGCCTTGATCGCCTGGTTGATCGCCCCGGCTCCAATCGCCTGAATCTCCACTTTGTGCTCAGTCCTGACCACGCCCGCAATCGCTCCTGCTACCTTCACCGGCTGGGAGGTGGCGGAGACCTTAAGTACTTCCACTGGGGTGGCGGCGCTCCCGCCGGTGGACGGAGGGTGGATTGACAACTTGATTGTGTAGCTGATCCGTGAAGAGGATTCTACGGCTCCAGAGGCAGTGGTGGGCCGCCGGGGGGCCAGTTGACCGTCCGCCGCCGCCACAGGGAGGCGCGGGAGACGCTCATCACGATGCAGACCGCGACCGTGGCCACCACCAGCAGCCCGAAGAACTCCCCCTGGGGAAGATGGGTCGCGCCCCAGCCGCCGACGATGGCGCCCAGCGCTCTGCCCGTGTACTGAAACCAGAGCGCGGCCCCAAAGGCCTGGCCGATCCCGTCCCGCGGGGTGGTGGTCTGCAACCGGTTGAGTCCCCAAACCTCCTGAAGAGCCCCGGTCCCCGCGAAGACCGCGAGCGCCAGCACCACCCCCACCGGCCCGAGCATGAGGCCCACGAACAGCGCCGCCACCAGGTGGAGGTATCCGACCACAACTAGGCTTGCGCGTCCAACCTGCGGGCGGTGCAGGGCCAGCGCACTGCCGATGACAGACGCCGCTCCCACGATCACGTACATCACTCCGACCTGGTCGGTTCCAAGGTGAAGCCCGTGGTGGACCAGGGGCACGAAGTACACGGTGATGACCGCCGCCAGAAGCGCGCCGAGCCCGGCCTGGATCACGAACAGACCGATGGTGTTGTCCAGCAGGAGCAGATCGAAGCCCCGCCTGATCGACTGCCACCCAGCCACGGCGCTCTGCCTAGCGCGCCACACCGACGGTTGCGCTCCTACCCTCGCTAAGAGTGCGGCCGACACTAGGAACGTGCATCCGTCCAAGGCGATCAGGTCCTGGGGCAGGAGAAACAGAAGCAAGATCACTCCCAGGGCAGGGGCAACGAGGATCGATGTCTCGGAACTCACCGACAGAAGGCTGCCACCGGCCCCAACCCATCTCGACGGGAGCAATACGGGGACCAGACGTCGCCGCCCAGGATCGTAGAGGGAGCTAGCCGTCCTACTTGCCGCAACGCCGGCCACGACGATGGCCAAGATGTCAGCCTGAGCGCCCACGATGATGAGCGCAGCCAACGCGGCTCGCACTAGGTCAAGGGCCACAAGGCGGCGTCGCCGGTCTCCCCGGTCGCCTAAGTGCCCCCCGTAAGGCAATAGCACGAGAAGAGGAATGGTTTGCGAAAAGACGATCAGCCCGACGGCCACCACCCCACCGATCCGATAGCCGATGACGAGCAGAGCTGGCACCGTGAGATAGTCCCCGTACCAGGACAAGACCCCGGCCAGCCATAAGGTACGAAAGCCCGGGACGCCTAGAGGAGCCCAGCGGGAGGTCCCGAGACCGCTCAAGACTCCCTCCCTTGCTCTTCCCTGGTTCTGTCAGACCGGCCCGTCGGCGAAGTCTAGCGGGATTGCGCTGGCCAGCCCCGGCCCACAGAGCCGTGCGGAAGCTGAACATCGCCAGCACCCCCAAGATGTTACGTTTTCGTCACTTCACCTTCAGCGGCCAGTCACAACTGACGTTCCTGTCACTATCCTGTCATCGAAGGGTTCTCACGCCGCGGAGTTTTGGCTAGGGACGCAGCAGCTCGTCGAAGGAGAGGATTACAAATGGGCACCTGGGATCTCGCTGAGTGGTAGAAGTCCGCTAGCGGATCTTATCCGCGAGCGGTGTTCAGAAAGAGAGCATCTCCTCAGTGGGGTGCTCTCTTTCTTGTGCTATGGCCTCTAACTGGTCGTCCGAGATCTGCTCGAAGGCGGCTACGCAGATCGGATCAAATTGGGTTCCAGAGCAGCGACGTACTTCGGCGCGGGCCTCGGCGATGCTCATGCCTTTGCGATACGGCCGATCCGAGATCATAGCGTCGAACGAGTCCGCAATGGTGAACAACCGTGCTCCGAGTGGGATTGCCTCACCCCGGACCCCGTTCGGATACCCGCGGCCGTCGTACCGCTCATGATGATTTAGGATGATTTCTCTCGCCTTCTCAAGCTGCTTAACGTCTGCGACCATCAGAAAGCCGAGTTCGGGATGGGTGCGCATAATGGCCCACTCCTCGTCAGTTAGAGGACCAGGCTTGTGCAGAATGGTGTCCGAAACGCCAATTTTCCCAATGTCATGTAACAGTGCCCCGTGGCATAGCCTCGTTAACTCCTCATCGCTAAATTTGAGCGCTCGGCCCATCAACAGCGAGTAGTCCACGACTCTCCGACAGTGACCCTCCGTGTCCTTGTCCCGCAGGTCAATCGCCTTGGAGAGGCTGATTAGAGTCGCATTGAACCCGCTCTGAGCCTCTCGCACGCGCGCGTGCTGCTCGCGGATCCAGCGGTTCGTCGCGGTCTGCACAATCGCAACAGGAGCCGTAAGGGTGACCAGTGCCGCGACTGGCCCGAACCGGTAGCTAGCAGCGAGCACGCCAGCCCCGGTCAGGCCATAGCCTCCGTAATACGGCAGCAGAGTCAAAAATTGACGTCCGTAGGCCCGGATCTTAAATCGGAGCCGGCCTTGTTCGGCCGCTAGAACGCACCCAAGCAGAGTGTAATTGACCATCCATGCTGCCAATCCGCCAGCCACGCCAGCGACCACGAGGAGCCAGGCGGATCCTTCCGTCGCCCGCCGGATAGCATCGAAGACTCCGTATGCGGCACCGTAAACAAGCAGACCCATCGCTGAATTGAATACAGTTTTGGCCGAGACGCCGCGCTTCACCCATACATTGGTAGCGAACGCGGCCACGACGGAGGCGAGGCCGGCCGATAATCCGACCAAGTACACAGCCCCAATGCTGGCATATGCTTTCGCGCTGAATTGAAAGTCGAACCTGCCAACGCGCATTGGTACGGTTCCACGCGCTTCGAGGAGGGTCACGAATCCCACCAGAAGTGCCAGAGTCCCCCACTGGAATGGTGGTCGGACCCATATGCTGGCAACGAAAACCGCCATGCCCGAAACAGCGCCCACCACGAGATATACCGGCAACCGACTGGAGGCGCTTGCGGGCGTGGGCGCTTGACGCACCTGCTCTGTAGCGATCATGCCAGCGTCACGCTTAGCATCCCGGCCTACAGTCGATGGGGCAGCGCCACGCACCTCGGCCCTTGGCGCGGAACTCACCGCGTGTCCCCGCAGCTGGGGAGCGGAACGCTATTCAGCTTCATTTGGCACCCCACCTACACCACGCGTAGATAAACCACTGCCCTCAGCGGAAGCCAACCGCCAGTTGTCGGTCAACCCTACACACTCCCGTTCGTCCCCTCCAGCGGACCAGCCCGAAGTTTAGTCCTTCTGGTATGCGATGTTCCCACCATGGGCAATTCGGCGCACGGCTGTGACAAGTTCGCCACAATGCCTGTGGTGTGAGGC
>JAJYWM010000196.1:323-4658 GCA_021791455.1 bacterium | reverse complement strand
CATGGGGCTGGGGCTGGTGCACCAGCCCCAGCTCCTGTTTCTGGACGAGCCCACGACCGGCCTGGATCCCCAGAGCCGCGCCCGCATGTGGGAGGAGGTGCGCAAGCTGCGCGACCACGGCACCACCGTCTTCCTCACCACCCATTACCTGGAGGAGGCCGACGCGCTCTGCGACCGACTGGCGATCATCGACCACGGCCGGATCGTGGTCGAGGGCACCCCTGACCAGCTGAAGCGCGCCGTGGCCGGGGACGTGGTCACCGTGGGGGTGGTGGGAGCCGGCGAGGCGGTGCTGAAGCTGCTCCAGAGCCAGCCGTTCGTCCGCGAGGCGACGGTCGACGGCGACCTCGTGAGGCTCTACGTGGACCGGGGCGAAACGGCCGCCCCGGACCTGCTGCGGCTGCTGGATGGAGCGGGGATGACCCTCAGCACCCTGGCCATGAGCCGCCCGAGCCTCGACGACGTGTTCCTACGCCAGACCGGACGCTCGCTGCGGGAGTCGGAGGGCGCGGCATGACCGTCGCCGCGACAAGGAGGACCACTTAGTGAAACTGCTGCGCGACACCTGGCTGGTCTTCCAGCGCTACTTCTCCTTGTTCATCCACAACCCCGCTTGGGTGGCGGTGGGAGTGGTGCAGCCCGCCCTCTATCTGCTGCTCTTCGCGCCGCTGTTGAAGTCCATCGTCCACCTGCCCGGCTTCCCGCCGGGCGGCGCGTACAACGTGTTCGTCCCGGGGCTGCTGGTCCAGCTCGGGATCTTCGGGGCCTCAGGGGTCGGATTCAGCCTCATCTCCGAGCTGCGGGGCGGGGTGGTGGAGCGGCTGCGAGTGACCCCCGTCAGCCGCCTGGCCCTGCTGTTGGGACGGGCGCTGCGGGACACCCTCACCCTGCTGGTCCAGTCCCTGATCCTGGTTGCGATCGGGCTGCCCTTCGGGCTCAGCATCAAGCCGCTGGGGATGCTGATCATGCTCGCCCTGATCGGCTTGGTGGGGCTTCTCTTCGCCTCCATCTCCTACTGGCTGGCGCTGGTCTTGAAGGACGAGAACTCCTTCGCGCCCATCATCTTCACCGCGGCTTTGCCCCTGCTCTTGCTGTCGGGCGTCCTCCTGCCAATGTCGCTGGCGCCACAGTGGCTGCAGACGATCTCGACTCTCAACCCCCTCTCCCACGCCGTCAGCGCCGCCCGCTCCATCTTCCTCGGGCATCTCGCCAACCTGACCGTCTTGGAAGGGATCGTGATCGTCGCCGGGCTGGCGCTGCTGGCGGTGGTGGGGGCGGCGCGAGCCTTCAGCCGAGCGGTGGCCTAGGAGCAGCAACCGCGGTTGAGCGGGCTCGGTAGCGCGTTCCTCCCGGGCCGGGCGGGCGACCCTGTCGCAGGATCGTCGCGGGGCCCACGGTCCGCCCGTCCCGGTGGTGAAGTATGGGAATGACACGTAGGCGGCGTCCGGCCCTCGCCTTGGTGCTGTGCCTCGGGCTGGGGGCGGCGCTGGGGCCGGGGCTGGTCCACATCCGGTCGGCGGTGCTGGCCGCCACCACCGGCAGCGAGTACTTCGCCACCGCTCCGGTCCGCCTGCTGGACACTCGCTTGGAAGGCGGCCCCCTCGCCGCCGACGGCACCCGTCGTCTGCAGGTGGCGGGGACGTTCCCGGTTCCCTCCGACGCCACCGCGGTCGCCATCAACGTGACCGCGACCGACACCACGGCGGCGAGCTTCCTCACGGTCTATCCCACCGGGGCCGCAGCGCCGACCACCTCGAACCTCAACTGGCCGGGTGGTGCAACCGTCACCAACCTCGCCGTGGCGGCCGTCGGCCAGGGCGGCTCCGTGAGCTTCCACAACGCCGCCGGCAGCCTGGAGCTCACGGTCGACCTCGAGGGCTACTTCGCCCCGCCTGGGCCGGCCGGCACCTACTTCGAACCTCTGACTCCGCGCCGAATCGCCGACACCAGGCCCAACAGCGGCTATCCTGGGCAGGGCACCTCGCTCGGTCCCCAGGGTGACCTCCAGGTGCAGGTGGCGGGGGAGGGAGGTGTTCCTGCGGGCGCGGTCGCCGCGGTGCTCGAGGTGACGGCCACGGACACCAGCGCAACCAGCTATCTCGCCGCCTACCCGAGCGGTGCTGTCTGGCCCGGGACCTCGGCCTTGAACTGGGCTCGCGGCGACACCGTGGCCAACCGGGTTATCGTCACCCTGGGAAAGGGCGGCGCGGTGGCTCTGCTCAATCACAGCGGCACGACCGACGTCATCGTGGATGTGACCGGCTACTTCACGACCTCCATGGGGGGACCCCGGGCCGGCCTCTACTACCCGCTGTCCCCGCGGCGGCTCCTCGACACGCGCACCGGGGGAGGGGCGTTGTCACCCCAGGAGACGCTGAGGGTCCAGCTGGGAGGAGTCGACGGAATCGCCGCCCTGGCCAGCGCCGTCGTCCTCAACCTCACCGCCACCGACACCACCACCCCGGGCTTCTTCACCGTGACACCGGCGCCGGGCATGCCGGTGACCTCGGACCTCAACTGGGCGCCCGGGCAGACCGTGGCCAACGCGGACCTCGCTGAGCTGGGAGCGACGGGCCAGCTCGCGCTCTACAACGCCTCTGGGTCGGCGGCGGCAATCATCGATGCCAGCGGATATTTCCTGCCCGTAAATCCCACCTCTGGTGGTCAGTACACCTACTGGTATCGGGCGCTGGGCGCGGTCACCTGGCAACAGGCCGCGACCGCGGCCGCCAGCCATTTCCTGCAAGCGTACGTCGCGCCCGACGGCGCCGTCATCCGTTACGACCAGGGCGGGGACGTGGTCAGCGAGGGGCAGGCGTATGGGATGCTCATCGCCGAACTGGCCGGCAGGCCGGCCGTGGCTCTTGAAATCTGGAGTTGGACCAAGAGTCACCTGCTGCTACCCGACGGGTTGCTGGCCTACCACGCCAACGCCGATGGGTCCCTGCTCTCCCAAGAGTCAGCCACCGACGCCGACACCCTCGCCGCCTATGCCCTGCTCCGCTACCAGGGTGCCTACGCGCCCGCGCTCCACGCGGCCGGCCTGGCGATGGCCACGGCCGTGCTGCAGAGAGAAGCTGTCACCGGCCCCCTGGGCGCTCCCCTGCCGACGGCCGGGCCGTGGGCCAACGGGCCGCCGACCACGCTGGATCCGTCCTACTGGATGCCGGGGGTGTACCTGGCGCTGGCCCGGTACACCGGCAACCAGAGCTGGGCGGAAGGTGCGGCCCAGGCGATCTCCCTGATTACGGAGCTGAGCCAGAATGGCTCGCTGCTGCCCACCGACTGGGCGGAGCTCCAGGGCTCCAGCATCGTGGCGATCGCCAACCCCGGGGGCGGAGCGCCGGTCCAGTACGGGCTGGACGCCGCGCGGATCCCGGTGTTCTTGACCGCATCCTGCGCCCCGAGAGCCCGCCCGCTGGCCGCCAGCTGGTGGCAGAACTACTTCGCCCGGGGCGGGAGCGAGGACTCCGCCATCGCGCTCACCCCCACCGGCGGCGTGATCAACGCCGACACCAACCCTCTCCCCTACCTGGCGGCGGCCGCCGCGGCGTTCGCGGCCGGGGACAGCGGGGCTGCCAACCAGCTGCTCAGCCAGGCGCAGTCGGAGGCGCTGCAGTATCCGACCTACTACGGCGACGCCTGGATGGCGCTCGGTCCGGCGCTGCTCGAGGGGCTCTTGGCTCCCTGCTGAACCGGGCGCCTGAGTCATGCCACGGCCTGCCGGCCGGAGCGGCGACGGGCCTCAGCTCAGATCCAGCTGGCGAAACCCCTGAGGCACCGGCCCCTTCCAGCCGTCGGGGTGGAAGATCCTGGCCAGGATCTCGATCCCATCGATGACGCGGGGACCGGGGCGGTTGTAGTACCAGGAGCCATCGACCGCGAAGACCCGGCCGGCGGCGACCGCCGGCATCGAGCGATAACCGGGCCGCGAAGTCAGCTCCGCCGCCTGCTCGCAGGTCTCCTCCAGCCGGAACCCGCAGGGCATGACCAGCAGCACCTCGGGCGCGGCCGCGCGCACCTCATCCCACGAGACCTCGCGGGAGCGGGCACCGGAGCTGCCGAGGGCGTCGATCCCCCCCGCCACATCGACCTGGTCGGGAACCCAGTGGCCGGCGACCATCAGCGGGTCGAGCCACTCCAGGCAGACCACCCGCGGCCGCTTCCGCCCGGCGACGGCGCCCCGCACCGCGTCCACCCGCGCCCAGAGGCTGCGCACCAGCTCCTGAGCGCGCTCCTTGGTGCCGGTGGCCTCGCCCACATCCAGGATGGTGCGCATCACGTCCGCGAGCGTGTTGGGCTCCAGCGACAGCACCGCCGGGCGACCGGGCAGCA
>JAJYWM010000196.1:0-313 GCA_021791455.1 bacterium | reverse complement strand
CACCTGGGGGTAGGCGACGGCGCAGACCTCGCACAGCTCCTGGGTCAGGATCAGGTCAGGGTGGGCCCGGCTCAGCGCCTCCTGGTCCAGCCGGTAGAGGCTGCTGCCCTGGTGCAGGGCCTGCCTGACGTGGCGGTCGATGTCACCCGGCGATCGGCCCTGGTGGTCGAGCTCGCTCTCGGTCAGGCGCGGCTTGTACTCGGCCTGCGGCGGGAAGTCGCACTCGTGGGTGACCCCCACCAGGCTCTGCCCCAGCCCCAGGCTGAAGCAGATCTCGGTCGCGCTGGGCAGGAGCGAGGCTATCCTCATCAGC
>JAJYWM010000078.1 GCA_021791455.1 bacterium | reverse complement strand
CGTCGAACCTGGCTGGTACAATGCCTTTAAACTTGGTCGGCCGGCTCCTTGGGGCACCTGGAGGCTGCTCTGCAGCGGTCAGAACTTGACACGGAGCGACGCGTTGACGATTGGCGATTTTGACGTCGGGACAGCCGGTGAGAACCGGCTTCTGGCCCTGCTACCGGCTTCCGACCGCGAGCGCATCGCATCGAAATTGGTCCCGCGGTTTCTCAATTTGAAGACCGTTCTCTTCGAGCCGGGCCAGGTGGTAGACGCCGTCTACTTTCCCCTCGACGGAGTGGTTTCCCTGGTCACACCGCTGGAAGACGGCGCGATCGTGGAGGTGGCGACCATTGGGAATGAGGGCTTGGTCGGAGTTCCCTCGGTGCTGGGTGGCAGTCTCGCAGTGCGGGCCATCTCCCAGGTGCCAGGGCGGAGCCTGATGATGGGGACCGAGGCATTCCTGGCCGAGGTAAAGTTGCGGGGCGGCTTGGCCAGGATCATCGAGGCCTACGTCCAGGCCCTGTTCGGGCAAATCTCCCAAGCCGCCGCTTGTAACCGTCTCCACTCGAATGAGGAGAGGCTCAGTCGATGGCTGCTGATGAGTCAGGATCGGGTCGGATCCGACAGCTTCATCATCACCCAGGAATTTCTTGCCCAGATGCTCGGCTCCCGACGAGCCACCGTCACTCTCTCCGCGGGCATCCTGCAGAAGGCCGGGCTGATTAGGTACCACCGGGGGCACGTTGAGATACTTGACCGTGCGGGCCTGGAGGAGACGTCCTGCGAGTGCTATGGGGTGATTCGAGACGAATTGGATCGGGTTTCCCTGGCGCCCCAACGCTGATCCCTGGCGCCCCTATCCGCTGGGACTTGCCGCGCTGAACCCCGACGCAACCCAAAGCAACGGCCCATGCCGAGCCACCCCCCGGTCGCTGACCTTGGGCGGTTAAGGGAAGGAAAATTGACCTTGTCCGCACGTCCTCTTCGGATTCGGAAGGGACCGGCGCCAGCCTGGGAGCGGCACCGACCCCCTGAGCGCACGATGGACTCAGGTCGTCGGCCCACCGAATCACCGCATGGGGACGGGGCATTCCGCGTTCGAGCTGGGAGCGATCCAGGTGATGGTGCGGAGGCGGAATGCCGTCACCACTCACCTGGTGAACCAAGTTCGGCCACTGCAGGTTAGGTGTCTACCCCAGGCACCACGGCTCGTGATTGGCGGGCACGCGAGGGGGGTCAGCTGCTCGCCCTCGAGCTCGTGATGGGCCTCCGGGCCAGGGGCGGACCTGGTGGAAGACGGGCTGAACCGCTCCTCAGGGATGGGACGCCGCCAGGCGGCCGATCATCACGGGGTCTCGTGTCATGGGCCGCTCGAGGCGCTCGGAATGTCGAGGGAAATTGGCAGGGCTGCCGTGGTGGACACCGCCAGGCAGGCGATCGCGGCGGCCATCACCTCCTGCCTGGACTGGCTCATCGGCAGCAACAACGACCCAAGAAGAGCCAACTGAGCCTGGCGCCTCAGCCGCAGGTAGGCCAGGCCCTCACGGGTTATCACGAGTCCCCCGGTTGCCGCTGCCGACGGATCGGGAGCACCAACCAGCCCCAGCGCGACTAGTCGCTGCAATCCGGATTTACGAGGTTCATAGTCCCAGGCCCACCTGCCCGAACCCGCACCAAGGTGCGGCGAACCCCAGCGCAGGCGCCCGAGCGCGCGCAGTTCCTGCCGATCGAGGGTGGCAACTCCGGCAAGGTGGCGTTCCGGCCCCAAACCCTGGGCTTGCTGGACCAGATTGACCATCAAGTTCAGGAACTCGTCGGACGCCTTATCAGCGGTGACCCGGATGGCTGCGAGCGCCCCATGGGAATCGCCCGGTCCGGAGAGGTGCACCTCAGGCCCCCAGGGGGACCGGCCCATCACAACGCCACTCGCGCGCCCGAAAGGGCATCCCGGACCGCTCGTCTGCAATTGGATAACTCCCTACCTCCCCCCGGTCGGTCGGACCGGAGCGCCATAACCCAACATCCACCTACCAGGCTGGGCGCCTCAGCCCTCGGCGTCGGTCCGCCACCGTACCGACATCCCGTATCAAGTCGGCAGCGTCGAACCCGCGACGGCTGTACCCATACCGCGTTGCCGGCAGGCGATCGGCGGCGGCACCATGCGGAGCCCGTCGTCTCGTTCCCGTCTGCCACCCAGACACCGGTCGGTGATGACGGTCCAGCGAGGGCTCATCTCACAAGCCCGGCCACGACCAGTGTCGCGAGCATTCCGACCGGCCCCGCGATCCAGCCCACCTTGAAGAAGGAACGGAGCGACGGCCTCTCACGGGGGCGGTCGCCAGCTGAGAATGCCAAGATGGTGGAGAGGGAACCCGCCGGGGCCAGGTTGGGACCGAGGTCGGCACCCACTATGACTGGAATCGTGAACGCGTGGAGATGGTGGGCGGCCGTGAGGCCCGCCCCGAACAGGAAGGCCGTGGGCAGGTTGTTGATCGCGGCCGAAAGCACGGCGGCGGAGGCTCCAACCCGGGCCTGGGCCATTGGCCCCGATGGCGCACCGGCAATCGGGGCGAGAAGCTCTCCCAGCAGGTGGGCCTGTTGCAGGCCAGAGGCGAGGACCGCAAGCCCGACAACCAAGGGCAGGAGGGTCCAGCGAGCGCGCTTCAGAGCTTCCCTGGCGGCGCCGGGCTGACGCCTTCCGAGCAGCACCAGAGCTAAGAGTGCCGCCAGAGCCGTCGGGGGCCCCAGGGGCTGCCCGAGGACGACCAGGACCACATCGGCCGCAGCCAGTACGGCCACCAGGGCGGCGAGGGCCACGAGGAGACCGTTCGACAGGTCACGGCCCGGCGTGGCCGGGGCGCTCCGAGTAGGTAGGCGCCACAGCAAGGCAACGACCGCCGCCGCACTGAGCAGAAGACCAGCCAGTGCGCCGGGCGTCACGATGACGAGGTAGTGGGCAAACTGGAGATGGTCTCGATCCAGCAGGAGGAGGTTCACGGGATTGCTCACGGGAAGCAGGAGCGATGCCGAATTGGTAACAACGGCCAACCCCAGCAAGAAGGGCGCCGGCGGCAGGCCCCGGGCACGTACCCGGGAGACGACCGCGGGCGCCAGCAGGAGGGCAGCCGCGTCGTTGGACAGCACGGCCGTCACAAGTGCGGTCAGCGCCAGGATCCCGACCAGCAGTCTCCTGGTGCTGAAGCCCGCCCATATCTCCAACCGATCCATGAGCAAATCCACCGCGCCCGCCCGCTGCAGCACGGCGGCCATCACCAGCAGGCCCCCGAAGAACGTCAGCACATCGGCCGTCTGTCCCACAGCCGCTCCGGCACCGTCTGGCGTCACCAGCCCAGACGCCAGCGAGCCGACGGCGGCGAACAATGCCCACCACGCTCCGTCGATCCCCAGCGGCCTCTTCAGAATCGCCCAGCAGGTGACGGCGAAGAGCAGCAACAGGACGGCTGTACTTATCATGTTTATGTTAAGTCTAGTTCATTGTCGTAGTCCTATAGGAGTTAATACATGCCACACAAGAGTAAAGCCAAGGCCGAAGGCACCGAGCCCGACCTGAGTGATCGGAGAATCGCGGAGGCTAGCGAGCAGGTCGGGGTGAGCCCCAGGGTGCTCCGTTACTGGGAACAACTCGGCGTGGTCCGTCCCTCCAGGGGCCCGGGAAGGACCCGCCATTTCAACCGCCATGACCTCCTGGCCATGTCGCTGGTTAGAGAGCTGCTGGCGGCCTCGGACACATCCATCTCGGACCTGCGCTTGATCAGAGTCGTGGCTGAGAAGGAGGTCGCAGCGGCCATGGCGGATCCACTGACCCGCCTAAAGCTCCTGTTTCAACGCCAGGCCGCAGAAGAGGCTTTCCACCCCCTCCTAGACGAGCTGGTGCCCGGGCCCAGGGGTCCCAGACCACCCTCAGCTGGCCCTGCTGACCCCCTTCTCCCTGGGAGTCGCCCCCGCGCGGCGATCCACCCTCCCCCGGTGCAGCGCTAGCCACGCCTCGTACGACTCTCCCCCGGGGAGCCAGGTTGCCCAGGGCCGATCCGGCTCAATCAGGGTCCTCAGTGCCCGCTCTTTGCTCTCCGGACCGGCACTCTCTCCGAGCCTGCTCGAAAGCCGCCAAATGCGGCGGGCGAAGCGCTGGTCCCAGCCCGTGGAGGCCTGTTGCAGAGCCTCCCTAGCGAGCTTCAGCGCCCCGGATTGGTCTTGGAGGCGGTGCTCCAGATCGATGCACAGAGCCTCTGCCGCCTCGGGATCACGCCAGCGTTCCCACGCTGACCGCCAGGCCGTGATGGCCTCATCGATTCTGCCCTCGCGCTTCAACATCCTGGCCCGGCGCAGGACGGCCGCGCGATCCTGGGGAGGCGGTGCCAGAGTCTCGGCTCGCTCGTACGCCGAGCGCGCGGCCGCCAGGTCACCCCGGGACTCGACGAAGCGGCCCAGGCTGAGCCAGTCGGACGGGGCCAGCCCCTCACACTCGAGGTGCCGGCCGAGCCTCTGCAAGACCGCCAGTAAGGAGACCACATCCTGCTGGTTGTGCCGGACTACCTCCAGGAGGGGGCCGCAGTCTCGGGTCTCCAAGAAATGCCAGTACCGCTCCGGAGCCTCCCGGCCGGGAAGGTCATGAGCTCTGTGCTCGTCAAGGAGCTCCTCCTCCACCGCTCGCAGGGTGCATCGCTCCAGGCGATGGCGGAA
>JAJYWM010000113.1 GCA_021791455.1 bacterium | reverse complement strand
CTCAAGGGCTCCTGGCGATGCGCGGTCGCCGGCGTCGCGTATGACGCCTCGACGACTGCTGCGGCGGTGAACACCTACCAGAACCTCACGGTCAGCGGCGCCCTCACAGGGCATGTCAGCGCAGCTGCGGTGCCAGCAGCGGATCTCATGCCTGGGGCTCCCAACTGCGGGGCATTCAATTCGTCCTCGGCTGGTCGGTTCAACCTCGCGATGATCGTCACCCTGGTCGGACATCACTACGTCCTGGATGTGCTGGTGAAGCAGTATCACGGAGCGGGGATGTACTACCCGAGCTTCACCCCGGCCAGCCTTCCCATTCAGACCGACTGGGCAACCGCCGAGGTGGTGCGTGACGCCGCCCCGGCCGAGGCGGGTGAGATACCAAGCTCCACCTGGGCTGGCGTGGGAGGCGACTTTCGCCTCAATTCGGACCTCACCACAGGGCTACTCGCCATCCGGTTCATGAACCGCACCGGCGCCTCCTTCGTGATCACGGGAAGCTGGAGCTGCTGACCACACCGCCCCGCGCCGACAAAGCGCCGCGAAGGCGCTCCGCAGGTGCAGCAAGGGGTTCTAAGATCGAGAGGCCAGCGGGCCAGAGCGATGCTCCGGCCTCGGCGGAGACCTATAATCCGAGGCCAATGGACGACAAGGCGATGGTCGACCTGCTGGAGCGGGTTGGCAATCTGTTCACGTCGAGCCTGGATCTTAAGGTCAACATCGACTTCACCCTGAGAGCCCTGTCGCAATTGGTGGAGTGCGACTCCGAGACCGTCTTCCTCCTGGACGAGGAGGAGACCCGCCTGACGGCTATGGTCACATACCCCTACACGGAGCAGGTTGCCAGCGTGGCATCGTTCGGGCTTGGAGAGGGCATCGTGGGCTGGTCCGTGGCCCAGCGCAAGGCGGTTCGGGTGGCCGACGCAACCACCGATTCCCGCTTCAAGACCCTCTCTTCCGGGACAACCCCAAAGAGCGTCATGGTGATGCCCCTGGAGTCGCCAAACAGGGTGGTGGGCGCGCTGACCCTGGGCCGCAAGACGGTGAAGCCTTTCACAGATCTGGAGCAGGCTCTGGTCCGGGTGATCGCCAATCAGGCCGCCATCAGCGTTGACAACGCGGCCCTGCACGCGTCTGCCCAGCGGCAGTTGCAGGAGATAGCGCTACAGAAGCACGAGCTCGAGGTGGCCAACGCCCAGATTCGGGAGAACAGCCGCCTCAAGAGTGAGTTCCTGGCCAACATGAGCCATGAGCTGCGCACCCCCCTCAACTCCATCCTCGGGTTCAGCGAGATCCTCAAGGACAATCTGGCCGGCAAGATGAGCCCCCAGCAGGAGCAGGAGTGCCTGGAGAACATCCACTCCAGCGGACGCCATCTCCTGAACCTGGTGAATGACGTCCTTGATCTCAGCAAGATCGAGGCTGGCCGGCTGGAGCTGCAGTACGAGGAGTTCCAGGTGGGCACCTGCCTGGCGGAGGTGCTGACGGTGGTGCGGCCCCTGTCAGAACGGGCCGGGGTCAACCTGGTGGTCGAGTTGGACAACGAAGCCACTCTGCTGAGGGCTGACAAGGGCAAGTTCAAGCAGATTCTCTACAACCTCCTGTCCAACGCGATCAAGTTCACCCCCGAGGGGGGACAGGCGGTGATCAGGACCCGCACCAAGCCGCGGGCCGGGCAGTTGGTGCTGCAAATCAAGGACAGCGGCATCGGCATCGACCCCGACCACCACGACCAGATCTTCAGTGAGTTCTTTCAGGTTCAGGCGGCTGCCGACCGCCAGTTCGAAGGCACCGGCCTCGGCCTGGCCCTGGTCAAGCGCTTGGTCGGCCTGCACGGTGGGACCATCAAGGTCGACAGTCAGCTGGGCCGCGGCGCCAGCTTCACGGTGACCCTGCCGCTGCGGGGACTCCGCCCAGATGGCCAGATGCGCAACAAGATCCTGGTGATCGAGGACAACCCCTCCAGCCTGGAGCTGTCCACCCTGGTCCTGCGCGGGCACGGCTTCCGGGTGGACACGGCGACCGACGGCCAGGAGGGCCTGCAGAAGGCCAAGGCCCACCCCTACGATCTCATTCTCATGGACATACAGCTGCCGGGCATCGACGGCCTGACGGTGACACGGCTGCTCAAGGCGGACCCGCGAACCTCCAAGACGCCCATCGTCGCGCTCAGCGCCCGCGCTATGCTCGGCGATGAGCGGGAGGCGATAGATGCCGGCTGCTCGGGCTACATCACCAAACCGATAGAGGTGAAGAGTTTCCTGAATACGGTGACCGAATACCTGGAGGCACAGGGAGTATGAGTGGAGGGAACAAGACCATCCTCACAGTCGAGGATGACGCACCTACGCGCGACATAATCAGGCTCGCTTGCGAGCCCCAGCACTACAACGTGCTGGAGGCAACCAGCGGGCCGGAGGGGCTGGAAGCGGTCCAGCACAGCGCACCGGATCTGGTGCTCCTCGACATCAACCTGCCAGGCATGTCCGGCCTGGACGTGTGCCGCAAGTTGAGGGCGGACGGACACAAGATCCCGATCATCATGTTGACCGCCAAGAGCGACACGATCGACGTCGTGGTGGGGCTGGAGCTCGGAGCTGACGACTATGTGGTCAAGCCGTTTGAGGTCCGGGAGCTGGTGGCTCGCATCGGCGCCCATCTGCGCCGCTCCGAGTCAATTCCGGGAGAGCCCGTCAAGGAGAGATTTGAGTTTCCTGGGCTCAGCATCGATCTGCGCCGCCGGCAGGTGTACCACGATGACAAGGAGGTGCAGCTGACCTTGACGGAGTTCAACCTCCTCGCGCTACTGGCCAGCAAACCTGGGCAGGTGATGAGCAGGGCCGACCTCCTCCGCCGGGTGTGGGGGTATGAGGTAGAGATCGAGACCAGAACCGTGGACGCGCACGTTTACCGTCTCAGGCGGAAGATCGAGCCCAGCGCAGAACACCCCACCTACATCCACTCGGTTCCGGGCATCGGGTACCGGTTCGCCGGCTGATCCCCAGGCTTTCTCCCGCCGGCGGGTGCCGCCTGCGGAGTGGAATCACAGCCTGGTCAGCCGCCAGCGGATCGAAGGGGCGCGAATTGACACTGGAGCCGTGAGCGCGATCGTCTTCCGGAAGTCTCCAGATGAGAGGCTGAACGTGCCCACCTTCCTGCCTGCGTCGACCGTAGTGCCGAGGCGGTCCGAGACCAGGCTGGTGCGGACCACCAGTCCGGGCCAGCCGACAACGCTGATCGACTGCGGCGACGCGACCGGGACCGCGCTGGACCACGGCTCGGTGAGAGTGGCGATCTCGCCATCCCGAGGCACGAGGGTGTAGTCGGTCAGTGCCGCGAAGGTGGCGTCGGCCAGGGAGACGCCCTCGTTCAAGGCGGTCGTGAGCTCACTGACCCCGCCCTGGCCCAGGACTGCTCCTATCACCGTGACCTGTCGCCCGTCGACCTTGTGCTGGACCGCGAAGACGAAGCATCCCCCCGCCTGGGACGTGGACCCCGTCTTGACACCGATGAACCCGTCGTGGGTCACCTCGCTGTTCACGTTGTACGCGACGCCAGCCACGGGCAGGGTCACCTGGGGCAGGGCCACGATGCTGGCGAAGGTGGGATTGGCCATTGCCAGCTCGGCCAACCTGGTCTGATCCATGGCGGTGCTGACCGTCTCCGCCGAGAGGCCACTCGCGTCGGCATAGTGCGTGTGGGTCAGGCCCAGCTTGGCGGCCTCCTGATTCATCTGCGTCACGAAGGCGGCCTCGCTGCCCGCATCCCACTGCGCCAAGAGGGTGGCGATGTTGTTCCCAGAGGGGATAAGCATCGCCTCCAGGGCCTGCATCTCAGTCAGCTGCTCGCCGGCGGCGACTTGAACCACCGACTGGCCATCGGCGTTGTCCGCCTGGTATGTCGCCACGTCCTGGGGGGTCACCGTGATTACGGGCCCGGACTCTCCGACCCCGATCGGATGAGCCTTCAAGATGAGCAACGCGGTCATCACCTTGGCGACCGACCCGATCGCCTCGGGCTGGTTCCCCCCGGAGGTCCCGAGTGTGCCAACGCCCTGAACCGCGACTGCCGCCTCGCCGGTCGTGGGCCAGGGCAGCGTCGGGGCGGTTCCTGGGATCCTGATCTGAGCCGATACCGTGCGCACCAATCTGACGCTCGGCAAGGGTCGTAGGTACTGCCCCACCGCAGCGGCGACCAGCACCACCACGACCACGGGGAGAATGAGCTTAAGCCGCCTCCAGGGTGAGCGCTTGGTCCTCATGGCATAGAAACAGGCACCGGCATTCCATTCTTTTCCAACGTCGCGAGGGAGCCGATGGTTCCGCGGGGTGCCAAAGGGCAGCTCCGGTTCGTCGCTGGCGTGCCTCGCCTGGGTTGCGACCGGGACCGGGCCGGGTCATGGCGCGGCGTCTCTCAACCCTGGCGGGCTGACCAAGTGGAAGGGTGGGCCGACCGGCCTGAGCTGAGCCTGGCTGGCAGCGTCAGGTTTGTCAAGGCGGCGGTCCCAGTGGGTGGGGGAACGAATTCACGCCGCGCGGGGGCGGCGCGACGAGGGGATGCGATCCCCCATCGCGTGCCACACCTCTGACCCCTTGGCCAACCTCCAGCGCCGGAAGGACCGACATCAGTACGGCTGCGGGCAGGACGCATCTCTTAAGAGGGGAGGATGCCCGGTCCGGCATCGACGGTTCCGGTCACCGGCGCCCGCCTTCTCAGTAGATGAAGCCGATGAAAGCGTCCTCACCCGGGGTCAGGGTGCGGGTGTCCACCACCCCCAGCCCGTAAACGTTCATCTCGGACTGTTGCCAGGTTCCATTCGGGAGAACCTTGGTGACGAAGGCAACATGGCCGTAGTAGGTGCCGCCATACACGGCGATCGCCCCAACCACCGGCACCTGCCCCTCGGGGACCCCGTAACGCTGTGCGGCGGGCCACCACTGGATGGCATTGCCATTCCAGGGGACGAAGCGCTGCGATGCGACCCAATACGTGCATTGCCCCCAGGGGAACGGGTCCTGCGCCATCGGCCGGGTGGGCACGACCTCGGGGAATCCCTGGGCCCAAGGCACGAAATCCCCCGACGGCAGGGAGGAGGGTGATACCGCCTTGGGCATCAGCAAAAAGCTGTTCGGCACAAGCCTACCCGTGGTGTTCAAGTTGTTGTAGTTGAGGACCACTCCGGGGCGGACATGAAAGCGCTCAGCGAACGTGGTCAGGGTCTCGCCTGGCAGCACCCGGACCAGGACCGTCGGGCCGGCGGGCGGGACCAGCAGTGGCTTGCCGCTTTCGGGGCCCTGCCCGTAGCTGATCTCGTTAGCCCAGGACAGCTCCGCGACGGTGGTGTGGTACTGACTGGCCAGGCTCGCCATTGTCGCTCCCCGGGGGACCGCCACCAGGGGAGCGGGCAGCACGGGGATGCTGCCCGGAATCGCGGCCGGCTTGTCGTAGTACTGCCCCGCCTGGAAGGAGGCGGGCGGGGGCCAGTAGCCCGCCGAAGCGGCATTCGCCTGGATGCCGGCGGGCGCTCCCGAGAGAAATCCGACCGCGAGCACGCCGCCGGCCACGAGGACCACGGCGGCATGGGTAAGACGCAGATCCGGACGATGCAAGTAGCTTCTCCCCAAGCTGCCTGCTGGCACCAACTAGCGCCGCCGACTCAGACGGGCGGCGACCGCTGCGGCCACCCTAGCAGACCCTGGTGACGGGTGTCAAAGCATCGCCTGGCAGTCGGAGGCTGCGGACCCACGAAGCCAGGTCCCGGCTCTATGCTGTCTAGTCGCATGGCATTCAACCCTTCCTGCCTGGGGAAGATCTACCAGGCCGACGGGCAGGAGCTGGACCGCGCCCGCCATCGCTCCTACATGGCCAGCGTCGTCGAGGGCTTCAACGGGCTGGACCCGCCACGTCCTCTTGCCTGTTTCGCCGCCGTCTACCTCCTCTGGCCGATCGTGCCCCTGCTCTTCTCCGACCCCGAGGTCGGCCTGGACCTGCCCCGCCTCCTGCATGGTGAGCAGGAGTTCTGGTTCGAGCGGCCGATGGAATTCGGCGAGAGCATCCGCCCTGTGGGCAAGGTCACCCGGGCTGAGGAGCGTCGCGGAATGGTGTTTCTGGAGCTGACCTGCGACGGGTTTGACCGCAATCAGTCTCCCGCGGCACACTCGCGCAGCCTGTTCTTGGTGCGGGCGCAGCCGTGACCGAACACCCGATCATGAGCCGATTCCCTCCTCAGGAAGGCGAGGGGCCTCCCCCACTGCACCAGCGAATTAGCCAGGCCCGAATCGACGCCTATGCGGAAGCTTCGGGCGACCACAACCCCATCCATCTGAATGAGCAATTCGCTCGGTCGGTGGGCCTGCCCTCGACCATCGCCCACGGTCTGCTCACCCTGGGGGTGGCGTGCGCGGCGGTGGAGCAATGGTGCGAGGCACACGCTTGGACGGGCAGAGTCACCTGCCGATTTTCGGCGCCCCTGCCGTCGGGTCAGACGGTGTCAGGGCACCCTAAGGTGGTCCGCTCAGACGAGGAGAGGGTCGTGGTGGAGTTGGAAGCTCTATCGGAGGCGGGTGAGAGAGTGCTCAGCAAGGCCGAGATCGAGCTGCGGCCGCTCGGTTAGCTCTCAGTTTCGACTCCCACCCGGACCGAAGCCGGCGCCCAGGCCCGCGATCACATCGGTGAGGCTGATCGCGCCTTTCGGTGCCGAGATCCCGAAGGCCTGGTTGAAGTCCGAGAGGTCGACATAGTCGGGGCCCTGCCCCTGAACCCGCAGCGGGAACGGAGTGCCGCTGGTGGCCACCAGCACGCTGCCACCCGTCCCCTCCAGGACCTCCACCACGCCTTGGCCGGCGAACGACCTGACCCGGCCGCGCCTGGCTCCTGCCTCACCCTTGAGAATGGTGGCGGCCTCCTGTTTCGCCGAGGTCAGAGCCGCAAGGCCCGAGGTGAGGGCCTGTGCCAGCGGGTTGTTGGCCGGTATGGAGACCCACTTGTTGGCGAGCAACCCCTGCAGAGCGCCCCCATCCGCGCTCTCCCAGAGGGTCTTGCTCTTGACGTAGTCCGTGCCCCTCACCTCCTCCAGTTGGAAGGAGGTCGAGCCCAGGGTGAAGACGCCGGACCCCACATTGGGGCCCTGCACCTCGAAGGTGAAGCGCCCCGATCCGCCGCTGACCGGGACGACCCCCTGCAGGCGGTAGGAGTGCGCGGACCGCAGGGCGGCGGCGCTGTCCTGGAGGATCTGGCCCCCTGGCTTGGTGGCTTCGCCGTTCTGTCCGCAGGCGCTGAGCATTGGCCCCGATACGAATACGATGGCCAGGGCCACCAGGATCTTGCGGCCAGGCACTTCCCAGCCCAGGGTCGGCATCCGCATCTTCAGCACAAGCTCCCAGAATCCTGTCGACCGGCTCCGCCCCACGACCAACCGTCCGCGCGGACCGTAGCGAGAAGCGGGAGCCGGTGTCAAGGTCGATACACTCGGTCATCAGAATGGCGATGTTCGACCTCTCCGGGCGCGTGGCGATGGTGACGGGCGCCTCGCGAGGGCTGGGCCGCGCGGACGCCCTGGCGCTGGCCCGAGCCGGATGCGACGTGGTGGTGGCGGACCTCCTGGTCGAGTCCGACCCCAACCTCGAGTCGGTGGCCGAGGCCAGCGGCATCGTAATGGCCCGGGTCATGGCGACGGACAAGGTGGTGTTCACCGAGCAGACGGCTGCGGAGATCCGGGAAATGGGACGCAGAGCGCTGGCGGTGCAGCTCGATGTCACCGACTTCCAGGTGACCAGGGAAGCCGTGGACCGGGTGGTGGACGAGTTCGGCCGCATCGACATCCTGGTGAACAGCGCGGGCGCCCACGATCATGTGGGACAGATCATGGACCAGTCCCCGGATCTGTGGGAGCGCGACCTCAAGGTGAATCTCACCGGCGCCTACAACTGCAGCCAGGCCGTATGGCCGCACATGCGGGCTCGCAATTTCGGCAGGCTTATCTTCATGTCCTCGATCACTGGAGTCGGAGGTGGATTCGGGCAGGCCAGCATCAGCACCACCTCCGCCGGGATCCTCGGCCTCATGCGTTCGCTGGCGCTCGAGGGGGCCCGCCACGGCATCACCAGCAACGCTGTGGTGGCGGGGATCATCGCCACTGAGTCGTTCCGCACCACGCCACCAGAAATGGTCGACAGGATGGTCCTGAGGACCGCCATGCGGGCTCCCGGTACCCCCGAGGACGTGGCCGCCGCAGTGTGCTATCTGGCCAGCCCGGAAGCCTCATATGTCACCGGAATCGAACTCCCGGTGGCGGGGGGGATCGACCTCTTCACGTTCTGAGGATCAGCAAATTTCGGAGTAGATCTTCCATCTTTACCGCGCGCCTGTTATAGTACCGGCCGCCAGACAGTTACGGGCGGCGATACAAGGCACGGCCGAGTGGTCCTGGCTAGCTAGCGTGTTGGAGGATGCTCGGATTGAGCCTCGTCGACGTCACCCTGACCTGCCGGGAGTGCGGGTCGGAATTCATCTTTACGGCCGGGGAACAACAGTTTTATCAGTCCAAGGGCTTGGTCAATCAGCCCACCCGCTGTCAGCCTTGCCGGCAGCTGGCCAAGGCTTCGCGCCAGGGCTCCGGGGGTGGGTTCGGGTCATCGGGGCCGCGTCCGCCGCGGCAGATGCATGAGGTGGTCTGTGCCGACTGCGGCACTCTGACCCAGGTACCGTTCGAACCCAAGTACGACCGCCCTGTCTACTGCAGCGCCTGCTTCGAGAACCATCGGGTGGCCCGCTAGCTAGGGGGCTTCGGGGAGCGGGCGCGCAGGTCCTGCATCGCCCGCTCCAGCGCCCGCTGCTCGGCCGAGCATGCTCTGATGATCACCTCGCCCGGCTGGGCCTGGGGGTAGGAGCCGAACCTGACTCCGGGATGCTCCCGGGCCAAGCTGGTCAACAGGGGAAAGAATTGGGACTCGGGTACGCCGAGGTAGTGGGCCTCGGCGTACTTGGTCGTGCTCTCCCCGTCGCAGAAGACGGGAAGTATCTCCTCGCTGACTATGGCTTTGAGCTCCTTGGGAACCCCCGGCAGCACCAGTAGCCACCGCTGCTCCTGTGATGGTCCCAGCGGGAGCGCGAGCGGTGGCGCCATCCCCACCGGGTTGCGGAGCACCATGGCCCCGTTCGGGATCAGGGCCATCTTGCGGTTGCCGGGATTGGGCTCCGGGCTCGGTATCCGCCCCTGTTCGTGCATCTGTCGGACCCGGGCTCGGATCCTTTCCATGGTCCCTGGGTCCTCGATGAGGTCGACTCCGAGCGCCCGGGCGAGGGCCGGCACGGTCAGGTCGTCGGGAGTCGGCCCGAGGCCGCCGCAGCAGAAGATGCGTGCGACCTCCCGACGCACCGCCTCCCGGATGACCTCGGCGATCAGATCCTCCTGGTCTGGGACCACCACGATGCGGGCCACGGGGTGGGGCGTCTCTCTCAGACGCTGGGCTAGCCAGTTGGAATTGGTGTCGAGGGTGTGCCCCGAGAGCACCTCATCACCTATCGTGACGATCCAGCTGCCAAGGGGCATCGCCGTCGCCTCCTGTGTTCTGTGGTCACCGCCCAACTTCGATCTGAGAAGATGGTAGTGCCGGGGGTGAGGGAGATATAATCCGGCAGCTTCTGCTGTCTGCGCGGGCTGCGCGTCAGCTGCTGCTCGCTCCAACAATTCCTCAAGTTTTGCCGCGCGGCTGGGAGGTCTTCGCGCTCATGAATCGATCCGTCCTGATCCTGGTCCTGATCGCTGGATTGCTGGCTCTCGCCTACGGAGGCATCCTCACCCGCTGGGTCCTGCGTCGCTCCCCGGGCAACGAGCGGATGCAGGAGATCGGGCAGGCGATCCGGGAGGGGGCGTCCGCCTACCTCAACCGGCAGTACTCCATCATCGGCGTGATCGGCATCGTGCTGGCGATCCTGCTGGCCCTGGGGGGCTTCATCAGCAGCGCCCTCGGATGGCAGACCGCCCTGCTGTTCCTCTTCGGGGCTGCGCTCTCCGCCAGCGCCGGCTACGTGGGCATGAATGTCTCGGTGCGGAGCAACTACCGGACCGCGGAGGCAGCCCGCGAAGGGGTCGGGCCGGCACTTCGGGTGGCGTTCAACGGTGGGGCCGTGACCGGCTTCTTCGTGGTTGGCTTCGGACTTCTTGGGGTCACGATCGCGTTCTGGATCATGGACAAGCCTCAAGCGATCGTCGGACTGGCGTTCGGCGCCTCCCTGATCTCGGTCTTCGCCCGCCTGGGAGGTGGCATCTATACCAAGGCTGCCGATGTGGGTGCCGACCTTGTGGGCAAGATCGAGGCGGGGATCCCTGAGGACGACCCGCGCAACCCGGCCGTGATCGCGGACAACGTCGGCGACAACGTCGGCGATTGCGCGGGCATGGCGGCGGACCTCTTCGAGACCTACGCGGTGACCGCGATCGCCGCCATGCTGCTGGGCGGGCTCGAGTTCCACAATTTCGGGCTCACGGTGTATCCCCTTTTCCTTGGGGCCATCAGCATCGTGGCCTCGGTGATTGGGACACTCTTCGTGCGGGTCGGCAAGGGCGGCTGGATCATGGGCGCCCTGTACCGGGGCCTGGTGGCGTCCTCTCTGGTCGCCATAGTCGGCTTCGCCATATTGACCCTCGCGCTCAACTCCAGCGGGACGCTCTCATCCCGGATCCTGGGGCACCCGATCATCAACCTCTTCTACTCCGGCGTGATCGGGGTCGTGATCACCGTTCTCATCGTGGCCATCACCGAGTACTTCACGGGCGCTCAGTTCAGCCCCGTCCGAGGGATCGCCAGGGCATCCCAGACCGGCCATGCGACCAACATCATCGCGGGCCTGGCCATCGGCCTCGAGGCCGCCGCGCCGCCCGTCTTCGTCATCGGTGTCGGGATCTTGGGCGCCTACGCTCTGGCCGGCCTGTATGGGATCGCCATCGCGGCCATGGCCCTGCTGAGCATGGTGGGGATAGTCGTCGCCATCGACGCCTACGGCCCGATCACGGACAACGCCGGAGGGATCGCCGAGATGGCGGACCTCCCGGAGTCGGTCCGCAATGTCACCGACCCCCTTGACGCGGTCGGCAACACCACCAAGGCGGTCACCAAGGGCTACGCGATCGGTTCGGCGGCGCTGGCGGCGCTGGTTCTGTTCGCCGGATACACCCTGACTCTGGGCAAGCACCACTACAACTTCAGCTTGAGCAACCCTACCGTCATAGTCGGCCTGCTGTTCGGTGGGATCCTTCCCATGCTGTTCACCTCGCTCTCGATGCAGGCGGTGGGCCGGGCGGCCGGAGGCGTGGTCGACGAGGTGCGTCGGCAGTTCCGCGAGATTCCGGGGATCATGGATGGCACCGGTCGGCCCCTGTACGGTAGGTGCGTCGCCATCGTGACCGCTGCCGCCCAGCGCGAGATGATCCTTCCGGGCCTGATCCCGGTAGTGGCTCCGCTCTTGGTCGGCTTCATCCTCGGCCCCATCGCCCTTGGCGGCATGCTCATCGGGACCATCGTGGTGGGTCTCTTCGTCGCCCTCCAGATGACGTCCGGTGGGGGCGCTTGGGACAATGCCAAGAAGTACATCGAAGAGGGCAACTACGGCGGCAAGGGCACCGATGCCCACGCCGCCGCCGTGACCGGGGATACCGTCGGGGACCCTTACAAGGACACGGCGGGGCCCGCCATCAACCCGATGATCAAGGTCGTCAACATCATCGCCATCCTGATCGCACCTATCATCGCCACCCACTACCTGATCCACTGAGCTGAGGAAGTCCGCCTGGGCCGATTGCGCCCTCGGGAGAGCCGATGGAAGACAGCGAGCAGGCTGAGTATCTGGAGGAGATAGCGGACCTGCGTGGACGCCTCGCCCGCCTTGAGGAGGAGGCGGGGGATCCGGTCCTCATCGAGGAGTTCAAGGTCGAGGTGAGGATATTGGAGGCGCTGCTGTTGGCCGCTCGCGAGCTCAGCCAACAGTTGCGGCTGGATCCCGAGCTGGGCGAGGGCCTGCTCATGCGGGGCTTTTCTCCGACGGGGTTCAAGGATGTCTACGGCTTCGTCTACGACTCGGCAATGGAGATCGACCTTGGAGGCCGAGACCTGGCCAGGGCCGTCGCCGAGACCGATTTCGCGAACCTGCTCCGCGACTGATCGCGCTCGGAGGGGAGGTTTACCAAGGGCCGGGCCAGCGTCGACGTCTCGGAGGCCCCCACAACCACTCGGGGAGATGCCGGGGACCAGCCTGCGGATTTCGCCTAACGCCGAACTCGAACCGCGCCCCGAGGCGCCTGATGGCATAATGTAGGCATAGCTACACAGCTGAACACCGGGGCTGAGCGTCCGCCCCCAAGGGAGATTTTGATGAGTGATGTTTCCGAGCAGGCCATGCGCATCGCGGTCGTGGAGGCCGCCCAGGCCCTCTTTCGCAACCAGGTAATGTCCCACACCGGGCATGCCAACCTCTCGGTGCGAGTGGCGCCGGAAGAGATGCTTCTGACGGTGGACGGCATGGTGCGGGACCTGACCCCAGAGCGCATGGCCCGAGTCCACCTCGATGGCCGGGTCCAAAGCGGCGATCTGGACCCAACCAACGCCGAGATCGTGGCGATGCACGCAGAGGTGTACCGCGCCCGCGACGACGTCGGCGGGATCATCCACACCCACTCCCCCAACCTGCTGGCGTTCGCCATGGCCAACCGGGTCCTCCCCTGCCGTTATGAGGCCCTGCTGCGGTTCGGGCAGGCGGTCCCGGTGCCGGTCGTCCCTTGGGCCCCCAGGGGCTCGGAGCGGTCGGTTGGAGGCATCATCGAGGCGATCCGCCAGCACCCGGGCACCCAGGCGGTGCTGCTCGGCAACCACGGCGTCCTGGCTTTCGCAGCGAGCCCCCAGGCGGCCGCCGCTCTGGTGACGGTGCTCGAGGAAGCGGCCCAGGCGGAGTTGGCTGCAGAGGACCTGGGCGGTGCTCAGGACTTCCCGCCGGGGGCACTGGACGAGGTTCGCCGGGCGATGGCGAGGGTTCGCTGATGGCGCAGGAAACGGGCGGCGGCTGGGAGACCATCAGGAACTCCTACCGGGAGTTGACGGGGTCGGTGCCCGACGCCATTGAGCGTCGGCTCCAGCTGGCCGAGGCAACGGAACGAGCCGATGCGGTGACCTCCATCGAGGCCATGCGCCGGGCCCTCATAATGAATAACCCCCTTGGGCGCAAGGTCGGCCAGACGGTGCAGTTCGCCCAGCTGCTCGCGCTGGGCCAGGGAGGGCCGGCGCGACTCCACGCTCGCTCCGCCTTGCTTGCCGGCGCCACCTTGCGGGAGCTGATGGGGGTGGTGGAGCTGGCGCTCATCACGGGGGGAATGCCCGCCTACTCGCTCGGTGTGGCGATCCTGGGCGAGCTGATGGACACGAACGGGGCCAATGCGGGCAGGGCCTAGCCGAGGGGGCGACGCGGAAGTGGCGGCCCGCCCCATGGCGGCTGACGGCTCGGACTCCGAAGCCCGCCTTGAGCTGAGCCAGGGCATAGGCTTTCTGGTCGGCCGTCTGCACCGCCGGCTGCGGGCTCACTGGGAGCGATCCATCGCCGACCTGGGGCTGTCGGCGCCCCAGGCGGCCGCGCTCAGAGCCGCCCAGCAGAATCCAGGGGTCCCCATGAGGGCGTTGGCAAGGGCATTGGGCACGGATCCAATGAATGGCCGACGGCTCGCCCTGGCTCTTGAGCGCCTGGGGCTCTTGGAGATCAGGGGCTCCCGCTCAGACGTGCGGGCCAGGGAGGTCTTCCCCACCCCGGCCGGGACGGAGCTGGCGATCCGCCTGGACCAGCGGGCCAGGGCCCAGCAGCGGGCTCTGATTGAGGAGCTCGGAGAAGAGCGGGCGGCCGCGCTGCGGATGCTTCTGGAGCGGCTGGAGTTCGCTCTGGGGGAGGACCGTGGCGGGCTCAGCTGGCAACCGGCGGATGATCCTCAGACGGGATCCGAAGCCGGACCGTGCTGACATGCGGCGCAGGTGCCGTGTCCGACCAGGTCGACACGGTCCACGTGGAAGTGGATCTTCTCCGAGGAGCGCGCCACCCACTGCGGCACCTCCGGTGCGCTGACATCGTAGGTCGCTCCACAGCGGTCGCACAGGAGGTGCTGGTGCGACTCGTTCCCCACCTGAACCGGCTCGTAGGCATTGATGTGCCCGAGCTGAACGCGGCGCGCCAACCCCATCTCGACCAGCAGGTCCAGCGTGCGGTAGACGGTGGTCCTCTGGAAGCCTGGGACCTTGTGGCTGATGCTGGCGCAGAGCTCATCGGCAGTGGCGTGCCCGGGACTCTCCAGGAGGGCGCTGAAGACCAGCCGGCGCTGCGGAGTCAGCCGCTTTCCCCGTTCCCGCAACGCCTCAAGCCCGTCCATCTCCAACTCGATGATAGCTGTTGGCGCCAATTGCAACAACGCGCGGTGCCCTAGTCCCCGCATGCCCTGGGTTATGATCGGACAGGAGTGGGCCGCCAGTGAACGACCGCAAGCGATTGGCTGCAGCCGAGGACGCCCTGGCCAAGGTCCAGGATCCCGAGTTGCATCGGCCCATGATGCAGCTTGGCATGCTGAAGAATCTCCGTCTGGACGGACCCTGCCTCCGGCTGCGGGTGGTCCTGACCACCCCTGCCTGTCCACTCAAGGATCGGATCGAAGCAGAGATCCGGCAGGCGGTCGTCGGTCGGGTGGACGGTGTCGAGCGCGTCGAGCTCGAATGGGACTCCGACGTCTCCCGCACCAAGGGGGTAACCGGCCGCCAGGAGATACCGGGGGTGCGCAACATCATCGCCGTGTCGGCCGGGAAGGGTGGTGTGGGCAAGACCACCGTGGCCGTCAACCTGGCCTTCTCGCTGCTCCGAACCGGCGCCAGGGTCGGGCTGCTGGATGCCGACATCTATGGACCGAACGTGCCCATAATGCTCGGGCTCAGTGAACGCCCATCGGCCCAAGACGGGCGCATGGTTCCCCTCCACAAGAACGGCCTGGAGGTGGTCTCGATCGGGACCATCATCGACCCCGACAAACCTGTCATCTGGAGGGGGCCGATGCTGGCGGGGGCCCTGCGGCAGTTCCTGTTCGAGGTGAACTGGGGAGAACTGGACTATCTGGTCTGCGACCTACCCCCGGGAACCGGTGACGTCCAGCTCACCCTGGCCCAGTCCATTCCCCTGACCGGTGCTGTGATTGTGACCACCCCCCAGGATGTGGCCCTGGCCGACGTCGGGCGCGGCATCGCCATGTTCGAGCAGTTGAGGGTTCCCATCCTCGGAGTGGTCGAGAACATGAGTGGCTTCGCCTGCCCCCACTGTGGTGAGGTGACCGATGTCTTCGGTCGCGGCGGCGGCCGCCAGCTGGCGGCGTCACGGGGCCTGCCGTTTCTGGGCGAGATCCCGCTTGACACCGTGGTGCGCCAAGGCGGGGGCGACGGCCTGCCTCTGGTCCTCGCCCAGCCCGAGTCCGCGCAGGCCAGGATCTTCGAGGAGGTGGCGGCCAACCTGGCAGGGCAGATCAGCCAGGTTAACTTTGAGCACGCTGCCGCACCGGAGATGCCGGCCGGACCGCGGGTCCGGGTCGGATGAGCGGTATCCGAGCCCGGGGATCTGCGACCGCCCTCAGCCGCGGTCGCCCAGCAGGTCACTGACGGCCGCGCGAGCCGCATCGCGGATCGCAACCGCAGCCTCGTCGTTGTCGCTGTAGACCCGCAACCAGACCGTGCGCACGGGCAGCAGGCGGGCCAGCAGGCGGGGGGCCGCCTCCACCTCGACGCGACCAGAGATGGGGTCGTAGATGCTCAGCTGCTGGCCGTCCCGGGCGGGGTTCTCGGGTCTCGGTGCGGTGCTGGCGAGGTCGACCTCCAGGTTGACCCTGGCCCAATGGGAGGGCAGCTCCTCGCGGATCCGCGCCTCGACCAGGGTCCGGTCGCCGAGCTGGGGCCTGAGCTCGGGGAGGTTCATCTCGTGAAAGGCCTCGAAGACCAACCTGAGGGGCAGGCGCCGCCCGGTGACGGCCAGCCAATCACGCCCCAGCGCCGCCTCCTCCGAGTCGCGCGGCGCCAGCTGCAAGCGCTCCACCTCCGCCATCAAGGACCAGTCGGTCAGCCGCAGATAACGGTCGAGGTGGTCAAGCGGGCTGCCGGCCGGCATCAGGCCGGCACAGGTGCGCGCGAATATGGGGCGCAGGTGCAGGTCGATGCGGCGCACCGTGCGATGGAAGTAGACGTGGTTGTACATGTAGAGGCGAGCTGACAGGAAGACCTCAAGGGCGGACGCGCCGTGCTGATGCAGCACCAGGGCACCGTCCTTGATGAAGAGGTAGTGGCGCAAGCGAGCGAGGGCCACCGGGCCGACCGCGACACCGCACATGTAGGCATCACGGGGGACGTAGTCCATGTTGTCGGTGCTGACCGCCCCGCAGAGAATGGGCTTGAGGGCTGAGAGCCAGGCGGGCGGGCTGAAGCCGGCCAGCGGCGCGGGCGCCATCACGAAGGCCACCCAGCGCGGGTCGACCCACTCGCCATCGGCGAAGTCGCCGGAAGGGCTCCGCCCCAGCGAAGCGATCAGATCCTGGAGTGGGCCCAGCACCAGGGCCCTGCCGACGTCCTCATGGTCCAAGCCGTGCTGGGCCAAAACCTGGGTGTCGAAGAAGTGCCCGAAGGGCCCGTGCCCAACATCGTGCAGCAAGCCCGCGACACGCATCGTCTCGACCACCAGTGCCCGCGATGGCAGGTCGGGAAAGCTCTCCTGCAGGCTGGGGTAGAGGTGCTCGGTGAACATGCCGCTGAGATGCATCGCCCCGACCGCGTGCTGGAAGCGGGAGTGCTCGGCCGTGTGAAAGACCCACCACGCCGACTGCAGCTGGTGGATCCTGCGCTGCCGCTGCAGCCATTCGTGGTCGAGAAGAGCCTGCTCCGAGCTCGCCCCGTCACCCAGCTGCTTGGTGATCTGGCAGTACCGGTAGATTGGATCGGCCAAGAGATTGACCGCCTCGAAAACTCTCTCCGAACCGCCGTCCACACCCCCATATTAGGTGGGAGAAGCCGCTAGTCAGTGCGGGAGAACTGACGTATCGCCGCCCCCACCATGGCCAGGGCGGCGACCATGATCATGGCAATCTCAAACCAGACCGGAAGCTGCCAGGCACCCCACGCGATGCCGGGATTCAGGGTCTTGGTCAGGGCCGCAGGCAGATGGATCTGGCTGAATACCGCCTCGCGGAACGGGGCCACCGCGTAGGAGAGGGGATCGATCTTGCTGAGCACCCCAAGCCATGCCGGCAGGTCACTGAGGGGGAAGATCGCGCCCGAGAGGAAGAACATGGGGAGAACGAAGAACTGGGTGACCATCTGGAAGGACTCCACCTGGGAGATCCGGGCCGCGATCATGACTCCGAAGGCGGTGAGGGCAAAGGCCGTCAGCATCATCTCACCGAGCAGGGTGAGGACCATGACCGGGCTGTAGGGTACCCCGACGGTGCCAGCCAGGGCCAGGATTATGGCGCCCTGGATGCTGGCCACCGTGGCCCCGCCGAGACACTTGCCCAAGACCAGAGTCCAGCGGTGGACCGGCGCCACCATCATCTCCCGCAGGAAACCGAACTCACGATCCCAAACGATCGACATCGCGGAGAAGATGGAGGTGAAGAGGATCGTCATGCCCAGCACCCCCGGAAACATGAAGGTGCGGAAGTTGAAATGCGCGGTCTGGCTGATCAAAGGTGAGAGGCCCGTGCCGAGGATGTAGAGGAACAGGACCGGTTGCGCCAGAGAGGTCAGAATTCTCAGTCGGTTGCGGATGAACCGGATAAGCTCTCTCTTCCACACCACCAGGATGGCGCGCAGGTCGTCGGCCACGCCGTTCCCGGCCACCCGTACGGGGACAAACGCGGGAATGGTGTTCTGAGTGGTGGCGGCCAAGCTAGCGGCCCCTAGCGCGCACGAACGGATTCTGGCGCATCTTCTCGGAGCCCGTGACCTCCGCGTCGCGAATGGTCCGTCCTGTGTAGTTCATGAAGACGTCATCCAGGGTGGGCCTGGCGACCCGGACGGATTGGATCTTCACCCCCAGTTCCGAGAACAACCTGGGGACGAACTCCTCTCCCTGATCAACGAAAAAGGCCACCGAGCCCTCGCTCAGCTTGGCCTCCAACCCGAACTTCATCGAGAGATTGGCGATGGTCGCCTGATCATCGGCGGTGTGAAGCTCGACCCGGTCCTGCCCCACACTGGCCTTGAGCGCCTCCGGGGTATCGCTGGCAACTATCACCCCGTTGTCGATGATGGCGATTCGATCGCAGTACTCGGCCTCGTCCATGTAGTGGGTGGTGAGAAAGATCGTGACGTTCTCCCGCTTCTTCAGCTCGGTGATGTAGCCCCAAATGTGGGAGCGAGTCTGGGGGTCAAGACCGACGGTGGGCTCATCCAAAAAGAGCACCCTCGGCGAATGGAGCAGACCTCTCGCTATCTCCAAACGCCGCTTCATGCCACCGGAGAAGGTCCGCACCAAGCTGTCGCGCCGGTCCCAGAGGCCGACCATCTCCATGACCTGCTGCAGGCGGGTCCGGACCTGCCCCTTCGGCACTCCGTACAGCTCCGCATGGAAGCTGAGGTTTTCGGAAGCGGTGAGATAGTCGTCCAGAGTCGTGTCCTGGAACACGAGACCAATATGTCGGCGCACCTGAGCCTGATCCCTGACGACGTCGAATCCAGCCACCCGAGCGACCCCCGACGTGGGGTGGATGATGGTGCACAGCATCGAGATGGTGGTTGACTTTCCCGCCCCGTTCGGCCCCAGAAAACCAAAAGTTTCGCCGGCAGAGACCTTGAAGTTGACGCCCTTGACCGCCTCCACCTCGCGGTACGACTTGCGCAGGTCGTCCGCCAGCACAGCGATCTCCGATCCCACCGCCAGCTTGGTGGGCTCGGTGTCAACAACGGCCATATGGGGAGCTTGCCACACCCAGCTCCTGTGGCGCAAAGCTGCGATCCATCTTGCCCCTGTTCGCAAGGGCGCGGCCCCGAGGCGATGGGTCAGCCGCCCGCCCTGGCGCGGAGGCTGGCCAGAAGGCGCGAGCCGATGGGACTGCCCCAGCCAGCGCAGGCGTTCCAGCCCGGCCCTGCCGAGTAGGCACCGTTGTCGCCCTGTGCCACCTCCCGGGTGACCCCGGCCGGAGCCAGCTGCTGGTACAGGAGGGGGTTCAGGTAGCCGACATCGGTGCCCACGGCGCCGTTGCATATTGCCAGCAATGCCGCCCAGAGCGGCGCCACCGCGCTGGTGCCGCCGAAGACGGCCGGTTGGGAGTCCACCAAGACCCGGTATCCCGTCTCGGGGTCCGCGTCTCCCGCCACGTCTGGCACCCCTCGCCCCCGGAAGTGTCCGGGGTTGACCGACGCCGGAACCCCGGCTGAGGATTGCCACGGGGGTAGCGCAAACACCGCACTGACCCCGCCACCGGTCGCACCATCCTGAGGCTGGTCGTTCCAAACGACCTCGCTCGTTATCCGCCCCGACAGCCCCTGGAGCCGCGTCCCCCCGCAGGCCAGAACGTACGGACTGGCGGCGGGATAGTCGACGTGGGCCAGCCCGTCCGCGAGGCCGTCCGAGGAGCCGTTGTCGCCGGCGGCCACGCAGACTGTCATGCCGATCAAGGAGGCGTCCTGGAAGGCGTGTTCGAAGGCGTTGATGGTCGCGCTGGGCCAGTTCGCCTCCGGCCCCCCCCAGCTGATCGACAGGACACCCGGCGCGTTGGTGCGGTCATGGACCGCGGCCTGCACCGCCGCCAGGAACCCCTGGTCTGTGTTGGGGGCGAAGTAGGCCGCGAGGCGGGCCATGGGGGCGATCGAGCCGGCCACCTGGATATCCAGTGAGACCTCTCCGTCCGGACCGTCGACACTCCCAGTCGGCTGGTTGGACCCACCGGCGACAGCCACCGACACCACGGTCGGTGGCGCAATCCCCAGCCCCTGAAAGTAGGAGTCGAGATCAGCCTGTCGATAGCCTCCGCCCAGCTCCAAAAGGCCGATGCACGTTCCCGCGGAGGTATCCGCGGCCGGGTACTGGTAGAGGGCCGCGACCTCTGGCGGCTCGAAGCTGAGCGGAGCGGCAACCTCCAGGGGCAGAGTCGGATCCGGCAGGGGAAAGCGCCGCAGGCGCGGGGGCACAAAGGGACCGGTCTCTATTCCGAGGACGGCCACCACGTGCGCCGACAGCTCGTGGGGAATTGTCATTGGAGTCGCCAGCGTTCGCCGGTGGTCACCCGCGGGGCCGGCCAGCTTGACCGTGGTCTTGAATGCCGACGCCAGGACACTGAGAGGTGCCGAGATCGTCAGCATCCTCGCGCTGGAGTCGCAGGTCACCTCGGCCGCCCCCACGCCTTGGAGCCAGGAGCGCGCGGCAGCAATCGCTTGGGGACTTGCCCCTCGCAGCTGACCGATCTCCTGGCGCGGGATCCTGGGTTGAAGAGGCCCGTCCTTGACCCGCTCCTGCAAGACCTGGTCGAGCCCGAGCCGGGGCCGAAGCACGAGCGTCGCCTCCACCATCGGGTCCTCCGCCGCTGGATCTCCGGACTCGGTCAGAACCACCCCTTTGGTGTCACTCACAACCTGCAGTATCGGGCATCGTCGGAATCGTGGTCGGGGGCAGGTGGCAATGGACCAAGGGGCACCAGCCTGAAACGGGACATCAGCCCGGTCCTCGGGTCTCACGCACCGTGATCGGCGTCTCCGGTCAGGTCGCGCTCAGTGCTCCAGTGCGAGCCCCCTGGTTATCTGCAGCACCCCCACGAAGTTTCGAAAGACCGCGAGCGGACCTTCGCCTCCCACAAGCACCTCGGTGTCCCCCTCGCGGCGCACATCCCGGACCGCCGTGGCCAGCTCCGCCAGATCGGCGTGGCGCATGCGCAGCCGCAGCTCCGCGCCGGCGCCAAACCTGGGAGGTTGCATCTGAGCCACCTCCGCAACGGCGCGGACGGCCGTCTCCTGGATCAGCTGGCGAGATCGCACCGGATGCAGATTTTGGGCAGCCATCCTGGTGATCGAGCGCTTCACCTCCACCGCCAGCACGCCGGGACAGAAGTGCCGAGTCTGGGTCGCGGTGTGCTGGTCCCCGGTGACCAGCGCCACCGGCACCCCGAAGTGGGCCGCGACAAGAGCGTTTATGCCGGCCTCGCCAACCAGGGTGCCCCCGATGTCCGCCGCCAGGACCGCTGCCGGATTGTAGGTGTGGGACAGGGTCGACGCCGGTCCGTCCACCGCTCCGTGGTAGCCGATGAAGAAGATCGCGTCGAATGTCTGGTCCAGTCCTTCCATCATGTAGAGGGGTTTGTGCCGCCCCGAGAGGTACTCGGCCTGGCCATGGAGCTCGTCCGGGGGCAGGTTCTGCATCGCCCCGTGAGAGTCGTTGACCATGAACTCGTCGGCCCCGGCCGCCATGGCGCCATCAATCGCGGCGTTCACCTCGGCTAGGAGCAACCTCCTGCCCAGATCAAATTCCGGCCCGGGGCCGCACTGCTGCCAGTCGACCACGCCGGCAACGCCTTCCATGTCGCACGAGATGTAGACCTTCATGGGTCAGGCTCCCTGGCCTGAGGAGAAATCCGCTTTCATTGGTCGCTCCCCTTGGTGATGGCATCGAGATCGCGCCAGTCGTCGTCGCTGGCAATGAAGGAGGTAGCCTCGACGTTCGCCCTGACCTGCTCTGGGCTCATGGCCCCAGCGATCACCGAGCTCACCGCCCTTCGCCCCAGGAGGCTGCCGATGGCTACCTGGAGCAGGGACAGACCATGGGCCGAGGCGAATGCCTCGAGGGCCTCGACCTTGTCGAACCTCCCCTGGTCGGCGAGCCAATTGGCATGCGCCGGCCCGGCCAGCCTGGTCCCGGATGGAGGCGGCTGGCCGCGCCGATACTTCCCGGTCAGCAAGCCGCTGGCGAGCGGGAAGTAGGGCAGCAGGCCAAGGCCGAGATGCTCGACGGCGGGCAGAACCTCGCCCTCGATCTCGCGATTCAGAAGGCTGTACTCATCCTGGGAGGAGGTGATCTCGGTAAGCCGCTGGCTGCGAGCTGTCCACTGGGCGTCGACAATTTGCCAGGCGGCGAAGTTGGAGACGCCCAACCACCTCACCTTTCCCTCCTCGACCAGCTCGTGGAGAGCGCCCAGCGTCTCCGCGATCGGGGTGTTGGGATCGGGCTCGTGCATCTGATAGAGGTCGACATGTTCGACACCCAACCGGGACAGGCTTCCAACAATTGCCCGCCGGATGTACTCGCGGGATCCTCTGCGGTCGGAGGGCTCGAGGCCCTCCATGGGCATCCCAAATTTGGTGGCGATGACCGCGTGGTCGCGACGGCCGCGCAGGGCGGCGCCCAAGAAGCGCTCGCTGTCCCCGCCACCGTAGATGTCGGCGGTGTCGAAGAGATTCACGCCGAGATCCAGCGCCGCGTTGACCACCGCCGCCGCGCCCTCTTTGTCCAGGCGGCGGCCGAAGTTGTTGGTGCCCACGCCGACCTCTGACACCTCCGGACCGTGCGCGCCCAACCGGCGCCGTCTCAGCTGATGACCCAAGCTCTGCCTCCTTGGCGAATGGGCGACCGGACCGAATGGCCCGTCTTCTTTGCCCATCATCCCATCCCCGGCTGCCCGGATTCTGCCATGGAGGGCGGCCCCCGCCTGGATCAGCCGCCGAGCCGTGGCGCCGGCGCGCTCTGGTCACCATCTCCCGCGGACTCGGCACTACGAATGCCAGCCACCAGCTTGTCCAGGCGGTCGGCCAGCGCTACCACGTCATCATCGCTGAGGTAGCGCGCGAAATCCTCCTCGACCGCAACCTGCAGGGCTGCCAGCAGTTCCCACATCAGGTCGCGGCCGACGGTGGTGGCCTCGACCCAAGTGAGGCGCCGGTCCTCGGCCGAGATGCTCCTTCGGATCAGATCCTTACGTTCCAGCCTGTCTACGATCCGGCTCACGCCGCTCCGGCTGAAGCAGGTGGCCTGCGCCAGCTGGAGCATTCCCATCCGGCCCCCGCTGGCGGCCCCCAGGCGCACTAGAACCTCCGCCTCGGACAGGGACAGACCAGTAGCCGCCACCAAGCGCCGGTCCAGCGAGACCTCCAACAGCCGGTGGGCCTGGAGCAGGCTGAGGGTCGCCGCCACCGGCGACAGTCCCTCATCCATTGCCCGGTAGTCCCCTCAAGTCGGCGCAGCCCGGGCACAGGAAGGCAAGCTGGGTTGCGCCCTGGTCGAGGCTCGCCGAGGGCTCAGCCCTTGACGACCGGGTTTGAGAGCCGGCCAACTCCTTCCACCTCCACCTCGATCAGGTCTCCGGGGCGCAGGAATCTCGGTGGCACGCGCTTGTACCCCACTCCTGCGGGCGTGCCCGTCGCGATCACATCGCCGCACTCCAAAGTGATGACCTGGGAGATGAAGCTGATCGACTCGGCAATCGAGAACAGCATGTCCGCGGTGTTGCCGTTCTGCATCACCTCCCCGTTGAGCCTGGTGACCAGACCCAGTCGCTGGGGATCCTCCACTTCCGCAGCTGGGACTATGCCGGGGCCGAGCGGGCAGAAGGTGTCGACGGCCTTGCCGATCGTGTACTGACCGGTCCTGAACTGCAGGTCCCGGGCGCTGACGTCGTTCATGACGGTGTAGCCCCCCACGTACCCCATGGCCTCGTCCGGGGATACCCGGCTGCAGCGTCGTCCCATGACGACCGCCAGCTCGCCCTCGTAGTCCACCTGAGCGCTGGCCTCCGGAAGCCGGATCGGCTCCCCGCTGCCCACCAGGCCATTGCGAAACTTGGCGAAGATGTTGGGCGCTGCGGGCCGCTGACTGCCCATCTCCGCCACGTGCTCGGAGTAGTTCTGGCCCAAGCAGAGGATCTTGTCCGGGTCAGGAAGCGCCGCCACCAGATGGAGTTCCCCCATCGTCCCAGCCAATCCCTTTCCATTCTGAATCAGGGACCTGGCGGAGTCCAGCACTTCGGCAAGACGCTGTGGTCCCAACCGCAGCAGCTCCCTGACGGTCACGGCCTGGGTGACCCCTCCCCTCCCAAACTCAAGGACCTCCGCCGGCAGGACCCGATCATCCTGCTCGACCCCGGCCCGGACCGCCCCCTCGAACAGATAACTCACCAGCCTCATACCAATCCTCCCATCTTGTCCTGCACTCCCCAGCCGGGAATCCGCAACCAGCGCCGCCACCCTGGCCGCCGTGCCTAAAGCTTGGCGGTCGGCACCCCCACCCCGCCAGTCGCCGCCATGAGGACGGATGCCGCAGATTGGGTTCCCGAAGGACTTGTTCTTGATTCATTCAATTGTCGCTCCAGCTCAAAAAATGGAGTATGATGCCGCAGGTGGAAGATCAGCAAGTCGTGGAGCTTGCGGACGCGGACAGGCTCAGGCGCAGCGGGCTCCGCGTGACCGCCGCGCGCCTGGCCGTGTTGGCCGTTTTGCGGTCGGGAGGGCACCAGGGGGTGGAGGCCATCGGCGGTGCGGTGAAGGAACGCCTGGGCACCATGTCCACCCAGGGGGTCTATGACGTGCTGCGGGTCCTGACCCAGTCGGGACTGCTCCGTCGCATCGAGCCGGCTGGGAGCGCCGCCCTCTTCGAGTACCGCACCGGTGACAACCATCACCACCTCGTTTGCCGGGCCTGCCTGGCGGTCGCCGACGTCGACTGCGCCGTGGGCCAGGCGCCCTGTCTGCGACCGTCCTCCCGTTCGGGATATCTCGTCGATGAGGCCGACGTCACCTACTGGGGACTGTGCCCCTCCTGCCAGGAAGCGAACGCGGATCGGGGTACGGGCGCCCTGGGATCGAACCGATGAATTGTCTTAGGAGAAAGCGCGATGCCACTTGAGAAGCCGCCTGCCACGACCACCGATGCGGGAATCCCGGCCCCTTCGGATGAGTACTCGCTGACCGTCGGCGCCGGGGGCCCGACCGCTCTGCACGACCACTACCTGGTGCAGAAGATTCAGCACTTCAACCGCGAACGGGTTCCGGAGCGCGTGGTGCACGCCAAGGGCGGAGGCGCTCACGGATTCTTCGAAGTCAGCAACGATGTGACCCAGTTCACCAAGGCGAGCTTTCTCGCCAGAGTCGGGAAGCGCACCCAGATGTTCGCTCGCTTCTCCACCGTGGCCGGGGAGCAGGGCTACCCGGACACCGTGCGGGACCCCCGGGGATTCGCCCTCAAGTTCTACACCGACCAGGGCAACTTCGACTTGGTCGGCAACAACACCCCCGTGTTCTTCGTCCGGGACGCGTCGAAGTTTCAGGACTTCATCCACTCTCAGAAGCGGATGCCGGACACCGGGCTTCGGTCCAACGACATGCAGTGGGACTTCTGGACGCTGTCACCCGAGAGCGCCCATCAGGTCACCATCCTCATGTCCGACCGGGGCACGCCGAGAACCTGGCGGCACATGAACGGCTACGGCAGCCACACGTTCTCCTGGGTCAACGCCGGCGGCGAACGCTTCTGGGTCAAGTACCACTTCAAGACAGTCCAGGGAATCGAGAATTTCAGTAGCGACGAAGCCAAGGCAATGGCCGCCGCCGACCCCGACTTTCACCGCCGGGATCTGTTCTCCAGCATCGCCATGGGCGACTGCCCCGAGTGGCGCCTGGAAGTCCAGGTGATGCCGTTTGCCGACGCTGAGACGTACCGCTTCAATCCCTTCGACCTCACCAAGGTCTGGCCCCACCGGGACTACCCACCGATAGAGGTCGGTCGCATGGTCCTGGACCGCAATCCGGAGAACTTCTTCGCCGAGGTGGAGCAGGCGGGCTTCTCCCCGGCCAACCTGGTTCCGGGGACCGGGCTCAGTCCCGACCGGATGCTGATGGGGCGGGTCTTCTCATACCACGACACCCATCTCCACCGCATCGGCCCAAACTACGAACAGCTCCCGATCAATGCGCCGAAGGTCGAGGTCCACTCCTACAACAAGGATGCCGCCATGACCTACCACCACCATGGCGCCCAGCCGGTGTACGCACCCAACTCCTATGGGGGCCCCAGAGCGGATGGCGCCGAGGGTGCCGATCTCGGCTGGACCGTGGCAGGGGGCGAGCTGGGGAGGTACGCCCAGGAGCTTCATGCAGAGGATGACGACTTCGGCCAGGCAGGAACACTGGTGCGTGAGGTGATGTCGGAAGCGGATCGAGCCCATCTCGTGGCCAATGTCGTCGAGCACGCGGGCGATCAGGTGTCGCGGCCGATACAGGAGCGCGTGGTCGCCTACTGGAGCCACGTCGACCAAGAGATTGGCACCAAGATCGCACAGGGCCTCGGCCTGGTCAAAACTCCAGCGGGGTCACCTTCGGTCTGATTGGGCCCCGGCCGGCTGCTCCAACCAACGGTTGAGTGGCCGGCCGCCCCTCGGCCCGGGAGGAGCCGTAAGTGCTGCTCACCCCCCGAAACTCGGAATCTTCTCAACACCCGCCGGAGGGTTGTGGTACTACCGGCTCCAGCCGGATATCGCCCCGAGCGGGACTCAGGTGGGTGGTCCCGAACACCGGCTTGCCGTCGATGGGGAACGGCGCCTCGTGGCCGCTCTGAGCCTCGCGCTCGTGTTCGAGGGCCACTGGCAGCCGTTGGAGAACGCTCGTTCAGCTCCGCTCGGCGCCTCGCCCAAAGCCTCAACCTAAGGCCTGAGTGCCGCTGGCTTGGCGATCGTTAGGAGGGCCGGAACGAAGTGGCGCCACACGCCGTCGCCGTCATTGGTCGAGCGCCCCATGGCGCCGGACCAAGTTGGCTCTCGCAACCGAGATGCGGTCGGGCTGCCACGCTGGTGTCCGCAGACGGCGGGGAGGTCGCGGCCGTCTCATCGTCGCCGCTCGAGGCGGCACGGCGCATGGCGGAGTGCCGCGGGAAGCATGGCGGCCAGAGACGCCGTGCAGCCACCTGCTTCGACGGCCACTGACACAGAGGCAGATGACAAGCAGATACCCGGGTTCCGCAGGTGGCCGGCCCTGGCAGGGGCAGATTCAGGCTTGGCTGAGATCAGGGGGCGCAAATCGGAGTCGGCTGGAGGCTAGCAGCCTAGGCACACGTGTTGGTTAAGCAGGCTGTTGAAATGAAGTTGAGTCGATGCTAGAGACTGGGCATGTACCTTCGTACCATCAGCCGCCACAACAAGG
>JAJYWM010000036.1 GCA_021791455.1 bacterium | reverse complement strand
GTGGCTCTCGTCGGTGCCCGGCGCCGCTATCTGCGACGTCTTTCGCCACATACTGGCGATCGGACGAAGCCGCGTCGTGACTGCCTTGGCCACAGCGTGCCCAAAAGGCGGTGACGAAGACCTCGCCTGCGCCATAAGCATCTCGTCCCGCCCGACGGTTTCCTGTTGAGGGCCAAGGAATGAGGAGGGCGGTTGTGCTCGGAGGAACCGGCGCCATTGGGTGGGCAGTGACGCGGCGACTGCGGTCGGATGACTGGGATGTGACCGTCACCGCACGACGGTCCGGCCCGGTGCCGACCGGCTTGCCGGCGACCGGGGCTCACTTTGTGGTGTCCGACCGCCACGAGCCAGAGGCCCTTCGTGCCGTCTTGGCGGCGGGCGCCGATCTGGTCGTTGACTGCAGCTGCTTCACGGCGGACCACGCGGCGGCCCTGGCGCCCTTGCTTGCCGACGTCACATCTGCTGTCATGATCTCCAGCAAGGCGGTCTATGTCGACGGCCATGGGCGGCATTCAAATTCACGTGAGGCTCCCGAATTCCTCCGCCCTGTCGACGAGAGCAACCCGACCCTGCGTCCGAATGGGGAGGACTTCAACAGCCCGGCGGGGTACGGACCCAACAAGGTGGCCGCCGAGGAGACCTTGCTCGCGACCGGGGCCAACGTGACGGTCCTGCGGCCATCGAAGGTCCACGGCGCCTGGAGCCGCCAGCCGCGGGAGTGGCACTTCGTTAAGCGAGTCCTGGATCGCCGCCCCGCCATCCTGCTGGCCCGCGGTGGCGCCGGTGCCGACCACCCGACCGCTGCCCAGAACTTGGCCGCTCTGGTCCAGCTCGTGGCCGAGAACCCTGCCCCAAGAGTCCTCAACATCGCTGATCCGGACTGTCCCGACGGGCGCCGCATCGCTGGGGTCATAGCCGCCCACATGGATCACAGCTGGAGAGAGGTGCTGCTTGATGAGGCAGCACCTCCTGGGCTGGGGGCACACCCCTGGAACCGGGTTCCGCCCTTCGAGCTCGACACTACTGCAGCCGAGCGCCTCGGGTATGTTCCTAATGGAGACTATGCGGCCACGGTTTCCGACGAGGTCGACTGGCTCGTCGCTGGCTCAGCCGCGCCCGAAGTGGAGCGGTCCTTTGATAGCCTGGTGCGGAGGTACGCCCCCTCACCAGAGGACTACGCATTGGAGGATGCCTACCTCGGGGAGCGCCCAGGCTGAGCCTCGGCGGTCAGGGCATCGGCTCGAGCTTAGGGCGATCTGACGACGGCCGCTCCAACTGCCGTCGACACCGTGCTGAAGGTCCCCAACCTGGAGGGGGACAGGCTGGGGCGGCTCTGTGTTTCGGCACGCGTCGAGGCCCCTCGCCCCACCCCGCAGGGGGCGGCAGCTGTGGTGGCCGCAGGGGCTTCCGGCCAACGGCCACAGCAACGAAAATCGCTGGTCGCCAGGCCGCGGCGGCCGCACCTTGAGCCTCCTGTGCTATACCTTGTTGCCATGCCAAGAAGGCACCACGGGCGTCGTGCCGCCCGTACAGTTCGCCGGGCCGGGTGCTGCGGATTGGAGGCCCTGTCCTGCTGCCTGCTGTCAGCGACCTGTGCTGCCGCCGTTTTGGCCCTGCTAATCTGGCTGATCTGACCGAGCGGGTCCTGGGGACTCCGCAGGTCAGGTGCCGGGTCGTGCGCCCCTTCACCGTGGACTGCAGCGGTGGCCCGCTGGAGTAGGGGGAGTCCCAGGCTGGCGGACTCGGGTAGGGACAGCGTCAGGTTTCCCATCTGATCGGGGCGAGATTGGGCCCAAGTGCATCTCAAGTGGGAGTGGGCGCCTTCCTGCGGGTGGATCGATGATGCACCATGCTGCGCCTCTGCAACTGGTACCTGCGCCGGGCCACCAGATAGGCGGCCGTGCCATACAGCGTTCCCAGCCCCTTGTCGGAAAGCCTCTGCACCAGGGACGCGGCGATGGCGGCAGACAAGGGCACCCCAAACGCCAGCAGCATGCCCACGCACACCGCCTCGAACCCGCCGAGACCTCCGGGGCTGAACGACAGACTACCGGCGAGGTGAGCAATGGCGTACACCAATGCCGCCTGGGGATAGCTCAGCATCCCCGGCGCGACTGCCTGGACGGCCAACCAAAACATGGTCACCGTGATGAGCACCTGGGCCACGCTCACCAGCGACCAGGCCAGTGTGTCCCAGCGGGTTAGGAGTAGCACGGTGCTGCGACGAAGCTCTTCGACGTCTCCTGTGTAGCGGCGAGCGACCGGGATCCTACCCAGAACACGCGTGACGGCACGAAAGACGGCGGGAACAGTGAGCACCAAGAATACGGTGGCAATGCCCACGAGGCTCAGCAGGACGCCTGCAGCGGCCTCCGGCCAGCGCAGAGAACCGGGAACCGCGACCGCCGTGATTAGCAGGGAGTAGATGAGCTCCTGCACGGTGACCGTGGCGACGGCGTCGCCTACCTCGCTTTGACATACCTCACTGACCAGGACGCACCGGGCCAACTCTCCACCCGGTAGCAACCCCACCGCCTGCCCCGCAAAATTCAACAGGATGGCTCTCGGGAAGGGGATCTTAACTCCGGCGGCGGCAAGCAGCGGACGCCAGCGAACCCCTTGTAACAGGTAATAGCAGAAGGAGAGCAGGGCCAGCAAGGGCGCGACGGTCGGGTTGAAGCGGCGCGTCGCTTGCGCGAACCGCTCTGGCGAAGCGAAGAGGAGCAACGCCCCGATAACCCCCAACGCCAACAGGTACGGACCGAAGCGCCGTATCAGGCGCAGTGGCCGTCCGCTGGAATGCCGGTCGCTCAAGTCCGTCGACGCCAGCGCGTGACGCGTGCCCCCCGGCCCCAAACAACACCGACCAGACTACCGCCGAGCACTGATTCCCTGGTCACTGGGGCTGGGCTCACATCGGGGTTGCGGTGCCGCGGCCGCCGGGCACTGCTGGCCTAGGGCGTCGAGCACTTCTGGCAGCCCGGGAGGGGCAGCGACTATCGCGCAGGCGCAGGCCAGCAAGCATGGTGCGCAGAGGCGTCGTCCGCTCGCCAGCTCCTCGCGAGTCAGGAGCAGCGCACTGGCCACATCCAAAGCCAGCTTGAGACCCATGGCAGCGGGAATGAACCTTGTCCTCTGGGCACGGTCCGCGCCCCCCATGCCGGCTAGGAGCGCGGTGCCGGCGTAACTGGCCAACCCCAGCAGGGAGTCCGGCGTGTGTAGCAGCCAGTAGGCGCGGGGCGACGTTACCACGGATTGGGTACCGATCCTGGCGTTCGGCACCGACGTACCCCGGTGGCCGAGATCTGGGATCATGCCCAGCTGCCGCAGCGCCACCAGACCCATCGAGGAAGTGGCGATCAGTTCCAGGGAGATGATGGCCCTGCGCCTCCGCACCGCCGCACAGGAGGAGCGCTGGAGATCTTGGGCGACGCGGTGGGCCGCTGCGGTGATGGGACGGCAAAGCTTTTGCGGTTTGGCTTTCAACGGAGCCTCCACAGCGACCACCCTGCCGTGAGCGCAAATACCCCGGCGGCGAGTAACGCCCGGCGGTGGAAGCTTCCCCACAGCTGGTAGCTGCGCTCGTGGGCGACACCGCTGAAGCTCCCCCTGGTGGCCGACTTGTCCTCGACTGGTTCGAAGAGGTTGGACGGGCGGTCACTTTGGTAGGGGAGCGTGGTGTTCTGTTGGGAGCTGTAGCCCGTCTTGGCCAGATACCGATCTCCCAGTCCGGGGGCTAGTCGGTTGCCCAGGATCACGGCCACGGTCGATCCTCCGCAGAAGACCTCCCGGCGTCGATGGCGGGATGCGAAATAGACGGCCTCCGCCGGAACCTCTGGCTCATAAATCGGCGGCACGGGTTGGGGATGCCGATCCAGCTTCGACCGGCACCAGTTGAACTGAGGGGTGTTCACGGCCGGCAGTTGGACCATCGTCACGAAGACGTCGCTTCTGTCGTGCATGAGCTCCGTACGAAGGCTGTCGGTGAACCCGCGCAGGGCAAACTTCGAGCCGCAATAAGCCGCTTGGAGCGGAATCGCTCGGTAGGAGAGGGCTGACCCCACCTGCACGACAGTGCCCCGGTTCCTCGGCCGCATCCGTCGCAGCGCTGCCATGGTGCCGTACACCGCCCCCAGGTAGGTGACCTCGGTAGCGCGACGAAACTCGTCTGCCTCAATGTCACAGACCGGAGCAAACACGGTCGCCATGGCGTCATTGACCCAGACATCTATAGAACCCAGCCCGTCCTCAGCCAGCTGAGCTGCGCGCTCCACCTGGCGAGGGTCAGCCACATCGGTCGGTATCGCGATGGCCTGAGCTCCCAGGTTTAAACACTCTTGGGTAGCCTCTTGGAGCCCGCGCTCACCGCGGGCCAACAGCGCCACCCTGCATCCGCGACGGGCGAAGGCATGGGCGGTCGCCCTGCCGACGCCGGCAGAGGCTCCGGTCACCACCACCACCCGCCCGTCCGCCGTCACTTGATGTCTCTCAGAGAGCTCAGGCTGATATAGTCCGTCCCCCGGTCCGGACGCGCCGCGTCCTGGTGACTGTTTTCTGCTACCACCACATCTCCTTTGTTAACGAGTTCGTCGTGACTCAACTTCGCGACCCGCGACATCCGCTGTAGCTGGCCACCGCCAGTGGCTGCCGTTCTCCCGGCACCGGTCAAGCGGCGGGCGCCGCGACCAGACTGCTTGGGGCCGCCTGCTTCGCGGCG
>JAJYWM010000293.1 GCA_021791455.1 bacterium | reverse complement strand
CCCGCTGGATGCTCGAGGTCACGGGCACAACTGTCACCACTCCCCGTCCCAGCTTCGACGCCGAGGCGTTGGCGCCGTCGTTGCTCACCACAACGGCCGGGCGGCGCTTGTTGGCCTCCGCACCCCTCACCGGTTCCAGATCGACCAGGAGGATCTCACCCCGGAGCATCGGCTCGGACTCCGTCGCCGGCGGTCTGGTCCCAAGCTGTGGCCTCTCCCGACTCCTCCCACTCCAGGAACGCGTCCTCGTATGCCGGGCCGAGCTGCGCCCCGCGCAGAAGGCGCACCGCCTGGTGCAGGACCGCCGACCGCGAGGGGAACCTTTGAGACTCGGCGTACTGGTCCAGGAACTGGATGTCCTCCGCGGGGAGGCTGACACTAACCTTCATACCCAAATACTACCAGCGGTAGCACGCTGGTAGCAAGCGCCCTTCGGACCGGGCCTGGCGTCCGCTCGCCGCTCTCGCCCCCACCGGGGCGGCACCCGGAGTCGACGCCGTAGCGCCGCTGCTCGTTCGTTCACGCGGAGCGTTGGAATACGGCCCGCTCCAGTCGGGCGAGGCGCTGCGCCAAACCGAAAGTCCCGCCCTGGCCACCCTTACCCCGGGGCAGCCCCCCTCCCCGCCCGCGGGTCCCCCCGGGACCAGGTGGAAGCCCCATCCCGCGGCTCGACAAAGTCGAGCCGCGGGATGGGCTAAGTTGCGGCGGGTGGAGTCTGTGGATGAGCAAGCCGGGCCAATTCGGCTCCTGGCACTCCTTAGAAGCACCTACCCTCGTAGGATACGATGACACTCAACAATCGTGTGAATCGGGAGGGCGTTGGAGCATGCCCACTCCCAGGGTCGGGCTAGCCGCCGGTACCGGGGGTCTGACCCCTGATGACGACGATGACGGTGAGCTGATCGTCGACTTTGGAGACGGGCGCTCCACCTCGGCACTGCCTGGGGAGACCTTGCGCGTCGAGCCGCCCGTCGGCAGCGCCGCCGTCGACGTCTGCTTCGTCTTCGATACCACCGGCTCCATGTCGGATAAAATCGACGGGCTCATCACCTGCCTCAGTGACTTCGTTCGTGACCTCGCGGTGCTGGACCTCGACTGGCGGGTCACCGCCGTCCCGTTCGGTGACCTCACCGTCCCCGGCGACCGAGTAGTGGGTGACGTTCCATTCGAGGCCAACGCCACGAGCGCTGTCCGCATGCTGGCGACGATGCCGCGCTTCCACGGCGGCGTCAACGAGGGGGAATCCTCGGCCGACGCGATGATCACAGCCCTTGGCAAGCCATACCGGCAGGGGGCGGTCAAGATTCTCGTGCTGCTCACCGATGAGCCTGCCCTGGAGTCTCCCGCTGCCAGCTTCGATTTGGTTGGAGCTCGCCTGCGCAGCAGTGGGACTCTCTGCTTCGTCGCTTCGCCGGATCACCCGTACTTTCGCGACTGGGCAATCCGCAACGGTGGCGCCTGGTACCTGATTGGCCAGTCCATGGAGACCAGCAGACTGTTGGCACTGCTTCGCGGGCTGCTGAAGTTGCTGCCTCAGGTTGCCCATGAAGTCCACACCCTCGCCGGGGGCTCGGTGGACCGCTATCTTGCGCTCGGACCGGGGCCCCATCGGTAGAGGGAGTGTAGGTGCCCACCGACATCGATGCCGCGTACGACATTCTGGGAGTTCCTCGCGGGGCCAGTTTCGAGCAAGTCCACAAAGCCTGGAGGATCCTGGCCAAGCAGGTCCACCCGGACGGCCATCACTCGAGCACTCCGGAGGGGCGAGAGAGGGCCGAACAGCGGGCCAAGCGCATCAATGCCGCCCACGACCTCCTGAAGGACCGGCTGCGGGGCGGCGACGCCCCTACGGCCCAACCACCGCCGACATCCGACAACGCGCCTCTCCCGCCGCAGCCGTGGTTCGAGCCGAGCAGCCTTGACTTCGGCCGGGTCACCATGGCGGACAACGGCGCCGTCCTTCCCCTGGACCTCTGCAACCGCGTCGGCCACATCCGCATCGTGACACCGGTCAGGTTCTCTGGGTCCTTTTGGCACGTCGAAGGCGGCCCTGTCGGTCGGCGTCCGGTACGGGCCTCCTTCCGGGTTATCCTCGACCTATCCCCGAGTCTTATCCCTGGTCTCCGCTCGGAGGCCATTACGATACTCGTAGAGGGCGAAAAGCTGACCGTCCCGGTGCGCGCCATGCTGGCCATGGTGCCGCGGCCAGTTCCGCCGCCAGCTCCGCGGCCAGTACCGCCGCCAGCTCCGCGGTTCGACCGGGCCGCGTCGCGTGGTGTCCCGCCCCTGCCTGGCGGTTCTCGAAGGGCTCCCGGGCTAAGCGCCGGGAGCCCTTCGATAGCGCGCAAGTTCATTCATTGGTTGGTACACCCGCAAGTACCGTCGGGCGAACCCGCTAAGGTCGCGGCTGTGCTCGTCTGGCAGGTTGGGATCAGAGTGGTAGTGGCCACATTGACTGTGTGTATTGCGGTGCCAATGGGCATCTTGGCCGGTGCGGTGGCGCTCGGTGCGTTATTGGGCCTGGCGATTACTTTGGCGTTAGTTTGGTTGATCTAGTGTTTCCTGACCGAAAAGGTATGCCCTGCCAGAGGGTTTGGTGGGCGGTCTAGCGGTCGGTCACCAGGTGCCGGCCGCGGCGGCGGGCTGACCCGGCGCAGTGAAACGTCGCAAGCGCACGGGAGGACCGAAGTTTGGAGAGATCAGGGACTGCGACTGAGGTGGGTTCGCAGGCCCCCTACGGAGTCCGTGCTCCGACCCGCCCGGGCGCGTTCACCGCCGCCTCACTGCGGCGGTCCTTGGGTGGAACGATCGGAAGGACCGGGATTGGGAGGCCACCGTGTACGCGCTCCTGGAGCCCTACCCAACACGGCTTGACTCTCGGTCATTGAGAGCGTACGCTGAGCGGCCCTATGATTGGGCTTGCGCCGGGCCCGCCGTGTTTCCGCAACGATTGGGCAGCGTGTGATGGCATCGACCGCAGAGACGGGCGGTAACCCTGGCATCGAATGGAGACCAGACTGGTCCCCCAGGAAGCAGCGAGACGAGGACGCTCCAAGGCGCAAATTGGGCGATACCGCCGTCAGCGGTGCTGGAGGTGGGTAGGAAGCCACCGTGACCTGGTATCTTGACACCGTCGCTAGCCGCCAACATAATGCGCCTACATTCAGGCGAGACTAAGAGGAGTGTACGTGGACTGGCTTGACGGTCTGTGACTGGAGGCACGCCGCGTGCGTGATGGTTCGTCGGTCTCGCGCCAAGATCTATTGGCGTCGTTTTAGCGAGGTAAGTCGGTGGGTTTTAGAGGAGTGTGATCATGGCTAAGTCCCCCTGTTGCGGAGCACCGATCGAACGGCGCAATGACGGTAAGGCACACTGCTCCGAGTGCGGCAGAACCCTCGGCCAGTGATAGATCCCCCCAATGGGACTTTTTCGCCGCCCCCTCCATGGGCAACAGCCACTTTGGCGGCGAGGAACTGCCTTATGCTGCCAGGCTGGCATCATGAAGTTCGCTCGGCGGGAGAACTCCTACCGATCAAGAGCGGAGTGGGCCGGTGGCGGGTGCTCCTAATGAGGGTCCTCGCTTATCATTTGCACCGGAGAGGACGCCGAGGGCACACTTTTGGGCAGCGCCGTCATGCACCGCGGGGCCCGAGTGTGCGCTTGGCTAGTTTCTGGGAACTGCAGGCGCTTTTACATGCAGACCACCAGACCGGCGTCACCTGGGCCAATCTCGCGGGGTTTAGGGACTCGACAGAAAGGTGTCCGCTTCATGGTACATTTAACTTGTGGACGCCCTTGTCACGTCCAAGGACACCCGAGTGCCACGCTGGAGCGAAACGCCAATGCCCGTCGGCTGGCAGACCCTGTTGGACGATGGAATCGCCAAGGCGCGCTGAGCTTCGGCTGCAGTCGCTGAAGCTATTCGCGGCCACAGATCACCCGGTATGCAAGGTTACAGGCGCAGTTCGATGACTACGGTACTAACGGGCTGGCACTGGCTGCGAGATCCCACCCGGCTATCGGACGGAACGCCACTGAGGCGAACTGTGGCCCTGCCGCCCGGAGAGAAGCCAGTTCTAGGTAAGGTCGGGTTCCACGCGTCGCGCGAGCCGCTGTCCGCCCTATTTTTTGCACCTGGCACCTATGTCTGCCGAGTGCGACTGGCCGGACGTTTGCACGAGGACGACATTCAGGCGGTCGGCACTCGCCGCGAGTTGGTAGCGGGGCCGGTGGACGCTAGTCGGGAGTTGAGATTGTTCGCGGCCGAGTGCGCTAGGTCAGCGCTCGTGGCATTCGAAGTCAAGCACCCGGACGACCCTCGTGTCAGACGAGCGATTGCGGTGGCTCGTTGCTACGTCAGCGGCAAGGCCTCGGATCGCGATCTGGAAGCAGCGCGATCTGGCGCGCTGGCCGCGGCTGGAAGTGAGCTCGATCCGGGCGCTGAACATGCGGCTCGGGCTGCGGCCGAGGCCGCTCATCCGGATGCCTCCTGCGCCGCTTGGTGGGCGGCTTGGGAGTCATCAAATTTCAGCCCGTACTGGGGAAGGAGGTGGAGCGAGCACGACCGAGCGCTTGCTTGGCGCCTGCGGAAGTTGTTCAAGCCCGTCTTCGACTGTCCGCCCTCCGAGCCAGACGAACTGTTCCGCTGACAGCCCCCCCCACCCGCCGTCCCCGATCAGTTGCAGCGGGCGCAGGGCGTGCCGGTGACTGATGTTGGGCCTCGAAACGCCGCTGCCCGACCTGAAATAGCCTCTACCGGCCCCACCAGTGGGCGGCGTCCAGG
>JAJYWM010000172.1 GCA_021791455.1 bacterium | reverse complement strand
CCGTTTGAGCGCGGTCTGCTGTTGCTTGGTGACCTTCACCTCAGCTCCCTAGTATCGTCCAACTTGCCCTGGAAGTAGTATACTTCCAGGGCGTTCGTTTCTGGGGAGCCGCAGTGCAGGCACTCGACCAACGAGTCCTCGACGCCACCTGGGCCGCCTTCTCGGCCCGGTTGCCGCCTCTCCCTCCCGACCACCATCCCCTGCACTGTCATCGGCCCCGGATTCCCGACCGCAAGTGCTTCGAGGCCATCGTCTTTCGACTGGTGACGGGCTGCTCTTGGTCTACGGCGGGACGCTTGGGCAAGGGCAGTGCGACCACCCTGCGCTCCCGCCGAGATTGCTGGCTTGTGCATTCTCGGGCAAATCGGCCGGGCATTCTCGCTGAAATCGGCCACCTGTTCTCGCTGAAATCGGCCGGGCATTCTCGGGCAAAACGGCCACCCCGGCGGGGGGCAGGGTGAGGGGTTGGGGCTGAGTGGTGCCTCCAGAAGCAGAAGGGCACGAAGCTTCCTGTCAGTTGTTCATTCCATGACAGGAGGTGCCCCGTGCCCAGGAGGAGATTACCGTTGCGGAAGATCAATGAGGTGCTGCGGCTGACGGCTCAGGGGATGAGCCACCGGCAAGTCAGCCAGAGCGTAGGCCTGGCGAGGTCGACGGTCTCGGACTACGTCGGACGCGCCCAGCTGGCTGGTATCACTTGGCCGTTGCCAGAGGGGTTGGATGGCGACATGTTGGATGCGAAGCTGTTCCCACCGTCATTGGGACTGGATGCCGAGACCAGGGCGGTGCCGGACTGGCGGGAGGTGCACCGGGAACTGAAGCGGCGGCGACACGTCACCCTGGAATTGCTGTGGGTTGAGTTCCGAACCGACCATCCGGAGAGCTGGTCGTACAGCCAGTTCTGTCGGCACTACCGGCGCTGGCTGGGGACCCAGGACGTGGTGATGCGGATGGAGTACCGGGGCGGAGAGCGGCTGTTCGTCGATTACAGCGGCGACACCCTGCCCTTGATCGATCCTGGGACCGGGGAGATCCACCAGTCCCAGATCTTCGTGGGGGCTTTGGGAGCCAGCGGGTTGCTGTACGTGGAGGCGAGCCGCAGCCAGGAACTGACAGCCTGGCTGGACGCCCATGTGCACAGCTTCGAGTACCTAGGCGGGGTTCCGGAGGCGATCACCCCAGACAACTTGAGGTCGGGGGTGACCAAGGCCTGCTGGTATGACCCCGAGATCAACCCCAGCTACCTGGAGCTGGCCAATCATTACGGAACGGTGATATTGCCTACCCGCATTGCGCGGCCTCGGGACAAGGGCGCCGTTGAAGCGAGCGTCCAGGTAACGGAACGGCACATCCTGGCCTCGCTGCGCAATCACCGCTTCTTCTCGGTTGACGAGCAGAACAAGGCGATCTGGGAGCGGCTCGAGGCGGTCAACGGCCGCCGGTTCCGAGGGGTGCCCACCTCGCGACGGGAGCTCTTCGAGGAGCTGGAGAGGGGAGCGCTGAAGCCGCTGCCAGCCAGCCGCTACGAGTTCGCCGACTGGAAGCGGGCCAAGCTCAACATCGACTACCACATCGAGTTCGACCACCACTTCTACTCCGCGCCGTACCGGCTGGTGCGCCAGGAGGTGGAGGTGCGGGCCACCTCCAAAGTGGTGGAGATCTTCCACCGGGAATCCGGGTGGCAAGTCACGTGCGGGAGTATGGCCGGCGGCGCTTCATCACCGACCCCCAGCACATGCCGGCCTCGCATCGGGCCCACCTGGAGTGGACGCCGTCGCGGCTGGTGAAGTGGGCGGCCACCGCCGGTCCGGCGGTGGCGGAGCTGGCCGAGACGATATTGCGCACTCGGCCCCACCCCGAACAGGGCTACCGGGCCTGCATGGGGCTGATCCACCTGGAGAAGAAGTACGGCAAGGAGCGGCTGAACGCCGCTTGCCAGCGGGCGCTGACGATTGGCGGGCTCTCGTACCGCAGTGTGGAGTCGATCCTCAAGAACGGGCTCGACCGGGTGCCGCCCCCTGAGGGACAGCCGCCGGCGGCACCACCCCCAGACCACGAGAACCTGCGTGGTCCCGACTACTACCGGCCGGAGGCGTGAGGCGATGCTGATCCACCAGACCCTCGACAAGCTGGACCAGATGAGCCTGGACGGAATGGCGGCCGCCCTGCGTGAGCAGTTGGAGCAGAGCCAGTACCTGGAGCTGCCCTTCGAGGACCGCGTCGGGCTGCTGGTCGACCGGGAGGCGAGCTGGCGCGAGAACCGGCGCCTGACGACCCGGCTCAAGGCGGCCCGGCTGCGCCACCAGGCCACTGTGGAGGACATCGACTTCCGCGCTCCCCGAGGCCTGGACCGCTCCGTGATCCTCAGCCTGGCCCAGGCGGGCTGGGTAGCGGCTCACCACAATCTCTTGATCTCGGGAGCGACCGGTTGCGGCAAGAGTTTCATAGCCTGTGCGCTCGCCCACGCGGCCATCCGTCAGGGCCACAGCGCGCTCTACGTGCGCACCCCCCGGCTTCTCGACGACCTTGCCATCACCCGCGGCGACGGCCGCTACCACACCCTGCTCGGCCAGCTCAACCGCGCAGCGCTCTTGGTCTTGGATGATTTTCTCCGCACCCCGGCCACGGTGGCGCAGGCCCGGGATCTTCTCGAGGTCATCGAAGACCGTTCCCAGCTGCGCTCCACCCTGGTTGCCAGCGAGCTCCCGGTGGAGATGTGGCACGACGCCCTGACCGACCCCACCCTGGCGGACGCCATCCTGGACCGCCTGGTCCACAACGGCTACCGGATCGCCCTCAAGGGACCCTCCATGCGCCGACGGGAGCCGGAGGCGATCCCCGTTGAGTGATGAAATGGTGACGATTCAAAGCACGCGTTCCTGCCCTGCCTGTGGGCTCACCTTCACTTCCGGGGAGCGGTCCGGCCGGCAGCGCATCTGGTGCTCAGCTGCCTGCCGTCAGCGCGGCTACCGACTGCGCAACCAGCCCCCGGCTGACCCCGTGGTGGTGCTGCCCAAGCCGCCTCTGAAGGCGGAGGTCGTCTACGAATGCCCGGAGTGTGAAGCCCGCTATCTGGGCATCCAGCGCTGTGACGAATGCAATGTCTTCGCCAGGCGAGTTGGACCAGGGGCCCCCTGCCCCCATTGCAACGAACCGGTGGCGGTGGCCGACCTCATTCCCGGGGCGATTGTCCGATGACCTTGCCTCTGACAACTTCCGTCGCTTCGCTCCGGACCGAACTCTCCGGGCGGTTGATGAGGGACCGGGGAGATGACGCTCAGGGGACAGCGGCTACGCCCCTGACCACTGAGCTTGGACAGTCCTTCGGCCTGTCCACATCACCCCCGTACCGACGACGATGTAGGCTTCGCCCAGGACGTTCTCCACCGCCGCTGGAGCGTTCCCTCACAAGTGAATAGTCGTGGCACCGCCCAGCCCCCGACCCCTCACCCCGGCCCCCCGGCCGGGGTGGCCGATTTCGGCCGGAATGGGTGGCCGATTTGCCCGGAATGCACACTGACCACCGCTTGGCCATGATGGCACTCGCAGCCACCCTCATCTTGGTCGTCAAGCTCTTCCTCTGGGCGGATCGCTGAAACCGCTGACAGCCCCATTCACCACTGTCGGCTGTTCTCTCAACCCTGGAGCAAGCCTCCCCTCAGAAGCAGCCACTCCAGCCCCGTGCACTCCTCTTCGCTGATCCGACGCCAACCCTTGGGCACCGGGACAAGCTGCCGCCCAACCCCGCCCGAAGGTTGCCCCACCAAACCTCGTCTCGGCCACCCTATTCGCGCGTGCTCTTAGGCGACCACCTCCGGCGCGCCTTTGACACTCCAGGGTAGGTTCAGCATACAGCCTCCGCTTCCCGGCGAGGACTTCTTCGCCCTCCCTGACAACGACCGTCTGGACCTGGTTCTCAGCACCCTGAAGCTCGACCCTTTGCTCAGCTGTCTCGGCGAGGGTTTGGGGTGCGGCCATTGCTCTACGCCCTGATCGCGGCCTGGGTGTACGAGCTGCACTCGATCGCTCATCTTCGCCGCGAGCTGCTGCGCAATCCCAGCCTGCGGGTGCTGTGTGGGCTGTCCGGCAAGGCGGTCCCCAGCGAGGATGCATTCGGCCGGCTCATCACTCGTATGGCCAATAATGTGGGTGCGGTGGAGGCGGTATTCGCCCGCCTGCGGGAGCGGATATGCACACTGGACCCGGACCTGGGCGCGCACATCGCCATTGACTCCACCGCCGTCCACGCTTGGTCAGACGGCAACCGCTCGATTCCGTCGGATGCGGATGCGGCCTGGGGCAAGAAGGGGGTGAGCGCGAAGGGGCGGATGGGCTGGTGGTTCGGCTACAAGGTCCACCTGGCGGTGGACACGATTGCGGAGCTGCCGCTCGCCTACACCGTGACTCCGGCCAATGTCGGAGACGGTACCGAACTAGAAACGCTGGTAAAGGTGGTGAAGGAATCACAGCCTGAGGTTCTGGCTGCGGTCATGGCCGACGCCGCCTACGACGGGGAGCACAACTACCAGCTTGTCTGGGCGACCGGAGCTCTTCCCGTGATCGATTTCAACCCTCGCGGCTACGAACTACGGCCCGGCTTCAGCGAGGCACACTGCCCCCTGTGCGAGTGTGGCCAGGAGCTGCGGTACCTGGGGCGTGATCGCGTCTACGTCAAGTACCAGCGGGGTCCCCGGTGCTCTTGCCCGAAGGGTCCTGCCATCACCCGCTGGCGGATCGAGGACGACATCCGCTGGCATCCTCCGCTACCACGGCACACTCTCAAA
>JAJYWM010000223.1 GCA_021791455.1 bacterium | reverse complement strand
TGTCGGCGTCCGGCCCGGCGCCGACGCTGGCTTCGTCTGTCATCTCCTGCCTCCCCGTTCGCGCGCCCCGGCCCAGATCTGGCACCGGACACCGCTTGGCGTCTGGCGTGATATATACCACTCCCGTTGCGCAACTGTAGCATGAGCCGGGGCCGATTGGGGGTGGGAGAGGGCCGGGAGTTCGGGCTCGGAATCGAGGCAAACCAGCCGCTTTACATCTGGCTGGTGGATGGTATACAGTCGGCCTGCCATCTTCGCCGGGGTGCGTCTGCCCCATCGCTAAGAGGTCGAAGACAGGAGGGATTTGGCGGTAGGCGGTGAGGGAATATCCCCTCGTGGGGTCCGATCCGTCGGCGGCTTGTTCGAGCGGGCGCGGTATTGTGCTGGGCCACCGGCTTTTGGGACGTCCGGCTGCCGGAGGAGCCTTTTTGTCAGTGGTGCGGATTCGCCGGTAACCGGCGACAGTCGTTTGAGGAGGTGCGCAGGAGATCATGAACGTCATAGCCAGGGTTCCCAGGAGCCTTAGGGCGGGGGCGCTGTTGGCGACGGGGGCCGTGCTGCTGGCGGCCTGTTCGTCCACGACCACCCCGGCCAAGACAAACTCGGTCAAGGTGCAGAACGGCGGGACGGTCACGGTGGGACTTCCCAATGCCCCGACCGCCCTCGACCCGACCACAGAGGGCTCTCTGGTCGGCCGGATCATCTTCGCCAACATGTGCCTGAGCCTCTACGGCATCAATCAGCAGATGGCCGTGGTTCCGGTGCTGGCCGCCGACATGCCCCAGATCAGCGACGGGGGGCTGCTCTACACGATCAAGCTACGCAAGGGTCTCAAGTTCAACGACGGGACGACTCTCAACGCTCAGGCGGTCAAGGTCTCCTTGGACCGTGACAAGACCCTGCCGACCTCGGCTCGGGCAGCCGACCTCAAGCCCGTGAGCAGCGTGACGGTGGTCAACTCCGACACCTTCCAGCTGCACCTTTCCTCTCAGGACGCGCCGCTGACCAGCATCCTGGCCGCGCGGTCCGGGATCATCATGTCGCCGACCGCGCTGGCCCGGGAGGGCACCAACTTCTATGAGGACCCCGTCTGCGTCGGCCCCTTCGCCTTCAAGGCCCGCCCGTCGCTCGACGAGGTGATCCTGACCAAGTCCAAGTACTTCAACGGCAACGCCGCCGGGATCCCGACCCTGCTGGGAGGCACTCCCCACATCCAGACTTTGATCTTCGACGCCATCACGGACCCCAGCACCTGCTACTCGGATCTCCTGGCGGGTTCGATCAACGTGGCGGGACCGGGCTGCCTCGCGCCCAACGACTACAAGCTGCTCACGGAGAACTCCAGCTACAAGACCCAGCAGCTGACCTCAAATGGCTATGAGGGCCTGGACATCAATGTCACCAACGGCAACGGCTGGACCAAGCCGGCGGCGACCGCCAGCAATCCCCTGGCGACCCATCCGACTTTGCGTGAGGCGCTGGCGCTTTCGCTTGACCGTCAGACCATCAACACCGTCGCCTACGACGGCAGCAACGTGGTCGGATGCGGACCGATCAGCCCGCTCAGCCCCTACTACACCAAGCTGCCATGCCCGGCTCAGAACATCACCGAGGCCAAGAAGCTGGTGCAGGAGTCCGGGGTGCCGACACCGATCAACCTGACCCTGATCGTCCCGACCGGCACCGTCAACGTGGAGCAGGGCGAGATCGAGGCGACCGAGGCCAAGGCTGCCGGCTTCAACATCACGGTGCAGCCGACTGAGTTCACGACGGCTTTGGCGACAGCCCAAGCCGGCAACTACCAGCTGTTCGACATCGGATGGTCTGGAAGGGTCGACCCCGACCAGAACACGAGTCCCTTCTACACCCAGGGCAGCGCTTTCGACTACACCGGGGAGGGGCCGTCGTCGATCATGGATCCCCTGAGCCAGGCGCGGTCCACCACCAACGTGTCCACCCGCAAGGCGCTGTACCTCAAGGCTGACAAGGCGATGCTCCAGTACAACGGGATCATCTACTTGTTCCATCTCACCAACCAGATCGCCTACCCGAAGTCGGTGGTGGGGTTGGGCTTCACGCCCGACGGCCTCCTCCACATGGGCTCGGTGGGATTGGCCGCCTCCTGATGGGCAGCGGGTTCCCGAACAGCTCCGCCAACGAGGTAGCCCTGACCGGGGGGAGTGACCGGTGAGGGCCTACCTCCTGAGGCGGGCGGGGATCTCGCTTCTGACGCTCATCATCGCTTCGATCGTTGTCTTCCTCGGGGTGAGGGCGGTGCCGGGAAGTCCGGCCACCGCCCTCACCGGGAACACCAACTTCAGCCCGGCCGCGTTGGCGGCGATCAACCGCGCCTACGGCCTCGACAATCCCCTGCCGGTGCAGTACGTGGACTGGGTGGGGCAGGTGGTCACAGGCCATCTCGGGTCCTCCCCGGTCACGGGCATGCCGGTCACGACCGAACTCGGCAACGCGTTCCCCATCACCTTTGAGCTGACGGTGCTGTCCATGGTCATCGCCTTGCTGCTGGGGATCCCGACCGGGATCCTGGCCGCGATCAGGCGCGGGCGCTCAGCCGACTACGCCAGCAACGCCGCGGCGCTATTCGGGCTCTCGATTCCCAGCTTCTGGTTCGGGATCATGCTGATCCTGCTGCTCGCCGTGGTGCTCAAGTGGTTGCCGGCTTCGGGGTTCGTGTCGTTCAGCGTAAACCCCGGCCAGAACCTGGCCCACATCATCATGCCGGCGTTCGTGCTCGGCACCGGAGTCGCCGCCGTCCTCATGCGGCAGACCCGCTCTGGCATGCTGGAGACCCTGCGGCAGGACTATGTGCGCACCGCTCGGGCCAAGGGGCTCTCGGAGTGGGTCGTGATCCTCAAGCACTCGTTGCGCAACAGCCTGGTCACGGTGGCGACCGTGATCGGACTGCAATTCGGCATTCTGCTTTCCGGGGTGGCGGTCACGGAGGAGGTGTTCGGGTTGCCCGGCATCGGTCAGCTCACCATCAACGCCGTCTTCCAGCGTGACTATCCCACGATTCAGGCCGTGGCCCTGCTGACCGCCGTCATCGTGATCGTGATCAACCTGGTGATGGACTTCGTGTACATGATCCTCAGCCCCAAGGTGCGTTTGGCAGGAGAGCCCGGATGAGCATCGCGACCATGCCGGGCACCGAGCCCACCGTCGTTCTGACCCAACCCTCCAGACAGGGGTGGTGGCGCCGCTTCCGGCGCCGCCCCCCTGCCGTAATCGGCCTCGCCGGAGTCGTGATAGTGGTGCTGGTGGCGGTCTTCGCGCCCTTCCTGGCGCATTACTCGCCGGTCGTCAGCCAGTTCGGCCACGTGTTGGAGGGACCGTTCAGCCCGGGCCACATCCTGGGCACTGACGAGTTGGGCCGTGACGAGCTCTCCCGCCTCATCTACGGCTCCCAGGCGACCCTGGAGGTCGGCGTGCTGGCGACCCTGCTGGCGATGGCGGTCGCCATTCCGATCGGGATTGCGGCGGGGTATTACCGAGGGGCCATGGACATGATCGCGATGCGCATCACCGACGTTGTCCTGGCCTTCCCCTTCCTGCTGATTGCGGTCGGGCTGGCGGCGATCTTCGGACCCTCCCTGCAGAACGTGATCGTGGCTCTGGGGATCGCCCAGCTGCCTGGCTCGGTGCGCATCGCCCGCGCCGAGGCGATGGCGCTGCGCGAGCAGGACTTCGTGCAGGCGGCGATAGTGACGGGTGTCAAGGACCGCGTTATCCTCTTCCGCCACCTGTTTCCGAACATGCTGAGCCCGCTGCTGGTGCAGGCCTCGGTGTCTATCCCCGCGGCCATCCTGGGTTCGGCACTCCTCTCCTACCTTGGGCTCGGGGTGCAGCCGCCGACCCCGTCCTGGGGCAACATGCTGGCCAGCGCCCAGACCTACCTCTACAACGACCCCTGGATCGCCATCTTTCCGGGAGTCGCGATCTTCCTAACCACCCTCTCCTTCAACCTCCTGGGGGACGGGCTACGGGATCTCTTCGATCCCTCCATGCGCTAGATGGCAGACCTGCTGGCGATCCAAGACTTGGAGGTGCGCCTCTTCGACCGCACCGGCGTGGTGCTGGCCGTTCGGGACGTCAGCCTCAAGATCGGTGAGGGTGAGGTCGTGGCACTGGTGGGTGAGTCCGGCTGCGGCAAGTCGGTGACGGCTCTCGCGGTCCTGCGTCTGCTCCCAACCGACGCCCAGATCGCGGGCACCGTCAACTTCGCGGGACGCGACCTCTTGAAGCTGCCGCTGAAGGAGCTCCGGGCTATCCGCGGGCGCGACATTGCCATGGTGTTTCAGGAGCCGATGACCTCGCTGAACCCTTCGTTCACCATTGGTAACCAGATAGGGGAGGTGCTCAGGCTGCACAAGGGTCTGCGTGGCAAGCAGGCCCGGGACAGGGCTGCCGAGTTGCTGAGCCTGGTCAGAATCGGGGCCCCGGAGCAGCGGCTGCGGTCGTTTCCCCACCAGCTCTCGGGCGGGATGCGGCAACGCGCAATGATCGCCATGGCTTTGGCATGCGACCCCAAGCTGCTCATCCTGGACGAGCCGACGACGGCTCTCGACGTGACCACCCAGGCCCAGATCCTGGACATAGTGCGCGACCTGCAAAAGCGCCTCGGGATGTCGATCCTGCTGATCACCCATGACCTGGGGGTGGTCGCGGACCTGGCCGATCGAGTGGCCGTCATGTACGCGGGAAACAAGGTTGAAGACGCCGAGGTCCATCGCATCTTTGCGGCTCCCCGCCATCCCTACACGGCGGGGCTGCTGCGGGCTCTGCCCAGCCGAGGGCGGCGCGCG
>JAJYWM010000198.1 GCA_021791455.1 bacterium | reverse complement strand
GCAGATCCTGCGGGTGGCTCTCCCAATCCACGGCGGGGCCGGCCAGATCTTCTTGCTGGACTACGGCTTCGAAGAGGCGCCGTTCTGGGTTGGCTACTTCGCCATCGGGATACTCTTCGGCCTGCACCCCGGCTGGCTCGTGCGTGGTGGGCGTTGGCGCCTGATGGCGTTGCCTCTGACTGGGGCGGCGCTCGAGCTGGTGTTTCTGGGTTTGCCGTCTCGAATTGCCGCTCACTGGGGGCCCTGGGTACACGGTACAGGTGGCTTCCTGCGCCCCTCACTGTTGTTATTGACCGCCTTGGTCTTTTACGACTTCTGGCTGTTGGGGTCCCTTAAGCTCCTGAGCCGCCCCTCGCGCCTCCACCACACGGTGGCTGGCCTGAGCCGCCACTCGCTTGGGATCTACATAGTGCACCCCAGCTTCCTGCTGGCGGCCGGCCCCTTGCTGGAGATCGCGCCCTGGCCCATCTCCCTGCAGGAGCCTTTGCCATGGTCGCTCATTCCCTTCGCGCTCCTGGTGGTCGGTGCTCTAGTTTTCGGATGGGCGGCGACGGCTCTGCTGGCATCTCGTCGCACCACCGCTTGGGCGGTCGGAGAAGCTCCCCGGGCCCGGCCCCCGGGGTTGAGGCGAGGACAGGGGATGCGCTCATTCAAGACCCACCTGGACCTCAGGTAGCCACTCGCCTCCCGGACCCAACATGGCCTGCCATCACAGACTTTCCCCGCCGTTGGAACGGAAGGCATCTCAGGGTCCGCCCGCCCCTCCTTTTGGTAGGGGCGCACCCTGTGGCACCGGTTGCGGCCTGGACTCGGACACCCCCATCACGGTGACGATCGCTCCCGCCAGTGAGGTCGCACCGAAGAACACAAGCCCCGCGCCGACGCCGCCGAACCCCGCCAGGGCGCCGTAGACGGTCACTCCGACTATCCCGCCCAGCCGCCCGGTGGCCTGAGAGAGCCCCTGGCTCGTACCGCGCACGGCGCTGGGAAACGCCTCCGCCGGCACTATGACGGTCGTCTTGTCGGGGCCGGCCGCTCCAAAGAAATACCCTGCCGCCAGCAACAGGCCGACGACCAGGCCCGGGAGTTGGCCGAAGACGATGAGCAGCCCGCCCAAGGCGGCGAAGGCGACTGCTCGCAAGGCGAATCCCGCCACCTGCAGACGGCGTCTGCCCAACCTCTGGATCAGGAAAACGGTCACGGTCGCGGCGGGAATCGTGACCGCCTTGACGGCGGTAGCGCTGGCCGCCCCGGAGGCGGCCGGAGCCGACAGTACGGTGGCCAAGAGCAGGGGAAGAACAAGACCAAGCCCCTGGTCGCTCACCTGGTAGAGAAAGGTCGCCACAGACATGGCGAGGAGCTCCCCCTGCCGGGCCTGCGCCGCGGTGGAGCGCGCGATGTGCCGGAGGTCCGGCAGCCTGGCCACATCCCAGGCCGCGGACTCCAGCAGGCGGCCCCGGAGCAGGAGTACGGGAAGCGCCAGCAACGCTCCGACCGCCAGGGTTGGGCGCCATCCGCTGACCGGGTCGAGATGGAGCGACAGAGCTCCGAGCGCATAGGCACCAAGGGTGCCGAAGTTTGCGGCCCACATGATCCACGCCATCGCCGGACCTCGACGGCTGGCCGGTGCCAACTCGGCGACGAACGGAAATACGACGGCGTAGTCCATCCCGACCGCTATCCCGGTGAGAAATCGAGCCGATGCCAGGATCAGGAAGTTGGGCGCAGCGGCAGCGCCCAGGGTTGTAAGTAGAAACAGGAGGAAGTCGGCGAGGATCAGGCGGCGGCGCCCGAATCGGTCGGCCAGGATCCCCGTTCCCAGAGATCCCAGCAGCATCCCCACCAAGGTTATGGACCCCAGCGTCGTGACCACGAAGGAGCTGAGGTGCCACTCCGCTCGGAGGGGGTCGAGTGCGACAGATATCGCGGCCAGATCGTAGCTTCCGACCAGGATCCCCGCTCCAGCGATCACCGCCTGAAGCCGCCAGCCCTTATGGCCGCCACCTGGGGCAGACGTCGGCAGGTCTGACATGCAACTCAGCTTAGCCGTTCCTAACCAGCACCCCAGTGGCCCCTAACGGAGCGTGTGCCCACCTCAGGCTCTCGTCCGGAACTATGGAAGAGGCCGGCGACGACTCCCCGGCCTCTTCTCTCCCACCTTGGTGACGAAGGTCTACCAGTAGTACCACCTACCACCGCGGGGCCGGAACAGGAATCCCACCAGCCAGAGCACTAGGGCGATGACGGCAATGATCCAGAGCAGGTGGACCGCTGCCCCAAGGCCGAACAGCACGGCGACCAACAGCAGGAACAACAGCAGCGCTATCAATTGAAGACCTCCAATGTGGATGGGTTGTGAATGGGAGTTGACGTCATACCTGGGGGGACGGGCCGCGCCTCGGGGCGGCGACGATTCCGATCAGGGCGACCACAATCCAGGCGGCTATACCGTAAACGACAATTGCCACCACGTCGGGCCAGTAGGCGACATGTGCCCCCGCCGTAACCGTGGTTGCCAGGATGCCTCGGAAGGGAGCGGACAAAGCGTTGGCCAGCCCTCCGATGAAGCTCACAAAGCCGATCTGATTGGCACCCATGAGCTTGAAGAGAAAGTCCAGAGCCAGGATGACGTCCACCACCCCGGCCGCCAGCCATACCAGCTGGCGCAGCCTGAACGCGGGGGTGGCAGCAGGGCCGCTGGCGCGGTAGGTGTACTGCTGCGTCCCCGTGGGCGTCTGGGCCACCTGGGTCACGGTCTGCTCCTGCTGCGGAGCCTCAGGGTCAATCATGGGCACTCCTCCTCTTTGGGTGTGTTGGGCGCTGCTTGTCAGTGCGCCCGTACTCCGACCACGCTTAACGCCGATGGAGGCCTGCGGTTTCACCTCTGCGGTTGGCGGCGGCGCCAGACGGGGGTCAGGCGCCGGGCCGGGGACCCAGCACCGCCGCCGTACGAGCGGGCAGGCTGATCGCCCCTCGTGCCCAGACTGTGCCGGGTCGTGATGCGAGTAGGATTGGGGGCCGCTCTGAGCCCATCTCAATCTCACGGCGGCGGCCGCTTAGGTTCAAGACGATCACCATCAAGCCGCGTCTCATCACGAGCCAGTTGCGTCCGGTCTCAACCTCAGGTGAAGCTCCTCCTGAAAACAGGTCGGGACATCGCCGACGCAGGGCAAGCAGGTCTCGATACCAGCTGTACATGGCCCGATGCTCCGGCATCCTCAGCTCTGACCAGTGCAGCTTGGAACGCTGAAAGGTGGTCTCCCGCTGGGGGTCTGGGATGGCGGACCCCGGCGCCAGAAACTCTGAGAATTCCCGTCGTCTTCCCTGTCGCACGGCCCGCCCGAGGGCCGGGTCCTGGAGGTCCGTGAAGTACAAAAAGGGACTAGTTGCGGCCCACTCCTCCCCCTGGAAGATCATCGGCACAAACGGGCCGGTCATCAGGATGGCCGCCCCGACCTTGGCCAACTCGAGCTCCACCAGATGCCCGACCCGATCCCCGAGGGCACGGTTGCCCACCTGATCGTGATTCTGCAGGTAGGCCACCAGGTGCTGCAACGGGGGCCGCTGGTCCTCTCTACCCACCATCATCTGCCTTGAGGGGGCGTAGCGGCCACCATAGACGAACCCGTGGCACAGGGTGGCGGCGAGGTCTTCGAGCCCTGAGAAGTCCTGGTAGTAGCCGTCGCGCTCCTGGGTCAGAGCCACATGCAACGCATGGTGGAAGTCGTCATTCCACATGAGGTCCAGGCCCATACCCCCAGAATCGAGGCTCCGGACGATCCGAGGATCGTTCTGGTTGCTTTCAGCGATCAGGGTCAGCGGCCGGCCGAGGCGTTGCTGCAGGCACCCCACCTCGTGGCTGATCTGTTCCAGGAGAGGTCGGGCGGAGACATCGATGTATCCGTGCACGGCGTCGAGGCGCAGACCGTCCAGGTGGAACTCGTCCAGCCACTGCAGGGCGTTATCACAGATGAACCTGCGCACCTGATCGCTGCCCGGGCCATCCAGGTTGATGGCCTGGCCCCACAGCGTGCCGTAGCGGTCGGTCAGGTAGGGGCCGAACTTGGGAAGGTAGTTGCCCTCCGGACCGAGGTGGTTGTAGACCACGTCCAGAATCACCCCTAAGCCAAGCTCGTGGCAGGCATCCACGAACCGCATGAGTCCAAGCGGCCCTCCGTAGCTGGCATGAACGGCAAACAGGCTGGCGGCGTCGTATCCCCATCCCCTCGCCCCCGGAAACTGATGCACCGGCATGAGCTCCACGTGGGTAGCGCCCAAGTCGACCAGATGCCCCAGCTTGACGGCTGCCGCCTCGAAAGTGCCCTCCCCGGTGAAGGTCCCGATGTGAAGCTCATAGATAACGGCTCGCTCGATCGGCGGCGGCAGCCAGCCCTGGTCCCTCCAGCGGTGTCGCTCCCCGTCGAACCGGCGGGAGAGGCCATGCACCCCATCCGGCTGCCACTGGGACCGGGGGTCGGGAAAGGGCCCTTCACCATCGACCAGGTAGCCGTAGCTCGCGCCGCGCCGCGGCACCCGCTTCGGCTCCCACCACCCCGACCCGAGTCGGCGCATGGGGACGGTCTTGGACCCGATCTGGATGGTGACCTCCCGGGCAGCAGGTGCCCAGACAGAGAAGCGCTTCATCGGCTACCCTCGCGGGTCAGAAGGGCGACGGGGAAGCCACCGAGAAGGTCCAGGATCTCAACCTCCCCGGCTTCGATACTCCGGCCGGTGAAGCGATTGACCCAGGTGCCCATGGGTAGGGTCAGCGCCTCCGCCCGGTGGCGGCGCGCCTCGCTCGGCGGCCGAATCGGTGCTACCGTGACCACGCTGCCGCCCCTGGCGA
>JAJYWM010000310.1 GCA_021791455.1 bacterium | reverse complement strand
CGGCAGATGGCGGATGAGCTGCAGCGCAGCCGCTATGGAGGTGTCGGTCTGGCTGGCACCGATCACCGGAGATAAGATTCAGGTTCTGGCGGTGGAGCCCGTCGGTGGGGGCGACTTCCGTTAGCCAGTGGAGCGGCCCGGAGCACCGTTGCCACAGGGAAGGAGAATTGCCTCTGGTCGGTCAAGGATGCCGAGCCGTGGCCACTGAGGACGCATGAGCGCCTCCGCCTTGCCCTACCGGGTCTGACCGGGCAGGTAGTGGGCAATTTCAGCTGCCAACTTGGGCAGGGTCAGGGACTGCAGGAGCACCGTGCCCGGGCCCGTGAGCTCGACCAGGAACACGCCGTCCCCACCGAACAGCTTGTTGGCGATACCCGGGATGGTACGGATGTTGAAGGGCATCGTCGCCGAGAAGAGCCCAACGTGGGCAGGATGGACAAAGAGGCGCTCGCCGGGTTGGAGGCGCCGCTCCACCAGCTCCCCGGAGAGCTCCACGAAGGCCTGACCCGCCCCCGAAATCTTCTGCAGAATGAAGCCCTCACCCCCGAACAGGCCGGAACCGAGCCGGCGCTGAAAGCCGACCGAGATGGACACCTGTCCGGTGGCGCAGACAAAGCCGTGCCTCTGGAGCAGGAAACCCTCGGGGCTGAGGTCAACCGGCACAATCTGGCCCGGCAGTTTGGTCGCGAATGCCACTTCGCCTGGGGAGTTCTGGGCCACGTACTCGGTCAGAAACACCGTCGAGCCTCCGGCGGCGCGTCGCAGTGCGCCAAACATGCCGCCACCCCCGGCGGACGCCGATGTTCGCATCGCGATCGAGTCCGTCATCCAGGAGAGCTCACCACCCTCGGCCAGCAGAATCTCTCCGGGCTGTAGGGTGGCCTGCAGCACCGGCATGGTTGTCCCCACGATCTTGGTCTCCACAGAGTTCCTCCTAATCTGTTTGAGGCGCGATTGTACCCGTGGCCGGGGGCTGCAGGCGAGGTCGGGGTGCGCCAGCCCGTCCCCTAGCCCGCCTCGAGTGCCTGGCGGCCAGGATGGTTCGGCAACTGGAGCGGCTGCTGTGGCAGTCTTGCAGGGCACAGGAGAGGACCCACGGCGGATCCCGCCATCTCGCCTTGTCACCCCTGCAGCGCTGTGGCCCGCGGGCCGGGCGATGGCACGGCCGTGGCTTGCGAGGTCGCGCATGGGGTGGGCCAATGGGGCCACCTAAAATCGACTGGAGTACCGAGGGAAAGGAGTCGGGGCCGGTGCAGGTCCCAGCGGCAACAGACCATCTCGGGGCAGACCTCAAGGAGGCACTAGTGAGCGACATTGATGAAGCGCGGCCCGTTGGCTCCTCAGCCGAGGGGGACCAGAGTTGGCGCGGGGACAGCCGGCGAGCGCTCTCTGCCGAAACCAGGAGTCGCTTCGAGCGCTATGCGGCGGAGATCTTCGGTGCGCTGGGTATGGACCTCACCACCCCAGCCACCCGGGACACTCCCCGGCGCTTCATTCAGGCGTTGGTCGACGCCAGCTCCGGATACGACGGGGACCCCAAGCTTCTCACCATTTTCCCCAGTGAGTGCCAGGGTGGCCCGGACTGCCGCATCAGCCAGGTCATCGAGGGCCCAATCCCGTTCTACTCCTTGTGCGAGCACCACTCCCTGCCGTTCTACGGATTCGCCCACGTCGGCTATATCGCCCATGAGCACATAGTCGGACTCTCCAAGCTGACGCGTCTGGTGGACGTGTACTCCCGTCGCTTCACCGTTCAGGAGCGTCTTGGCCAGGAGGTGGCCGACTGGATGGTCGACCAGGTCCGCCCGCACGGAGTGGCCGTGCACCTGTCGGCCAGTCACCTGTGCACCAGGATGCGAGGGGTGCGCAACGAGACCACCAGGACCAACACTTCGTATTGGCGGGGCGCCTACGAGGCTGACGCCGCTCTCCGCAGCGAGTTCCTGCGCAGCGTGGACAGCGCTCGTCTGGTATGAGCGGCCTGGTGGTGGTGTGCGGGGCCGGGGGCGGCCTCGGCCAGGCGGTGACCGCGGACCTGACCTCACGGGGTGACCGGGTGATCGCCGTCGGACGCCCGCACTGGGAACGGGGGGAGGGCGCGAGCGGCGCGCCTGGCAACGGTACCGTGCGCCTGGGGTCCGATCTCACCAACCCTAGCTCGGTAGAGGACCTGTGGACGCAGATCGATGCCCTTGGGACCCCGACCGGCCTGGTGAACCTCGTCGGGGGTTATATCGTCGGGAGCGTAGCCCATACGTCCGACGAAGACTACCGGCGAGCGCTGGCTCTCAACCTGGACTCCGCGTGGTGGTCGTGCCGGGCTGCGGCATCGCGGATGGCGGAGGCAGGTGGGGGTGCGATTGTCAACGTGGCATCGCGTGCCGCGGTGCAGGGCGGCGCGGGCGCAGCCGCTTACGCGGTGGCCAAGGCGGCCGTGGTCAGGTTGTCCGAGGTTTTGGCGGACGAGCTCAGGCCATCGCGGGTGCGAGTGAATGCGATCCTGCCATCGATCATCGACACAGACGCCAACCGTTCCTCGATGCCGGCCGCTGTGATGGCCAAGGCTGTCGCACCGGAGGCGATCGCCCGGGTGATCTCGTTCCTGCTGGGCGCGGATTCCTGGCCGGTCAGTGGGGCCTGCATCCCGGTATACGGTTGGGCTTGAGGTGCTGAGTCTGCTCTTCGAGGAGGAGGCCCTGCCCCGCTACCAGCTGCCCGAGGCGCTGGCCAGGGATTACGCGGGCCACCTTGGGTTCCCCGGTCGCGTCCTCTATGCCAACTTCGTCAGCAGCCTGGATGGAGTCGTGAAGATACCCGGCGTGCAGCATGTCGGGAGTCAGCTGAACCGGGGTAACAGGGCGGACCGGTTCGTGATGGGGTTGCTAAGGGCCTGCGCCGACGCGGTCTTGGTAGGCGCAGAGACCCTCCGGGCCAGCCCGGGCACGAGGTGGACTGCGGAACGGGCCTATCCGGCATACCAGGGAGAGTTCCAAGCTCTCCGGTCTGACCTGGGGCGGGCCCCCACCCCTACCCTGGTCGTGGTGTCGGAGTCAGGCGATGTTGACCCCGCCCACCCCGGGTTCGACTCGGGGGCCCTGCTGGTGGTGCCAGAACAGAGAGTGAGTGGACTGCGCTCACGGTTCCGCCCGGGGGTGGAGCTACTGGGCTTCCCCGGACCATCAGTCGAGTGGGTTTGGCTGTTGGATCAGATGCACTCCCGCGGGGCGGCCACAATCCTGTCCGAGGCCGGGCCTCGTTCCATGGGAGAGATGCTGCAATCCAGGGTGGTGGACGAGATCTTCCTCACCGTGTCTCCGAACGTGGTGGGGCAAGGGCCGTCGGGTGAGCGGCGAGGCTTCGGAGGACCGGTTGACCTGCTGGGATCGCCCGGGCGCCAGCTGACGCTTGTCTCCGTGCGCCGGAACCAGAGCCACCTCTTTCTCCGCTATCGCCTGTCCCGGTCGGGCGACTAGCGCCAACTCTGGCCCAGACCAGCCCCGGCTGGGCCTGGTTCGTGGCGTGCAGTTCTAGCCAAGAGGATCGGGGCAGGACCTCCATCTGATGCGCAGTCCGTGCCAGAGCTTGGGCGGGGATTGGCGCCTCCAACGGCTCCCTCGACCGTATCGGAACATACCCAGGGGGGTGTATACTCAAATGGAGCAATACCCCCATGGGTACATCTATTTGTGAGGTTGAGATGGCAACGGTCAAGCTGGGCGGCGACGCCTTCAACGAAACGGTCAAGGGAGCGGGCATCGTGCTGGTGGATTTCTGGGCAGCCTGGTGCGGTCCGTGCCGCGCCTTCGGTCCCATCTTCGAGGCCGCCTCCGAGACCAACCCGGACATCGTTTTCGCCAAGGTTGACACCGAGGCGGAGCCGGAGTTGGCAGGGGCCTTGGGCATCAGGTCGATACCCACCCTGATGATCTTCAGGGACGGGATTCTGGTTTTCTCGGAGCCGGGAGCCAGGCCTGCGCCTGCTCTGGCCAAGTTGATCGAGGCCGTGCGCGGCTTGGACATGGAACAGGTGCGCCTGGAAATTGCGCAGACGGAGAAGGCGGCGGAGGCAGTCTGAAAGTGGCTGGGGAGGGCGCCTTGAGCAACCAGGTTCGAGTGCAGTATGACCGTGGCGACAGGTTCACGATCAAGATCAGGCAACACGATCTCACAGTCGACCAACCGGTGGAAGATGGTGGCGGTGACACCGCTCCCACTCCAACTGAGCTGTTCGTGGCGAGCCTCGCCTCCTGCGTGGCGTTCTACGTGCGCAGGTTCCTCTCGCGCCGGGGGCTGCCTGTCGACCGACTCGCCGTCACCTCGGAGATGGAACTGGCGGCTCGGCCCCATCGTGTCGGTGCGATAAGGCTGCTGATCGAGGGGCAGGGTGAGCTCACAGTGGAGCAGCGCGAGGGCCTGCTGGCGGTCGCTGCCCGCTGCACTGTGCACAACAGCCTTCGCCAGGCACCGGATGTGACCATCGCCACAAGAGCCGCCTGACACGCTCTCGTAGGCGCCGGGCCTGCCCTGGGACCCGCGTAATTGCCCGGCTTAGCGCCTGAGCCGGACGCTCGGCCTGGCCACTGCCTGCGATCATGGCGTGGTGCCAACAGCGAGCTTGGCGGTCGCCCGGTACGCGGACAGGATCGAGGAGGATGCGGCGATCCTGTCCGGCCTCTACGGAGAGTCGACTTGGAGCCTGCCGGTCCCCAGCTGCCCTGGATGGCGGCTCGAGGATCTCTTGCGCCATCTCGGTGCGGTCCACCGCTGGGCCACAACCTACATTTCCCAAGGTCTGGAGGCGATGTTGCCGGCAGCCTCGGAGGAGGAGATGCTCCACTCCGGTCCGTCCCGCGGGGAACTGGCGCCATGGCTG
>JAJYWM010000329.1 GCA_021791455.1 bacterium | reverse complement strand
CCCCTCAACCACCTGCCCGATCGCGAGCGTGGACGCGATCTTGTCTCCCCTCAGCCGGTCCCGGCAACCGAGGACGACCACCTCTCCGCCGGCGTTGCGGATGGCGGGCACCACGGCTTGGCGCGCGATCCTGGCCGCACCCAGGATGCCCCAGCGGGGAGAAGCCACGCTAAATTCGAACCGAGCGAGGCTGGCCCGAGTCGGCCGCGGCCAGGGCCTCCTCCATGACCTGTATGTTTCGGCGCGCCGACTCCGGGGTCACCGCCAGCGGCTCCTGGGCCAGCACATGCCCGGCCAGGTTGCGATAGAACGCGGCCTGCGGCGACGCGCCGAGGGCGATCCGCTCGTCGCTGACCAAACCATCGCCGGCGGGTCGCATGATGTGGAGTTCACAGGGGAGGTCGGCCACCGGAAGATGCTCCTCGACGACTCCATTGGGACCTCTGGCGGAGAGGGTCGCCTCGCGCCAGTGGCCCACCACGGCCGCCCTGGTACCCAGGACGTACCACTTCGGCTTGCGCGCGGCAGCTATGTCTGAATGCAGAAACGACACCTCGGCACCGTTCTCGAAGGTCAACCGGATCTCGAACTGGTCGTCGTTGGAAACATCGTGCCAGACACGCTTCTGGCGAGACGCGTCAACTCGCACCACCGGGAATGGCAGGAGTTGGAGAATCCAATCCAGGTAGTGTGCACCCCAGTCGAAGACAACGCCGCCACTGACCCGGGAATCTGAGTGCCAGAAGTGGCAGGGATGGTCGAATCCGCCGACGAAGGCCTCGATGTGAAAAACCTCGCCCAGCACATCGTCGCGAAAGATCCGCTGCAGCGCCAGAAAATCGGGGTCCCAGCGGCGGTTCTGGTAAACCGTGAGCACCTTTCCCGAGGCGGACCGGGCCTCCAGCAGCTCGTCGGCCTCGGCAGCCCTCATGCAGAACGGCTTTTCCACCACCACGTGCTTGCCCGCGCGCAGCGCCCTGAGCGCCAGGGGTGCGTGGGTGATCGGTGGGGTGGAGATCACCACCATGCCGACGTCGGGAGAGGCCAGCAGCTCGTCGGCGTCCCCCGTCAAGAGAGGGACGTCCCCGTCCCGCGCCGCTTCCTGCAGGCGCAGCGGGTCCCTGTCACAGACGGCGGCCAAACTGAGTCCCGGGACCGCTGCGATAGCCCTGGTGTGCTCAGGGGCGATGGCTCCGTACCCGACCAAGCCGACACCGACCACGGATTCCTCCTGAAGTCCCGTCACGTGACGCAACGCCCGATAGAGGATCCCCTGCACCGCCTCGGAACCAAAGGTGGCGGCTGATTCCCCGAGGCCGCAGTGAAAGACCCGGCCGGAGCCGTGGCTCCTGGCGTAGGCCACTGGGACAACCTGAGATCGCCAGGTGGTGGTGAGAAGCACCTCCGCATCGCCGGCGAGCTCCGGCTCACCGAAGCATGAATCCCAGACCGTGAACCGGCCCCCCACCCTTCGCGTGACCGCATGGCCCCCTGCGGCCACGTCGACCACCAGCTCCCCAAGCGGCGTGCTGCCGTTCGGGCGCCCGCCCATCATGGCTCTGTAGCTGCTACCACCTGCCCAGTGGTGGTTGGTGCAGTGCAGTCCGACGAATCCGCCTCCTCCGGCCACGAACCGGCACAGGGACGCCTCCTCGGCCGGTCCCAGCGGTCCCCCGGGGGCGTGCGCCACTACCACGTCGAAGCCATCGAGGTGAGCCAGGGGACTGGTGTCGGAGACCAGTTCCACGGCCACCTGACCGGTACGGGCAAGATAGTTGAGCCAGGGCTCGAGCGTTGGCCCACTGCGTGAGCCGGCGAGAACAAGCGTGCGAATCAACCCTTGCAGCCTCCCAGAAAGCCTGAACCGCGCGCTCCCCAACGCTTGGCCTAAACTCTAACCCAGGCTGCCGATCCCATCGACGGTCAATCGGGCGCGATCCAGTTGGCGGGCGAGCAACAGGGGCCTGCCACGATCAGCTGCGCGGCTTCACACCCACGTGCAGCGCGACGATCCCGAAGCTCATCCTCTGGTAACGGACCCGCTCGAAGCCCGCCTCCCGGAGCCATCGCGACACCACCAGAGGAGGGGGAAAGGCTGCAATCGACTCTGTGAGGTATTGATAGGCGCCCGCCCGGCCCAGGAGCATGGTCGCGATGCGCGGAATCACCACGCGGTTGTAGAGGCGGTAGAGAGGGCTTATCAGGGCCGCCTCGGTGCTGAACTCCAAGACCACCGCGCGCCCACCTGGGCGAAGAACTCGGCACAGTTCGGCGAGGGCCAGATCGTGGCGATCGATGTTGCGAAGGCCGAAGGACATCGTCGCCACCTCGAAGGACCCCTCCGGGAAGGGCAGCGAGCACGCATCCCCGACTTGGAAGTCGACCCCTGGAACCTTCGCGATGGCCGCGCTGATCATGGCCTCTGTCAGGTCGATTCCGGCCACCGCCCCCTTTGGCCCAACTCGCTTGCGGAGGAGCGCGGACAGAGCGCCCGTGCCGCAGCAGACGTCGAGAGCCCTGTCCCCGGGCCTGGCCCTGGTCAGCTGCGCCGCGCGGCGGCGCCAGCGGCGGTCCTGGGTCCCGCTCAGCAGCAGGTTCAGCAGGTCGTAACGACCGGCTATGCCGGAGAACATGGAGCGCACCGCGTCAGGCTCAGGATGACCCGCCGTCGGCAGCGGGGGCGTGGTGTCCCGCTCTCCCCCGATGGTTGACCGCTCCCTCACGAAACCAGCGCTGCGGCCGACTCGCCGCGCCCCACGGGCTCCCGCAGGCTGGCACAGGTGCAGGTGGGAACGCCTGGCAGAGCAACCAGGGCGTCGAGGGCGACGGCTCCCAATTCCTCCGCGCCCTCGCGCACGATCGCCCGCAGCAACTCGAAGTCCCACTCCGGCCGGACGCCCTCGGCGTAGTTGAGGACCATCTCCACCGTGGCGAAGCAGGCCCCGATCTCCCGGGCGAGGTAGACCTCCGGGGTGACCGTCTGGCTGATGATGTCACCCCCCATGCGGGCCAGCGCCGCCACCTCGGCCGCAGTCTCCAGGCGGGGACCCTCCACGGCCGCATGCACGGCGCGGTTGAAAACCCGGGTCGCCTTGTCGGCGGCGAACTTCCGTGACCGCTGCCACAGCGCTTCACGGATGTCGGGGCAGAACGGCTCGCGCATGGAGACCATGGCGCCGGGCACGAGCTGCCCCCCGTGCTGACGGGTGAAGTCGATGAAGTCGTGCGGAATGATCAGATCACGGGGGTGGAAGTGCTGGGTGATGCTGGCCGCCCCGCTCTCCGCCACGATGCGACGGACCCCGGCTCGCTGGAAGGTCCAGAACAGGGCCAGGCTGTGCTGGCCCCTGGCCGTTCCCGGCTGCGACTCGTGGGGCCGGGCGAACATCACCGAGTGGGTATCTCCCGCCTCATCCGGCACGCGAAATAGCGTCAGCGCTGGCGTCGGGCCGAAGGGCGTCTGAAAGACCTCCTCCCGGCGCATGACCTCCACCCGCGGATCCATCTCCGGCGACCCCTGAGTGCCGGTGCCGGAGCCACCTAGGATGGCGTACTCGGCCTGGGCGATACCACCACTCTCGGCTGCACTGCTCACACCTCGAGTATATGGGCGGGCGGTACGAGCATCCGGCGGTGGCGGCCCCGCCGACTTGGGCACCGCGGTAGGTCGCCTGGCACGGGGGTAGCTCGTGGTAACCCGAACGCCCGCCGCCCAACGGGTGGGAGGTCGCCGCTGGTTTGCCTCCTCCGCCAGGCCCTACTGACAGATGAGGCCCGCGCCAAGCTCTGGCGATGCCTTCAGGCCGGGCTCAGATCGAAGTCGGCCACCACCGGGAAGTGGTCGCTGGCACGCATGGCAAGCTCTCTTAGGGCACCGGATTGAGCCGCCACAAAACAGTTGACCAGGAGGGCCGCCATGGCGGCCGTGGCAAACACGTAGTCGATCCGGACCGCGGGCTGGTAGGTGGGGCAGGTGAAGCTGTCGGCGCGCGGGTGAATTTGGCGAAGGCAATCGACGTAACCGGCATCCAGCATGCTGCGCACCGCGGCCCGGGGCATCAGGGCACCGACCAGGGCGTCGGTGGTCTCGCCCCGTGGCACCAGTTCGATCAGAGGATGCACCAGCCAGGGAAGTCTGGGAATCCCAGAGCGCGCCACCTCAGAGATCTCAGCGGCCTCGGGATCGGATCCGCGCCACCAGCGCATCGCCTTGACACTGGGTGGCACCGAGCTGAGGGCCCCAACCTCCTCCAGTACACCGCTCTTGCGCCACTCGGAAAGTTGGCCCAGAAAGTCGGTTGCCCGGATGGCATCGCCCGGGGCCAGCGAGTTGAAGTCCCCGAGAACCAGGTGGGGCGTCGCCTGCCCGGCACCAGCATGGCGCCGGACGGCCGTGAGCTCACGAACCCGGTCCGGTTCCGCTCGGCCCCGTCGCTGGAAGGCGGCCGTCAGGTGCACGGTGTGCAGATGCAGGCTTTGGATCACAGAGCCAGCCCCCAGATCGATCTCCACCTCTATAGAATTCCGCGGCCACGCCAGGGGATCCTGATGATTCACCCAACTGCTGATCGGCAACCTGGAGAGAACCCCCTGGTGTCGGTAGCGCGGTGCCTCTCCGAAGATCACCTGATAGTCCAGGCGCTCTCCCATCCGGCGCATCGGCTGCGGGTCCTCAATCTCCTGGAGGGCGATCACGTCCGGGTTGAGGGCCTCGACCACGGCCTGGATCGCCCCCCAGCGCTCACCCCCCCCAGCCAGGATGTTGTAGGTGGCGACGCGCAATTTGCGCTCCGGCACGGTTCTCGTCGACTGTGCGCCACACATGTTTCGAGTCTAGTCGGGCGTGGATGCCCGCTCCCACGGGGCCCACCGCAGCCTTGGTACGGGTGGATCCGTCATCCTTGTGA
>JAJYWM010000351.1 GCA_021791455.1 bacterium | reverse complement strand
CCTCGAGTTCAGGCAAGCCTCAAGCGGCGTAGACACACGCCGGCTCCCGCCGAAGCGTCGCCCCGTGAACTCAAGCTGATCTCACCTACGCGTCCCTCTCCGCAGAGGTCACTGTCGAACTCGGGTCCACCTTTCCCGGGGCGGTTCAGGGACTAAAGTGAGATCAATTAGGGCTGGCAGTGTCACAACATCGTGTTTGGCGGTTATGACCCGGCCGGGGACAAGGCAGCGGCCGCACTTACGCTAAGAGTAGCTATCCCGGCGAGGAGCAGCAAAAACATAAAAACAATGGTAATCCCATTCGACGCGGGCGCCAACACAAGCCACAGAATGTCCGAATAAGCAGTGTGTCCCACAGTTCCTCTACCTAGCCACCCCTCAAAGAACTGCCAGGCACCACTTGGAGGGTACGCAGACAAAGCCCAGCTAGCCTTCGTGCCATTCGCCATAACCTCATAGAGGTAACCGTTCTCAACGACGCCGGGGAGGCACCAGAATGCACCAAGACCCCCGACAAGTATCGAGAAGATACGTGCGACCCTTGCCTCAAGCGCAGCCAGTCCCAAAGTCCCCAAAGCCACCACGACGGGCATTGCCGGCAGATACAGCCGAAGCCCCCAGTCATATCCACCCCACCATATGTTCCAAGCGCTCACTAGGAGCAACAGGCCGATGCAAAGATAGACGAGCGCGAATGTGACGGCGCCAGATCCACGACGCAGAAGATAACGCACTCCGAGGGGCGAAAATACGGAAACCGGTAACGCCCACGCAAGCCCACGTCCAGGGCTCAGCAAGGCTCCTGCTAGGCCTACCCACAGAGGAGTTGTAAAAGTCTCCGCCCCGTATCCCGTGGTTAGAGGGCTGGAGAAGCGCAACCAGTTTACGAGCAGAGTCACCGCAATACCAAGCAGGTAGCCTGCAATCGGAATGAGTCGAGACTTGCGCCCACGTGCTGTTAAGAGAATCGCAGGCAACAGCAACGTGCCTTCAACGGGCCGCGTGAGCACCGCGAGGATGGAGGCACAAGCCGCGACCCACCGCGACTTGTCGGAGCCGAGTCGGTTCGCTCGAAGCGTTGCCACGATCGCGAGCACGTAGCAAAGACCTTCTAAGGGTTGGGCGAAGTCGAGTCGTGCGTAGACGAACGCTGGCGATGCAATACCGTACATCAGCATGGCTGCGAGTGCCCAGCGACGGCTGCTTCCAAGTTCACGGACCAGCACAGACACCAGAACGGTCGTCGCTACCGTGACGCCGATTTGAACTGGAGTTCCCGCGATTGCAAACAATTCCCACTGGCTCGGGGATGTTGGTCTAATAGCGTGGGCGACAAGGGTAGGGTCGATGAGTCTTGTGAGCAGGATTCCCGGGAGGTAAAGCAACGACAAACCGATGCCGTACTTGCTGTTCCATATGAGTGAGCCGGGGCCTTGAACCGGAGAGGGAAAGTGAATCGAGTGGTGCAGCGCCAGCGCGACCGCCTGCCAAAACATGATCTTCCCGTCCGCGCTTGAGAGATAGCCGGTGGTGGTTGCCGCATAAATACAGGACACACCGACTGCCGCCCATATTTCGGGTGGAAGGCCAAGGCTCACATGCGTATGTCGCACTACAGGCATGGGGCCGCTGCTGGAAGGGACCTCTCGCGGTGCAGTGGGAGTAGTCACTTTGCGGCTGCGAAGTGTAGCAGGGGAGGGGCAGTCGCGGTGTCCGGGCCGGATCGGGGTGATTTCAGGCCATTGAATATTTGGGGTCAAGCAGGGCGCTAGGAATGGGGCACCGCCGCCCGGTAGGTGACGGGAAGGCGGGTACAAGGGAAGGCGACTCCAAGCTGGCTGACGTCGTCGCAGAGACTGCGCAGGGCATGCAGGTAGATGCGAGTGGGGGGCGAGGATGACCACCATGCCCCGAGCCGTCGGGGATTGTCGGTAATCACGAATAGTGCAATGCGACGAAGTTGTCCGGACAGTTTGTCCTTGGGGGAGCAGGAGGAACCGCATGTGTCGTCGGAATTGAAGTGGTGGGGGCGCGAGTTGCTCAGACCCGAGTTCCGCAGCGGGGAAACACGGGATGGGCGAAGAGGGCCAAGAGCTGGGCAGGTTTATTCAGCGCACCCTGGGGGTGTAGTACCTAGGTGAACTCGGGGGTGGTCGGGCCGCTGGGTGGGGCGCTGCCCCCAGGGCCAGGAAGCGCGGGGGCTCGGGAGCGTCGAGGGCCTTGAGGACCTCAGCCTGCCGGGAAGTGACGTCGCTGCGCCGCTGGCACTCGCCGGCAGTAGTCCCACTGGAACCACAGCCCGGGCTCCACAATCCAGGGCCGGTACAGCCTCCGGTGCCCCTGCCCGTATGCCTCCGTGGCCACCCTTACCGCCCGCCGGACCGTCCGCTCCGACCCCCGGCACTCCATGGCCTGCAACTGGCTGAACACCACGTCCGCCCTCACCTTCCCCCGGCTGGCGTTCACCCACTCCTCGACCTTCTCCATGTACCCATCCATGAGCCCCGCCCGCCGCAGCTTCCTCGAAGGAGGCAGCCCCACCTCTCGCAGGGCCACGTACCGGGCCACCGCGGTCGGCGAGCAGCCCACCAGCTCGGCCGCATCCCGGTACGAGCCGGTCAGGTCGAACGCCTCAACTATCTCCACGACTTCCCCGCCAAACTTCATGGTGCCCCTCCTAGGCCCTGGTGGCTGTGACACCTCCAGCTAACCCCAGGAGGGACGCTCCTGACTGACTCCCCGCCCCTGGCCCACCCTTGCCTTTCCAGTTTTGGTGGCCGCCACTGTCCAGGTTCTCATGGCTAGCATGGCCGCCTACAATCTTGTGGTGAGGGCGGGCGGCAGGGGGAGCTGGCGGGTTACCAGGTCACAATCCGGGACGCAGCGGGCGTTTGGAAGGCCCGATTGCCAGCAAAGAGCTGCGCCGAAAAAGCTCGGACAGGTCCGACCCATGGCGGAAAGCGGTCACCCCCAACAGCCACCATCTCGGACTCCGCGCAGTTCGTCGGCTTGGGGGGTCAATGTGAGCGGGATCGGTCCTCCGGTCGGGGACTCCCCCGCGCCTCCGCCGGAGTAGGGCACCACCCGCAAGGGCCATAGTCAAAGGTCGCTCAGCCATTATCCGCCTGCCTTCTATCGAGCACGGCCTAGGGCCGTCATGACACCCAGGGAGGGGGAAGTGTTTGTGGCGTCAGGGAGTTTTCAAAACTGAACGCCCCTTAAGAGGGCCTGCTGTCCAAGTGGCGGCGCCGACGGTAGCTGCCGATCAAGTCGCCCGGCCGAAGACGCGCCCGACCGTGCCCAGCGCGGACGTTAGGGCGTCCACTTCCTGGGGAGCGTTGTAAATACTCACGCTCGCCCTCGTGGTGGCCACCACTCCGAGCCGTCTCATCAGCGGCTGGCAGCAGTGATGCCCAGCTCGAACCGCTACCCCTTCCCGATCCAGGATCGTCCCAACGTCATGGGGGTGCACACCATCCAAGATGAAGGACATCACGCCTGCTCGATCGGCGCCGCTGGGACCGTACTGAGCCAACCCCGGGACCTCGGATAGAGCCTCTATCGCGTAGTCGGTCAGCTCCAATTCATGTTGACGCACCGCATCCATCCCCAGCCCTTCCAGGTAGGAGATTGCCGCGGACAGCCCCGCCGCCCCAGCTATGTCCGGGGTCCCCGCCTCGAACTTGTGCGGCACCTCGTCCCAGGTGGTGTGGTCCAGTTGCACCACCGAGATCATCGAACCGCCGGTGAGGAAGGGGGGCATCTCCTCCAGCAGCTCGGGCCGCCCCCAGAGCACCCCTATCCCGGTGGGGCCCAGCATCTTGTGCCCGGAGAAGGCGTAGAAGTCGGCCCCCAGCTCCGAGATGCTGACCGGCATGTGGGGCACCGCCTGGGCCCCATCCACGCACACGGTTATCCCCTCTGAGTGCGCCAGCCGGACCAGCTCCTGGATCGGGTTAATGGTCCCCAAGACGTTGCTCACGTGGGTCACCGCCAGCAGCTGGGTGGGCACCCGCAGCAGCCGCTCCACGTCCTCCCAGTCGAGCCGCCCCTCGTCGGTTATGCCGATGAACTCCAGCTGGCAGCCGGTCTGCTCCCGCACCTGCTGCCAGGGGACGAGGTTGGAGTGGTGCTCCATGATGGTGACCACGATCCGGTCCTGGGGCCCGAACCGGGGGCGCGCGTACGCCTGGGCCACCAGGTTGAGCCCCTCGGTCGTGTTGCGCACGAAGATGACGCCCCGCTCCTCCGCGGAGACGAAGCGGGCCACGTCCCGCCTCGCCTGCTCGAAGATCTCGGTGGCCCGCTCTCCCAGAGCGTGGACCCCTCGGTGGACGTTGGCGTTGGCGTGGAGGTAGTAGTCGGAGATGGCCCGGATCACCGAGATCGACTTCTGCGAGGTGGCTGCACTGTCCAGGTAGACCAGGGGATGGCCGTTGACCTGCTCCTCAAGGATCGGGAAGTCCTTGCGGATTCGCTCCACGTCGAGGGCGGGAGCCGCCTTCACCCCTCCAGCTCCACCCACACCTCTCCCTCCCGCACCTCCACCTTGTGCACCTGAACCGCCTCCACCGCCGGCAGCGAGATCGGCTCCCCCGAGCGGAGGTCGAACTGGCTGCCGTGCAGCGGACACTCCACCGAGCACGAACCGGGGTGCAGCTCCCCCTCCGAGAGGGAGGCCAGGGCGTGGCTGCAGGTGTCGTCCAGGCAGTGGAACTCGCCCCCCACGTTGAAGAGCGCGATCGGCAGCTCTCCCACCTCCACCCGCGCGGCGTGACCCTCCGGGATCGCCTCCGCGGGGCAGATCCGCAGCCATCTCCCCATCAGCTGGGGTGGGCGGAGAGGGCCCCTGAGCGGGCCAGCTGGTCCAGGGCCGAGAGCACCCAGCCCCTCGCTTCCTCGCGCAGCTCCCCTTCGGGGAAGGAGTCCACCACGTCGGCGAAGAA
>JAJYWM010000331.1 GCA_021791455.1 bacterium | reverse complement strand
AACCAAGTCGCGCAGGCTCTCACCGGTTACCAGGAACTCGGCCGCCACCTTGTTGCACCAGCGCTCCGCCTCATTACCCAGAGAGGCCGCTTGATCGGCATCCGAGACAGCCGACTGGCCGAGCCATACGTGGGCCAGCTCGTGAGCGAGGGTAAAGATCTTGGCTGCCGTGGTGTCGGCGCCGTTGACGAAGATGAGCGGGGCGAGGTTGTCGGCCAGGGCGAACCCTCGGAACTCCGCGGGGTCCAACTTGCGGTGGGTGTTGCTCCCCACCACCCCGTTGACCATGACGAGCATGCCTTGCCTCTCCGCCGCCTCGATCAGCAGGCGGAATGCCTCACCCCAGGAGGCTCCACGCTGGGCGGGCTCGAACCAGAGGACTGACCGCATGGTGGCGGCAGCCTCCACGACTGAGTTGGATGTGGTCAGGGTCCCCACAAATGGGACAGGGGGCTCCTGGTGGAGGCGCGCAAAGTCCCGGTACCACTCCTGGCGTTGCTGACAGAGGTATACCGTCTCCAGCAGGTCAGGGCTCGCGTGCCCTACCTCTATATCCCCGATAGTCCGAAAGTCGGGCAGTGGCAGCACCTCTTCGGGAGGCTCGGAAAGGAACAGGAAGCCTACCGGGGTGTCGGTTGCCGAGGCGAACCTCTCGACCTGTTTGAGGGTCGGGATTTTCGCGCCTTGCCGCCACTGCTCCAGGTCCGGGAACTTCGACCGGAGCTCGTCCGCCGGCACCCGGGAGCGCTCCTCTGCCCATCGGAGCATTGGTTCACGAATCGCTACCCGCACCGTCATGGGTGGTCTCTCCCCACGGTCAGCGCTCCGAGGTGAGCATCTTCATGACTGCGTCGTAGCCGTCGACGGCGTTGAGGTGGGCGTACACCTGTTCTATCATACGCAACCCGCTGTGGCCCAGAAGCTGGGCGAGCTGGACCGGGTTCATGCCCCGGCGCAGCGCCTCGGTGGCGAACGAGTGGCGCAGCAGGTGGGGATGGACCCGCCGGGTGATTCCGGCGCGGTCGGCGTCAGACCGGAGGAGCTGGAGGACTCCGCTCCGGGTCAGCGGCGCGTACTCACCCTGTGGGTTTCGCCGAGAGGCGACGAACAGGCGGTTGCTATGCGACTCGGGCCGGGTTCGACGATATCGGTCGATACGCCGCACCAGGGAGGGGGAGAGAGGGACGAGGCGCTCCTTGGAGCCCTTGCCCCTCACCTTGAGAAAGGCACGGCGGTCCTGGGCGGTGATGATGTCCTCCATCTCCAGGCCGCACAGCTCACCGACCCTGATTCCGGTATCGGCCAGCAGCCGGATGATCAGCTTGTCGCGCTCGGTCGGTGCTGCTGCCTCCAGCCGGTCTATCTCGTCGCGACTCAACACCTCGACTACCCGCTGGGGGAGGCGCGGAAGCTGGGGCTTGCCGGAAACCTCCTCGCCTTCGACTCGGCACCAGGCGAGGAACTGCCGGACTGAGCGAACGTAGTGGTGGACGGTGAACCGCGAGAGCGGCTTGCCGTGCTTTCCGGGCTCGGTCAAAAGGTCGCCCGTGAAGCGGTCCAGGGCGCGCTGGTCGAGCTGGGAGATGGTGGTCACGTCGGCCCGGGCGCACCACGGCAGGAACACGTCCACCAGGCTGTAGCGATAGGCCTGGTTGATGGTGGAGAGGGCCAGGCCGCGGGCTCGGCAGGAGGCCAGGTAGTCCTCAACGAGCACTTCCAGAGAGGAGGTTGCATGTGGCGAGACTACGGAAACCTTGGCCATGACGGGTCCCTCTTCATGGGTCGATACCCCAATATCCCGATCATAGCACGATGCAGCGCTTTTGTGTAAACCCGCGCTGTTTAGCAGCGCTAGCCTCACACATTTTGACCCCGTTTTACAGCGCTAAACTGCGAGCTATAGCCAACACTTAAGCGCTCTTATTGAACTCGAAGAGAGGCATTTGGAGCGGGAGACGAGACTCGAACTCGCGACATCCAGCTTGGAAGGCTAGCGCTCTACCAACTGAGCTACTCCCGCGTCGCGCGACCCGAGTGGATCCGGGGGCTGACAGCCCGGAGGCATGGTCGATAGCCAGGATACCAAGTCCCACCCAACCAGTTGGGAGCGTAGGGGCTGGGTTCCTACAGGAAGCGGCGAACACCGGCTTCGTGCTCAAGATCCTGCAACTGGGATTCGAAGTCGCCCGTGAAGGCCTCTTTCATGGGGCCGCGGCGCAGGGTCGGTAGGACGGTGTGGCGACGAGCATCCTCGAACAAGAGGGCCACCGCCGCGTAGAGGCCGGTTGCGGCCAGGACAAAGGACAGCACCCCAACCGCGTACCCGAGGTCCCGGCCCCCGACCAACAGCCAAATCCCGGTCACGAGAAAAGTTGGCAGGCCGCTCATGGGTACGACTGACACGGCCAGTTTGGCCGTCGCGGCGGTGATGAGGCAGGCGATCACGGGGCAGAGCGCGAGGTACCAGACTCCCAAAACCTCGTGGCCATACGGGGGGGAGAAGATGAAAACTAGCGCGGTCCCCAGCCACACGCCTGAGAACACCATCATGAGGGTCGCCGAAATCACATCTCGGCTTGGAATCGCAGCCAGGCCGGCGACAAACTGGGCTATTGCGGTTGGTATCAAGACTAGACCGATGCCCAGGGATGCCCGCCCGGGAAGAACGAGCAGTGCTTGGGCACCCAGCATGGTCGCTGCCACCACCAGGGCGAAAAACCCGAATGGCAAGCCAGAGGCCAGCGGTCTCAGGACCACGGTGACCGGCGTGGTGGTGTCGTGATCTCGCGACATCCGCGGAGTGACTTTGACCTCCTCCCGCTTGGTCCAAGCGATGGCGGCGGCTACCGCCCGTCCAATATCCTCGGAACTGGCGTCGTCCTCTTGTGTGCCCTTGTCGCCCGCGGCTCCGCCGGTCGGCCCCTGGTCTGGCACTGTTGGCACTCCTTTTATATCCCGTCCTAGGGCTTGGCCACGAGTCCAACGGTAATTGCCTGACGCCCAGGTAGTGGGCGACAGCTTCTCTGGAGCCGGGGCTACCACGGGACGCTGTTGCGGCGGCTGCGGGGGCGACCGGGGCCCATCTCAGATCAGACATTTGGCCGTGGCAGTTCGGAAGACGGTACTACTTCATGGTGGGTCTGTCGCCGAGCAACCGCCCATCGGCCCAGGACACAGAGTTGGGGTTGGCCGCTGCCTGGCGGCCCGGCGCCACCAGTACCCAGCGGCCGATTGCCACCGCCCGGCATCTGATCCAAGGCAGGGGGGCTTCGCCCGCCGTTGTGCGTGATCACCCCTTCCGGCCGTCACGGGGCCCGGAGGAGCCTGTGGCCCGCGCTGCGGATGCCTGGCCGTCTCGCCTGTAGGCCCTAATGGAAGGTGTCGTACCCTGGCCGTCCCCGAGTTCCCAAGCCGCCTTGGCCCAGCCGGTGGCAGTGGCCTCCGGAGAGGGACATGGCGCCCGGAGATGGGTATCAGGCACTCGTTCAGTTCCGATCGGGGCACTACTGGGGGGACCACGTCCCGTTATAGATGCAGGAGTGGCTCGCACCGCTGGTACGGGCAGGCGGTTGGATACAAGCCTGGCACCGCAATGCCCTCCCGAGGCCCGGGCACGATGGGTGCGCCCGGCCGGCGCCAACTCAACTCCGGCCAGCGCGAGAGGGGAGGTATGGTGACCGGCTTCGCCGGTGACTGGAGTTGCCGAGGGCCGTGGCCGTGGGCGGCGTTTGACTTCGCTGCCTCGGACGCGCTGACGGGTTGGGGTATAGCTTCCAGCCCGACCGCCTTGAACAACCCAAGGGCTGCCCACTGGAGGCTTGTTGAGGCATTGGGCCTGGGATGGGGAATTGGTAGACTGGAGGCCGATGCTCTTCAACTATCTGCCGCTGCTGGTCTTCCTGATCCTAGTGGTGCTGGTTGCCATCGGCATGACGGTGGCGTCGACCTTGCTCGGGCCCAGGCGCCCCACGGCGGCCAAGGGTCTCCCATACGAGTGCGGGATCATCCCTGCCGAGACCGCGCGGCGTCGTTTCTCGGTCAGCTTCTACCTGACGGCCATGCTGTTCATCGTCTTCGATGTGGAGGCCGTTTTTCTGTACCCCTGGGCCGTGATCGTGAAGCACACCCTGCATATGTTCGGGTTCGTGGAGATGGTGGTGTTCGTGGCCCTTCTGGCCGTGGCGCTTCTGTATGTCTGGCGCAAGGGGGCCCTGGAGTGGGACTGAGAGTGCCAAGCGACGCTTTGGACCCACGGGGCCTGAGCCGCGCGTCCGCCAGCGGCTCTGATGCCGCCGCGATTCCCGGTGCCATCCCAGCGGAGCGCGATCTGGCCGATGCCGCCGCCAATGAGGGCATATTCACGACAACTGTCGGCAAGGTCATCGCCTGGGGGCGCTACTCTTCGATCTGGCCAGCCACGTTCGGCCTGGCCTGCTGCGCGATCGAGATGATGGGAGCCAGCAACGCGCGCTTCGACTTGGCACGCTTTGGAACCGAGGTCTTTCGCGCCTCTCCGCGGCAGGCCGATCTCATGATCGTCGCGGGAAGGGTCTCGCAGAAGATGGGCCCCGTCTTGAAGCAGGTCTACGACCAGATGCCGGATCCGAAGTGGGTGATCTCCATGGGAGCATGCGCCTCCTGCGGGGGGATCTTCAACAACTATGCCATCATCCAGGGGGTGGACAAAGTGGTGCCCGTTGACGTCTACATACCCGGGTGCCCCCCTCGACCGGAGGGCCTTCTCGATGCGGTAATCAAGCTGCAAAAGAAGATCGCTGCCACGCCGGTGGCCAGTCTCAGGGAGTAGTCGTGCCACAGTCGCGGCGACCAACGTCCGGTCCGCCTTCTGCTCAGCCTGCGATCGAGGGTGAGCGTGCCCTGGTGGTGATAAGAGAGCTCGTCGACCCCGCCCAACTCGACGTATCCGTCGAGCATGCGCAGGTGACCGCCAGAATT
>JAJYWM010000328.1 GCA_021791455.1 bacterium | reverse complement strand
CACCTCGGTCACCAGCTCCAGCCCCGCGCGGACCGCCTGCTCGGCATCGTCCTGCTGAGCCGTGGTGGCTCCCCACACCGCCATCACCGCGTCTCCGATGAACTTCTCGACCGCTCCGCCGGTCCGGGTGATGACCTTCCGGGCCAGATCGAAATATCCGCTGAGGAATTCCCGCAAAACCTCCGGGTCCTCGCCCTCGGCGAGGGGGGTGAACCCCACCAGATCCGCGAACAGCACGGTCACCACCCGCCGCCCCGTCCCTTCCTCCTCTCGGACCGGGGGGCTCACGGCCTCTTGCTGGGGCTGCGGAGCTGCGGCTGTGAGCGGAGCTCCGCAGGAGCTGCAGAAGCGGGCCTGGGTGCTGGTCAGCTCACCGCAGGACGGGCAGGTCCGTCCCAGTTCCACCCCGCATTGGGGACAGAAACGGCTGCTCGCGGGGATGTCCGCGCCGCAGGAGACGCAAAGGATCCGGGCCGCGCCGAATCCCGGATTGGCCGTGCTCACTCCCGCGAACGGTATCACCGGCTCGAGGGATCACGCCAGTTCAGGGCCGAAGTGAGGGGCGGTGCCGAGCGCGGTGCCGCTGGGGTAGCCGGGAGCGCACTGAATAACCGTCCCAGCCGTTGACCGGGGCTACCTCTCGACGCGCGCTACGGGTCCAGCCTGAAAGGAACGCTGGGCAGAGAGTGCGCGGGCCATGTTCCGGGCTTCTGTGGTGAGCAGGGAGCATCGATCGACGCGGAGCCTGCTCCTTCAGCCTAGGAGGGCCGCGGCGTTTTGGGGGGCTTCGGGGGTTTCCTGGGCCGCGGCGTTCTGGGCGGCTTGGGAGCGCGCGAGGGCCGAGGGGTTTGGGAAGGCTTGGGTCGGGGCGTCCTGGTCGGCTTCGGCTTGACCGATGGCGACGCGGGCGCCCCCGATCCGCGAAGACCATTGGAGACGCTGGAGTAACCGCTGGACGTGCGATGGCCCACCAAGGTCAGACCGGCCACGGCGACAAGTGCCACCAGCGCCAGCAGCAGCGCGTATTCAACCAACCCCTGGCCGGCGCCCGCGAGCGCCCGCACCACACCTGGCCGGACGGGCCCCCCTTGGAGGGAGTCAGGGATTGCGGCAGCGCGGACCTGCTCTCTTCGGCGTGCCGGGAGCGCGGTGTCGCATGGCCCGGGACCCGGGGGAGGGCCGCCACGTTCGTATCGCGTGCGGCCGGTTTGGCTTCCGCTGCGCTCGAGGCGGTCTCCCCCCTCCCCCGGACCAAACTTCCCCAGCGCAGCGCTGGATTCCGTGACGATCTGGTGCCACCTTAGTCAAGAGGGCGATCGCCGCGGTGGCGCTGGGCTAGCCAGAGCTACCAATGCGGGTTGTCTTCAGGCGCCTCCGACCGGGCGTCCGTAGTGCTCCCGCGATGCCACCTGATCCAGCGGCTTGCGCTTCTTGTAGCCCAGAACACGGGCAGCTCGGGGATATCCGAAGGGCACTACCGCCAGCACCTCGTGGGAGTCAGGAAGCCCGCACCAGAGGCGCACCGCCTCCAGGCCGCCAAAGCCGGTCCAATTGGAGCCAACCCCCTCGGCCCAGGCCGTCAGCGCCATCGACTGGATGGCGCGGCTGGCGTCCGACACCCCGAACCGGCTGGCCTTCTCGTAGGCAACCACGATGGCAAAGGCGGCCTCGGCGATGTAGGGGCCCGTGGGTACCAGGCCGCCCAGCTCCCGGAGGCGCAACCGGTCCTGCACTAGGACGAAGTGCCAGGGTTGCAGGTTCATCGAACTGGCGGTGAGCCGGCCCGACTCTAGGATGCGGCGGACGACCTCCTCCGGCACCACCTGGTCGCGGAACTGGCGCACTGCCAGCACCTCGCGGACTGCCCGGTACACGTCGCTGGTCATCTAGGTCCCGCCTCAGCCTCTTGTCCCGAGGAGGTCATCCTGGTGAAGGGGGTGCCGGGCAGGGGCGGCTCGCCGGGATGGCCGGCCCAGCCAGGGACGCTGAAGTGGACCCGCGTCCGACCGCCCGCTGCGAGTGCCCATGGCTTGGAATCATAGACAAATCCCACCGTTACGAAGCCCGGCGGCCGTTGGCCACCCCGGCTACCTCACAGCTTCACCCGGCGCGCAGGACCGAGTACCAGAGACGGTCGGCCACGGCGACCACGTGACTTGCCACCAGGACGTAGCGCCGATACACGTCCTGGGCGGCGAGCACCGTTCGCAGGTCGGGGGTTTGCAGCAGGTCGGTCATGGCCTCCCGATAGCGATGCTCCACGTGCCGGACGGCCACCGTGGACTCGTCCGCCTTGCGCCCTGCCTCGGAGAGCTGGCGGGGCAGCAGGCGGAGGGCGGCCGCCAGAGCTGAGGTTCCCTCCGCGAGCAGTTGACCCATCGCCTGGGCGTGCGGGTCCGGGTGCCAGCTGAGGACCTCGCTTTCTCGAACCGCGTCCTTGGCGGCGTCCAGCACCCGATCCAATCGCTCGGAGAGGGTGAAGATGTCCTCCTGGTCCAGTGGCGTCGACAGCGCGTCCTGGAGCGCGGCTAAGAGTGAACGTCTTGCCTGGTATCCCTCAAGGTGGCAGCGGCGGACCTCGGCGGATTCTCCCGGTGCCCCGGTCGCCGACCACTCGGCGAAGTGCCGCATCCCTTGCTCGGTGAGATCGCCCTGGGCGACCAGCAGCGCCAGGGGGTTGGTCCGGGACCCGCTGAACCACACCCGCCACCAGGGCCACTTGGGGCGGTTCACGGATGGCCCAACAAGGCCGCTCCCATCGCCGCCAGGACGGCCCCCAAGATGGCGCAGGCAGGAACCGTGATCACCCAGGCGCTGACCACCCGGACGACCGTTGGCCAGTGCACATGGTGGCGTCTCCTGGCGGCCCCCACCCCGACCATGCCGGAAGCAACGATCGTCGATGTGCTCACCGGCGCCCCTACAACGCTGGAGCCGAGGATCGTGAGAGCTGCCGCCGCCTGCGCGGCCAGGCCATCGAGTGGGCCGCCCCGGTAGAACCTTGAGGACACGGTACGGACAATCTTGCGACCGCCAACCGCCGTACCGGTGGCCAGGGTGACCGCGACCGCGGCCGTCACCAGGAAGGGCACCTGGAAGCGGCTGATGGCTCCCGCCGCGACCAGAAGGCCGGTGGCCAGCCCCATCGCCTTCTGGCCGTCGTTGGAGCCGTCGGCGATGGCCACCAGGCCAGCGGTGAGCCAGATCAGGCCACGCACCGGGTGAATGGAGCTCCGGGTGGCGCGCTGGGCAATCGGCTGCAGGCCACGCCGAAACGCGGCAGCGACCACGGCTCCCAGTATGGGTGACAGCAGGACCGCGGCCAGGGTCCCGATCACCCCATAGGGGCTGGCTCCGCGCATTCCTCCCCACCCCACGGCCTGCCATCCCCCGATCACGGCTGCGGCTCCCGCCAGACCGCCGACCAAGCCGATGCTGGCGCTGACCGGGATGCCCCGGCGCGTGGCGGCGAGGGTGAACGCGATCGTTGCCAGCCCGCCGGCCAGGTAGGTGAAGGACACGCGGTCGGCGGGGACATGGACCAGGGTGACCATGGTCAGCGCCACAGCCTGGCCGGCGAGCAAACCGCCCAGCACGTGGAAGGCGAAAGCGAAGACCATGGCATCGCGGTAGGAGGTGGCCCGTGCCGCTATCAAAGAGGCGCTGGCGTTGGGGGCGTCTGAGACGCCGAGCATGAAGGCGAACCCCAGGACCACGACGAGCGTCGCGACCGAGAGCAGGTTCACTACCTTGGCCCACCTCGGGTTCGGTACGCCGCGGAGCGGCCGCCAGTCGGAGTGTTTCGGGCACGGCGATAGCGCCGATGCCACCGCCTAGTCGGCCCGGCCAATCCCCCCGGCCGGGGGGCTTGGGCCCGCGGGCCACCTCTCGAGTCCACGCCCGTCCTCCCGAACAGCAAAAGCGGACCCGGCGAGTCAGCACGGCCGGGTGGACGGGGCGCACCGCCTCGCCGGATGGACACGCGCCCGTCCCTTTGGCCCACCCAGCCTATACCGCCCCAGCGAGGAGCGGGTCAGCTGCTGAGCCCAGCCCATTCCGACGACGGTCCCGTGTGCTTGCGGGCGGCCCTGCGGAAGACGCGGCGGGCGAGCTCAGGGCGACTCCACCTCGAGGACGTGACGTCCACCCGGTCGTTGGCCCTTCCGCGGGATCAGTGAGGGGAGCTTAGGAGCTGGCGCCCAGCTCGTGTGACGAGGGCCAAGCCGGGAGACGGTCGACCTCAGGCGGAGGGGATGACCCGCTCCGCAGGCCTGTAGGGCGCCGCCCCGACCGACCCGGGCTCCTCCAGCCATGGGCGGTGTCCGCAGCGGGCCAACACCTCCACTCTTGCCCCCTAGATCAGGGCGGCACTGGCTAAGCCGTGCGAGGTGCGAATTGGGCTGTCCTGGCGGAGCCGCCGCGCCGAGCTTGCGCGATGCCAGGTTCGGGGCGATGATTTGCCTCCCGGCCGACGTCTTAGATGACAGGACGTCACGTCAAGGAGCAGAGCTACCCATGAAATCGACTGATCCCGGACAGCCCGTCATCCTGGGAGTCCTGGCGCTGGCGGACGGCAGGGGCATGGTGCGGCTCCAGGAGCGCCTCGCAGCCCCGATCCATGAGGTCTGGTCGGCGATCACCGATCCCAGCCGCCTGGCCGCGTGGCATGCCCTGGTGAAGGGTGACCTCCGCGTCGGAGGCGAGTTCCGGATCTTCGTCGAGGCGGACGACTGGGAGGGGACCGGCCGGGTGACAGCGTGCGAGCCGCCGAGGCACCTTTCGGTGACGTCGAGGGAGTCGGAGGAGTCCTGGAGGAGGGGGAGAGGGGCGGCGCCTTTCGACGAGTCGGTGGGGGTCCGACTAGAGCCGGATGGTGACGGGACCGCCATCACCGTCGAGGTGTCGGGCCTTCCGCTGGAGCCACTCGCCGCCTACGGCGCCGGGTGGCAGATCCACCTGGAGAACCTCGCCG
>JAJYWM010000136.1 GCA_021791455.1 bacterium | reverse complement strand
TTATGAGCTTCTTGTCGACGGCCCAGTACTCCCGAAGCTGTCCCCAGCCGCAAAGTAGACGGATGCAGAGGAATGGTCTATCAGTCGTGGACTATCTGTGCGTCGCAGAAGGACGCTCTGCCGGGTCAGGCGTGCACTGGCACGAAGGCGTGGACGACAAGCACAAGGGTACCATCGGCCTCGACGCCCGTGACCGTTGCCTCGAACGGCCCAGCTCCACTGTCGGCGACTAGGACCTGCTCACCCACGACAGGTGCGCGGTCTTCCTCCCAGCAGCCGGGGGGCACCGTCGCTCGACCGCCACGCACGGGTGCGAAGGTCAGGTCGGCGACGACCTGCGGCAGGTCTCCCATATCTTCATGGTACTTGTCCAACCCCGTCGCTTATTGCCCGACGAGGGTCGAAGGCTCGCAAGACGGTGGTGAAGCGGTCTTGGAAGCTCGCCCGGAGGGAGCTACGCCCCGCCTTGGCCAGGGTCGCGTAATCACCCGTCCCGGGCGGCTAGGGGCAGACGATCACGTCGACGTGCCGGTCGGACAGGGGCATCAGGTCATCGCCGTCGAAGATGTCGGTGGCAACGAGATGGCACCCGAGCGCACGTAGGTCACCGGCCCGGGCCAGCCCGTACCACGACCATCGCGTGCCGCGCACGACGATTTGGGCTTCGACCTCGTCGGCCACGGCGAAGCACGAGACGGTCAGCGCGCCGGAGCGCTCGAACCCGGGGACCACACGGTAGGCGGGGGCGTCGGCGAGAGCGAGCTTCAAAGCGTTGACGACGTCACTGTCGTTGTTCATGCGGAGCAGGAGCTGTTCGCCATCGCCGATGCGGCGGTCCGCGCGCACCGCAACTCGTCGAGCCAAAACGTTGCCACCTCCAGTGACGGCCGGCCTCGGTCCACGTCCTCAGCAGGACACTACCCGGTGGGGCTGGCGCAGTGCCGCTTTTGCTTGTAGAGTTGGCAATTACGCACTTTGCCGGACGGGATTGCCTGGTCGTCGGTCCGCCCGCAGGTGCCCCGGGGACTCACAAGTGCCGCCTCCGGTGCTTCTCGGCACATTCCTGGGCGTGCACTAGGCGTTGGCTGCATAGGAGGTGAGCCGTGAGGCGAGAATGGGAACCGGAGGACCTCGTGGCCTACTGGACGCTCGTCGACGAGGACTGGCGTCTGGTGGCGAACAAGTCGGGTGCCACGCGGCTCGGGTTCGTCCTGCTCTTGAAGTTCTTTGAGCTGGAGGCACGTTTTCCCCGTGACGCTGGCGAGCTGCCGCCAACCGCCGTAGATTACGTGGCCGGCCAGGTCAAGGTCGACCCTGCTCAGCTGGCCAGCTACGCCTGGTCGGGCCGGACGATCGAGTACCACCGGGCCCAGATCCGCGACGCCCTGGGTTTCCGGGAGGCCACGCGGGCTGATGAGGAGACCCTGACCGCTTGGCTGGCCGAAGAAGTCGCGCCGGTGGAGATCTCCGAGGAGCGGTTGCGGGAGGCGTTACTGGCCCGGTGCCGCGCGGAACGTACCGAGCCACCCGGCCGCCTTGAGCGCATCGTCGGCGCTGCCAGGTCCAGGGCCGCCGACCGTTTCTGCGCCGGTACGACGGCCCGGCTCGGCACTGATGCCGCCGAACGTCTCGATGAGCTCGTGGCCGAGCGCGCCGATGATGAGCCCGCCAGCCCCGGGGGCGCGCTGGCCGAGCTCAAGGCCGACCCCGGGCAGGTCAGCTTGGACAGCCTGCTCGCCGAGGTCGAAAAGCTCCAGCGGATCCGGGCAATAGGGCTGCTGGCGGACCTGTTCACCGGCACCCCCGAACCCGTGGTCGCTGCCTGGCGTGCCCGTGCGGCCCAGGAGTACCCCTCCGACTTGCGCGACCGGCCCCGCCCGGTCCGCTTGACCCTCCTCGCCGCCCTGTGCTGGTCGCGCACCGGTGAGATCACCGATGGCCTGGTGGAGCTGTTCATCGGCGTCGTCCACAAGATCGGCACCCGAGCGGAAAACCGAGTGGAGGGCGAGATGCTGGCCGACCTGCGCCGGGTCCGTGGCAAACAGGGGATCCTGTTCCGCCTGGCAGAAGCCGCCCTGGAACACCCCGACGAGACCGTCCGCCATGCCTTGTTCCCGGTTGTGGGCGAAGCCACCTTGCGCGACCTCGTGGCCGAAGCCAAGGCCAACGAGGTCGCGTTCAAGACCCGGGTCCGCAAGGTCCTGCGCTCGTCGTACTCCAGCCACTACCGCCGCATGTTGCCCAAGCTGCTCGACGCCCTTGAGTTCCGCTCGAACAACAAGGCCCACCAGCCCGTGGCCGACGCCCTGGCGCTGCTCCGCCGTTACGCCACGCGCCCCGGCGCGGTCCGCTACTACGCCCAGGACGAGCAGGTGCCTCTCGACGGGGTCGTCCCGGACGACTGGCGCGAGGCGGTGATGAACGAGCGCGGCCGGGTCGAGCGCATCCCCTACGAGCTTTGTGTCCTGCGGGCGTTGCGCGACGGCCTGCGCCGCCGGGAGATCTGGGTAGACGGGGCCAACCGGTGGCGGGACCCAGAGGCCGACCTGCCGGCGGAGTTCGAGGCCAGCCGGGAGGTCCATTACGCGGCGCTACGCCAACCGCTCGACCCGTCGAGGTTCATCGCCGAGCTCAAGGAGCGGATGCGCACCGCCTTGGCGGCTCTCGACACCTCGATCAGGGCAGGTGACACCGGAGGCGTCCGCTTCCTCACCCGGGCCGGTGAGCCTTGGACCAGCGTCCCAAAGCCCGAAAAGCTGGTCGAACCAGCCAACCTGGAGCGCCTGAAGAAAGACGTCGAGCAGTCCTTCGGCACCATCGACCTTCTCGATTTCCTGAAAGAGGCCGACTTCCTTACCGACTTCACCAGCTCGTTCAGCTCCGTCGCTTCACGCGAGGCCCTGCCCCGGGACGTCGTGCGCCGGCGGTTATTGCTGGTCCTGTTCGGGTTGGGAACCAACATCGGCATCAAACAGATCGCCACCGGCGAGCACGGCGAGACCGAGGCTGCCCTGCGCAGGGCACGCTGGCTGTACGTGAACCGCGATAACCTGCGCCAGGCCATCATCCGGGTTGTCAACGCCACGTTCACGGTCCGGGACAACGGCCTGTGGGGCGAGGGCACCGCCTGTGCCAGCGACTCGAAGAAGTTCGGCGCCTGGGAGTCCAACTTGATGACCGAGTGGCACGCCCGCTACCGAGGTCCAGGGGTGATGATCTACTGGCACGTAGAGACGAGCTCGGTTTGTATCTACTCTCAGCTGAAGAGCTGCTCCTTGTCCGAGGTCGCGGCCATGATCGAAGGCCTCCTCCGCCACTGCACCGACGCCGAGGTCGACCGCAACTACGTCGACACCCACGGGCAGTCTGCAGTCGGCTTCGCCTTCACCTACCTGCTCGGCTTCAACCTCCTGCCCAGGCTGAAGAACATCGGGTCGGCCCGGCTCTACCTGCCCGACGACGACGCCAGCGCCTACCCGAACTTGGCCCCCGTGCTCACCCGGCCCATCCGCTGGGAGCTGATCGCCCAGCAGTACGACCAGATGGTCAAGTACGCCACCGCCCTGCGCCTGGGCACAGCCGAAGCCGAGGCCATCTTGCGCCGCTTTACCCGGCCCGGGCCCCAGCACCCCACCTACCAGGCCCTGGTCGAGCTAGGTCGCGCGGTCAAGTCCGTCTTCATTGCCGACTATCTCCGCCTGCCTCCGCTACGGCGCGAGATCCACGAAGGGCTCCAGGTCATCGAGAACTGGAACAGCGCCAACGCCGTGCTCTGCTACGGGAAAGCCAGCGAGCTAACCGGCGCTGACCGGGAGGACCAGGAGGTCACCATGCTCGCTCTTCACCTGCTCCAGTCGGCCCTTGTGTACATCAACACGATCTTCCTGCAACGGGTGCTAGCCAGGCCCGAGTGGGCCGACCGGCTCACTGAGGAGGACCGCCGCGCCCTCACCCCGCTGTTCTGGGCCCACGTAAACCCCTATGGCTCGTTCCGCCTTGAAATGGACCGCCACATCGACCTCGGCCTCCCGGCGGCGCCACGATGACCGGCCGGGGCGACGAGCCCGCCAACTCGGTCGAGGCGAAACGGACGCCGGCCGGCCAGAAAGCCCACCAGCTCGCCAAGTACCTGCGCGGTGAGCGCCCCGACTATATCTACCTCAAAGAGGTCTTCAAGCACCTGCGCACAGAGTTGGACATCGAGGTCCAACGCCAGCCAAAACGGCTCCCGTACGTGCCTACCGAAGACGAGATCCGCCGTTACTACGACAACGTGTGGAGGCAACGACGGGGCGGTGACGTCGTCCTGATCAAGACCCTGCTCTACACCGGTGTCCGGGTCGCCGAGCTGGTCGCCATCCGCCTCGACGACGTAGACCTCGACGCCTGCCGCATCCGCATCACCCAAGGCAAGGGTGGCAAAGACCGCATGGTCCCGTTCCCAACCTCGTTCAAAGAGACACTGGCGTTGCACATGCAGGCCATGCGGGGCAAGGGTGCCGCCCACCTCTTCGAGTCAAGCTGGAAGAAGGCCTACAGCGACCGTGGTGTGCGCGCCATGCTCACCCGCTACGCCACCGCCTCCGGCATGACGCACCCCATCTCTCCCCACCGCCTCCGCCACTTCCTGTTCACCTGGCTCAAGACCCAAGGCATCGACGACGCCCTCATCCAGCCCTACAGCGGCCACGCCAGCCGCCAGTCCCTTGAGATCTACTCCCGGATCGCTCTCTCCGACGCCCAAAAGACCTACGAACAAACCATCGGGCGCTTCCCTGTGTAGGTCCACGTCCGCCCCTACTTTGCGGCTGGGGACAGCTTCGGGAGTACCGGGCCTTAAGGGAGAGCAAATCGCTAGTAAGTCAGTAAGTCAGTGCTTGCCGAGGTCCTTGGCGTAACCTGCGCATTACATCAGATCTGTTATATTGGTTCCTGTGGCGCTGAACCGGGCTTACTCACCCGGGTTCCAGCCCTGGTTGGAC
>JAJYWM010000340.1 GCA_021791455.1 bacterium | reverse complement strand
GTCGGCTTCACTGGCCGAGCACTGTGGTGACGGACCTCGGCCACCACCAGCCCGGCGGTGCGCTCAGGAACTATCTTTCCCGTAGAGCGCACACGGCGCCGCAGGGGGGCGGTGTGAGCCTCAAGGCTCGCGATGGCCGCGCGGACTGCGGCATCATGCGCCGCCTGAACCTTTTCCCTCAGATCGTCGTCGGCGACCGCCCACAGTAAAGAAACGGACTTATGAGGTGAATAGGCGAGGGCTACGAACGGCACATGGGAACCCGAGGCTCCGCGATGGATAGCCGCCTTCCCGTCCAGGGCGCGCCCATCGCATAGCTTCTCAAAATCCTCGCGGGTAAGCTCGTGGTCAGCACCGACACCGAGAGCCGCAACTCCCGCCCCAATCAAGCGGACTACAGGCCGCTCAGCGTCGCCGCTCCTACCTATGTAGTAGTCGCCAACGTTTTTGGGCACCCGTTCAAAGGTGTGCTGCGAGTGCTCATGTGACTCGGTGTAGTACTCCCACCAATCCTTCGCCGTCATGGCACCGGGGCCAATCGAGCCCTTCTGAGCCCGGCAGATGCTCACGCAATGGCGCTCTCCTCAAAGCGCCGTAATGTCCTCATAATTCCTAGACTGTAACGGGACAAAAGACCGATTGCAAATGCCCTACTGATACCCAACACCTTACGCACATCCTGTGCTTCCCTCGAAGACTTTGTGACTGAAAAGCCATTGCGCGCAAGGGCATAGGGTGCCCCCCCGGGCACTGATAAAGGTCGGGTGCCGACCGCCGCCACCACACCTATGCGGGTGGGATGTGCTTCAATCATCCCCTGAATCCGTGGGCTCGAGCCAAACGCCACGCTGCGCGAGGGCTGCGGGGCTCAGCGAGAGCCCCGCGAGGCCGTCGTAGAAGCCTAGCGCCTTCAAGTCCCTGCGTCCCCTGAAGTCTTCCACCGGCAGTAGACCGGTCGTGCACGCCAGCCCAAGCCGGTACCCGACGGCGTAAAAATGTGGAACCAACTGGCACCGGTCCAAGATTGCGGCTGTAAACCCTAGTTCACGGCGCTGCGATTCGGGTATCCGATTGGTTCGCGTCACGCCACCTTCCCTCCCGTCTGCAGGTTCCGCTCGCCCAAGCCGACAAAGTTGTCGGCGCTCCTTTGCCGACGGGCAAGGTACCGCAATACCTTCACGAACTCTGCAAACCCCGGACCATCGAGGTACTCTTCGAGATTCTCGGGACGCTGCTCCTCTGCTAGACTCGCCCCAGGACCACCGGTCAGTCGCACCGCCCTGAGGCAAGCGACTTCCTGCGTCCAGAATCGGCAGGCAATCCAAGCCTGCCCCTTAATGGAATTGCACTCATCCCACTCTGCTTGCAGAGCCGCCAAGGTCATGACCAACTTAGGACGGGTATACCAATCGGAGTGAGGCGCCCAGCTCATGTCCCCCAATAGCATGCAGGTCTCCGCGAATGGCCTTAGCGTGTAGTACCTCTTGCGAACTCCGTCCTCGCCCTCCCACCGCATGATCCCCACGAAGTCCCATGGCCGCGGAAGCGTCACCTTCGTCGCCTTGCCAGTAGCCGCAATCGGTTCCATCACAGAAGCACCGTACAACCGTTCGCCAATTCTGTCAAGCGATAATCAAAAAATAGTGTGATTCTATACCACATTTCACGGCAGACAGCGCTCGGTCAGCAGTATGGTCTGGGCGGATGCACTGAGCGCCTCCGCGAGGAACGCGCTCGTTTTGTTTGGGGAGGCTATCTCAAACCTCTGCCAGATCTGCGAAAGTGCCCAGTAGCTCGGAACTCGTATCAGGTGGCCAATTGTTTCGTTTCCACCGATCCAATCACTTTCGCAGGCCGCGAGCGTCCGAGATCGGCAGTGCTCCAAACCATGAACTCGCGCATGGCCTCTAGTACCTCGCCGCGGCGCCGAGCGTATCCGCCCAACTGGATTGGGCGCCTGCGTCGGTCAGCAAGTGTGGGGATGTGGATCTCCTTACTCAGTGCCACCAGAGCGTCGGTCACCTTGACCGCTGATTGGGCTACCTCCGGCGTTCCCACGCAGACGAGCTCCGCAAACTGGACCACCATTTCCTGCATGTTCTTGAGATACGCCCTGTAGCTGCCTAGGGCCACCGGCCAGCTCCAGGCGGCCCCGACTAAGCCAGGGCGCGCTGTTGTCCAAACGTCCAGTGCCAGGAGCGCCCGGAGTGCCGCATGGCGGAAGTCGCGGTAAGCGGCGTACCGCACCTCAGTGGGAAGATTGGACCTCTTCACCGTGTGGTCAACCAGCTCGCCGACCGCCTTCGTGACCAAGTCGCCAACCGCAGCAGAGATCAGCTCCGGGATCATGCGGCGGCTCCAGCCAAAGCTCGGGCGATCTGAACTGGCACCCAACTTGGGAAGTCTGAGGCTGAGGGACGGCCATAAGTGGGAAGGAAGAGGTACCGGCCGGGAACGACCGTCCAGGCGTGACCGGTGCCCAGGGCCTCGTAGCGTTCGAAGACCGCCCACCGTCCATCGCTCCACCGCTGGAGCGCCCACGCACGTCGATCTCGGCACCAGAGGTGTTGAACCGCTCGGGGCTGAGAGTCTGCCTCGTGTAGCGCCATATCGATCTCCTCATGGGTTAGGTAGGGAACATGTGTTCCGCCCAGAACGGTACCAGGATCCTGACGAGAGTCAAGTGATTGCGGCACGGAGCGGTTTGTCAGTTTCGATCGGCCCGATCTCCGCGGCGCGCGACACTGGCCATATGCCTAGGCGCCTAAGGAAGCCTTCCGAAGTGAACGAGATGGCCGCCGCCGTTGGACTCCAATGGATGCGCTACAGCTTCGCCCGAGTCCACAAGAGCCGGGCGAGCCCCTACCCCCGAACCAAGGCTATGGCGGCTGGGGTCGCCGATCACGTTTGGTCCGCAGAGGAGATCGTGGGGCTGCTCACGCAGGACTCCCCGGCGCACCCCGGCGGGGGTGTAAATTGCTTCGAACTCAGAACCACCCCCAACAAAGGCATTTCGAAGTGCAATACGCGTACCGTGATCGGCCGCTGAGCCCGGTCGAACTAGAGGTCCTTCGCCTCGTCCTCAGTACCTATCGCGACGGCACCGGCCAAGTACTCAGGCCGGGCGGGCGAACTATGCCGGGGTTCCGCGACTACGAACGAGCGCTGGCCGCTGTCCTGAAGGCGCGTGCCCCTGAGAATAGAGGAGTGTTCGATGTCATCGTGGAGACCGACAGTCTTCCGTTTGGCATTTCCTGCAAGATGAGCGCCATGCAGCCGCCGGCCAATCGATCCAGCTTCATGGAGCTTTCCAACTCGCTGGCCCTCTTCCGCCGGCACCTCCTCTCCCAGCAGATCAATTGGGCCACGGAGCCGATGCTCGCAGGGCCAGCCATAGTGGATCTCGTGTCCTCGTGGCACGCCGCGCTGAGCACGACGATTGACCTCAATTCAAGCCGATATGGCGTATTGGCCCACAATGCATCCTGGACTTCGTTCCAGCTCCTGGCCTTTCCGATGGACCTGAGGTTAGCGAACCCCATCGGCGAAGTGGAGTGGCTGGAAGAGGGAAGCTCCCTAAATGGCTACATTGATGATAATGGCCGCCGACATCGGCTGTGGCAGTGCTACATGAACTCGGGCGGCCAGCTCAAGTACTACCCGCTTCTGCGTTGGGCCACATGGGTCACGTCCACATTCGCACTTGAGGCGCCACCGCTAAGCTCGCCTATCGAGAAGGCCAGGGCCTACTTCAGCGAAATTTGGCCCCGGACCTACTTTGGATAGGCGGCTTCACCCAAAGGACCTCCGTTCTCACGGATGCCTTTTCGGTTTTCGGTGCCTTAGTCCGAATCCTCAGCCAGTCGGAAAGGGCGCAATCGTACATATCGTTCGCGTAGCCACTCACGACGACTGGGCCGGGATGCGCGAGCAGCGCCTCTAGCAGACGGCGGTGTTGGTCATCACTCATCTCCTTCCCGTACATCGTTTGCGTCCTGACGCTGTGGGGATACGGAGGATCTGCATAGATTAAGCAGTCCGGGGCAGCATGTCTCCGTATGACCTCTACGGCTTCGCGGTTCTCAATCTCCGCGTCAGATAGGCGCCAAGCAAGCGCACGCAACTGCTCTGGCACCTTCTGCCACCGGTGGGACATTCCACCGGCTCGCTGCTGCGCGCCCCGGCTCTTCCACCCGGTCTTCTTAGCCAGATCGCTGGCGTGGGCCTGCCAGCACCGTACTACGAACCTGCGGGCGTCCTCAATCGGGTCTCCCGCCGGTTCGTCGGAATGGTCGTACTCATCGCGAGCCCACGGTGTGGTCTCCAGTGCCCAGCACAGGTCGTCGGTGTGATCGCGAAGTACCTTGAACAGATTGACAACGGCACCATTCGAATCGTTCAAGACCTCGTGTGGGACAGGCGGCTTCGTGAAGAAGACGGCACCTGTCCCGAAGTACGGTTCGACGTAGTGGTAGTGGGGTTGGAAGTGGTCCACGATGAGCTTGGCAAGCGTCCACTTCGAACCCGGGTAGCGCAGGACGGCTGGGCCAGGCGAAGCGCGAAAGGGTTCCGGGTCAAAGAGGACGCCGGAGCGCGCAGCTACGGGCATCTCATCTACACCCATTTCGAACAAGTGTACGGCTGATCCGCAAGCCGATCAACCTCAAGTGACTCTTGCGTAACTAGTCCCTCCGTCGTCCGTGAGTCCCTTGGGATGGTCCCGTCAGGTCCGCAGCCGTGGCCGCCCGGGTCAGTGGAGCCTCTTGACCGCCCAGCCACGACAATAGCCTACAGCCCGAGCCAGAACGGCTCATCTCAAACTGCCCCACTCCGCGGCGCGGGGGAGTGAGCCTTGAGGTGGTGCTCCGGATACCCGTGCTTTATCCACTGGATGGGCCGAAAAGGGGCCGAAAAGGGTATAACTGGAGATTAAAGGCACGGGTTTTTCAGACCCGTGCTCTACCAACTGAGCTACCTCGGCCCGCGACATCGCGCCCGGCGACCGCAGAGTCCTGAGCGTCCGCCGGTTGGCCGTCCGGTGGCCGCACCGGCCAGTCTACCGAGG
>JAJYWM010000426.1 GCA_021791455.1 bacterium | reverse complement strand
CTCGGTGTCCACGATCCCATTCTGGCGCAGAATTGCCGACACCTCCTGGGCCGAGATGGCCCGGTCGAGATCTATAGTCGCCACCACCGGACTGCGGTCCAGGGGCCGCTCCACGAACGGCCTCGCATAAGGACTCCGCTCGGCCCACCGGTAGACCAGCGAAGATGACTGGCGGCAGCGCTCAGCGGCCCAATTGAGACCGCCGCGCTCCAGAATCCAGTCGAGTTGCTGCGCCAATAGAAAGAGGGTCGCAATCGCCGGAGTGTTCACTGTTTGGTCAAGTCTCGAGCTCTCGATCGCGGCCCACAGGTCGAGAAACGGGGGGACCCAGCGCTCTGACCCTGAGAACCCTCGGGCTCGCTCCATAGCCGCCGGCGAGAGCACGGCAACCCAAAGACCCCCATCGGCGGCGAAGCACTTCTGAGGAGAGAAGTAATAGGCGTCGCACTGCGACAGGTCCACCCCCATGCCGCCCGCGGCAGACGTGGCGTCGACGAGCACGAGCTGATCTGCACTCCCGAGCCTCTGGATCGGCATGGAAACCCCGGTCGAGGTCTCATTCTGGGTCAGGCAGTAGCAGTCGACCTCGTCGCTGGCTTCCGGTTCGGGCCTGGTGCCGGGCTCGGCGTGTCGGATCTCCGGCGGGTCGAGGAAGGGGGCGCTTGCCACCCCTTGGGCGAATTTGGCGGAGAACTCCCCGAAGACCAGGTGCTGGCTGCGCTGCCGGATCAGGCTGCCGGTTGCGATGTCCCAAAAGCAGCTGGACCCGCCGTTTCCGAGGACAACCTCGTAGCCCTCAGGAGAGGCGAACAAATCGCTCATCGCCTCCTTGATGTGCCCTATCAGCTGGCGCACCGGGGCCTGCCGATGGCTTGTTCCCAAAAGTCCCTGTCCGGTGGTGGCGAGCCGTTGAACGGCAAGGCCCGGTACCTTAGAGGGGCCACATCCGAAGCGGCCGTCCTCAGGGAGCAGATCTTGTGGTATCACAGGAGCCAACCCACCACCAGCAGCCATCAGGAGGAAGTGTATTGCCCCCGGCCACCATCACCACCGCGGCCATCTCCAAAAGGGTGGCCGCAATCTCGGAGTCAGCGACCCTGGCCATGGACCGGCGGGCCAAGGAACTGGTAGCGGCGGGTGAGAGGGTCATCTCCTTCGCCGCCGGCGAGCCCGATTTCCCCACTCCGGATGTGGCGGTTGAGGCCGCGGTCCGGGCATGTCACGACCCCAGGGCCCACCATTACAGCCCCGCCGCCGGCCTGCCGCAACTGCGTGCGGCGGTGGCCCGCAAGACCAGCCGGGATTCCGGCATCGATGTCGGCATCGCCAACGTCCTCATAACCAGCGGCACCAAGCAGGCGGTGGCGCATGCGTTCACCACTATCCTGGACCCCGGCGACGAGGTCCTCATCCCCTCGCCCTACTGGGTCACCTTTCCTCAGGTGGTGGCGCTGGCCGGGGGGGTCCCGGTTGCCGTGGCCGCGGACGAGACCACCAACTTCAAGGTGTCCGTGGCCGACCTGGAGCGGCATCTGACTGCGCGCACCAAGGCTTTGCTCTTTGTCTCCCCGTCGAACCCGACCGGAGCCGTTTACCGCCGGGAGCAGATCGGGCAGATCGGCAGGTGGGCGGCCGAGCACAACCTTTGGGTGGTGTGCGATGAGATCTACGACCACTTCACCTACGACGGCGCCGAATTCAACTCGATGCCGGCCGTCGTGCCCGAGCTTGGACCCCGGGCCATCTGTTTGAACGGGGTCGCCAAGGCCTATGCCATGACCGGATGGAGGGTGGGATGGATGGTCGCCTCCGAGGAGGTGATCACCGCCGCAATCAACCTCCAGTCCCATGTCTGCGGCAACATCAGCAACGTCTCCCAGCTGGCGGCGGTGGCCGCCTTGGAGGCGGGCCTCGGTCCCGTGAACACGATGCGGGACATCTTCGCCCACAGAAGGCGTCTCATCGCAGACCGTCTGAGCGCCCTGCCCGGCTTCGAGTGCGTGCCTCCGGAGGGCGCATTCTATGTCTTCCCCTCGGTCCGGGGGGTGGTCGGCCGCAAAGTCGACGGCCACGTGGTGGAGGGCTCCCAGGACCTGGCCAACCTCCTTCTGGACCGAGCCCAGGTTGCCGTCGTCCCGGGTGACGCCTTCGGCGCGCCCGGATACCTGCGCTTCTCATACGCCCTGGGGGAGGCGGAGCTGGAGGAGGGGCTGTCGAGGTTGGAGACACTCCTCGGTTGACTTGGCCCGCGGGGCGCTGACCTCGACTGCCCCGAGAGCGGCAGGATCAGTCGGTGCCGCCCATCCCGCTCCGCTATCTTGACCGGGGTGGATGACCTGCTAGACCGGACCGGCTCGGGTTCACTGGCCGGCCCGTCGGCTCTGCCGCGGTCGGGCCGCTGCTGGTCCCGGTTTTGAAAGGCTCCCCGCCAGGGAGGTCCCCGTCTGTCCCCGGGTGGCTGATCGGGATCAGAGTCGGATTGGGCGTGCTGCTGCTCATCGATGCCGTGCTGGAGTTTCAACCGGGCACCTACCAGGTCTTCAACAGCCTCTTCTATTCCAACGCCTCGGTCAGCCCGCAGCCGCTACGGGCGATCCTGGTCTTCGCTGCCCAGCTGACGGCGCACCAGCCCGCGGTGTGGAATGGAGTCCTCGCCGCCCTGGAGACGGCGCTCGGCGTTAGCATCGCGGCCGGGATTCTCGCCGAGGTCTCTCTGCTCGCCTGCCTACCCCTCTTCCTTGGGATATGGATCTTCGGTCAGGGGGTGGGACTGCCGTTCGCCCAGGGGACCACCGACCTGAACTCCGGGCCCGTGTACCTCATGCTGGCCCTGGTGCTATGGCTCGGGCACAGCTGGAGACGGTTCAGCGTCTACTCGTGGGTGAGGCCAGGAGGCCATCCTGTCCCCGTCCGCCTGAGGGTGGTGACCGCGATCGGGCTGGCGCTCAGCATCGCCCTGGCGGCTCTCACCTGGGGCAGCATCAGCTCAGCCGAGAGCCGGCCCGGGCAGGCCGGTCCCGCCCAGGTGGGAGGAGCGGCCCTCGCCTTCGACGCCCAGACAGGTGAGGACCTGCTCTTCGGCGGCTGCAACTATCTGACCTGCACCAACCAGACCTGGCTTTGGGATGGACACCGCTGGCTGCCGGCCACGCCCCGGGCCAACCCGCCCCCGATGGGGTATTCCTCAGCAGCGTTCGACCCTGCGGATGACGGGGTGATCATGTTCGGCGGAGCGACCGAGCAAGGGCTCGGGCCGGCCCTCTCCACGACCTGGAGCTGGGACCAGGGCTGGCGCACCGTGACCTCAGCGCCGCCACCGCCCGGGCGGCGCTTTCCCGCCCTGGCGTACGACCCCGCATCCAAGCAACTGGTCATGTTCGGCGGCGATGACGCCGCCGGTGATCCCTTGAGCGGGACTTACATCCTCGGCGCCAGCGGCTGGCACAGGGTGCGCTTGGCGGTGGAGCCCGCCGCCCGTACCGCGGCAGCCATGGCCTTCGACCCTCGGCTTGGCGAGCTCATTCTGTACGGAGGCAGCGACGAAGCAGGCCGCCTGGCCGGCACCTGGGCGTGGAACGGCACTGGTTGGAACAGGCTCAACAGCGTCCGCTCACCAGGGCCGCTCGCCTACGTGGCTATGGCCACTGATCCGGTGAACGAATCGGTGCTTCTTTACGCCGGGGCTGGCGCCAAGGCGACCACTTGGGAGTGGGGTCGCCAGGGCTGGATGCCCCTGAGGGTCCGTCACAGCCCGGCCGTCTACAGCTTTATGGCGATGGCCGAGGCACCGGCGGGCAGGGGGGTGCTCCTGTTCGGAGGAGCCACCAGCCACGGATCCGGCTTCAGCTCCGAGACCTGGATGTGGAACGGATCCCAGTGGACGAAGCTCAGCTGAGGGATTCGCCGGAACCCTGCTCTCTCAGCAAGGCGGCAATCTGGTCTGGCGTGCAGTTGCCACCCGACACGATGCAGACCACCTTTGCTGTCGGCGAGAGTGGCCCGCCAAGGCCGAACTCCTCCGGGTGGCCCGCCAACCGCAGGGCGGCGGCAGTGGTCATCGCCCCGGTGGGCTCGACCACCAGCTTGCAGCGAGTCCACAGCCACCAGCAGGCGGCCGCGATCTCGGACTCCGAAACCGTGACAATGCGTTCCACCCGCGCCCTAATCACATCCCAACAGATCTGTCCCAGATGCAAGGTGCGCGCCCCGTCGGCGGCGGTCGCGGGCGTTCCCGGCAAGTACACCAGGCGCCCCTGGGCCAACGATTGCTGGCCGTCGTTGGCGACTGCCGGCTCGACCCCGACCACGGGCACTCCCGGGAGGGCCTCGCCGACCGCCAGGGCCACCCCGGCCAGCAGCCCGCCACCGCCCACTGGGACCAGCACCAGATCGGGCCTGAAACCGTTGGCGGCACACTGTTCGACCAGCTCTGCGGCCACGGTCGACTGCCCGGCAATCACCAGCTCGTCGTTGTGAGGATGTACCGGCCTCAGCCCTCGAGTGGCCGCGAGCTCCGCAGCCACGTCCTCGCGATTCTCACCCGTCACGCCATCGGTGACGACCTCGGCCCCGTATCCTCTCACGGCCGCCACCTTGACGCTGGACGCCCCCTGCGGCATGACCACGGTGGCCGCAAGACCGAGCTCGCGCGCGGCCAGGGCGACCGCCTGGCCGTGGTTTCCGGACGACACGGCGAGGATCCCACCGTGGTCCCCCTGCTCCAGCCCCGACAGCAGGGCGTTGAATGCGCCGCGGGTCTTGAAGGAGCCTCCCCGCTGGAATGACTCCGCCTTCAGCCAGAGCTGAACGCTGGCCCGTTGGTCGAGTGAGGTGGAGTGCAGGAGGGGGGTCTTGTGGACCCGGCCCTGGATTCTTCGGCGGGCCGCGGCGAGGTCGATAGAGGCAGGGGATGAGGTGTTCATGTCGGGCCAGGATACCGGGCTTCGATCACCCGTCGTAGTCGACGACGACGGTGTCGGAGATAGGGTGGGCCTGACAGGTGAGAACCCATCCCTGCTCCCGCTCCGACTCCTCCAGGGCATAGGTGTGATCCATCACCACTTGGCCCTC
>JAJYWM010000222.1 GCA_021791455.1 bacterium | reverse complement strand
TCTCTTGGCGGCGGTGTAGCCGGCCCCGCCCTCGTACACCTCGAAGGCGGCGGTGGAGGAGATGTTCACCACGATGCCTCTGCCGGAGCGCTCCAGGGCGGGGATGAGCTGCCGGGTCATCGCCACCAGCCCGAGGACGTTGACCTCCCACATCCAGCGCCAGTCGTCCAGCGGCGCTGCCTCGACCGGATCCAGCCCCCGGGCGCCGCCGGCGTTGTTGACCAGAACCGCCAGCTCCTCGACCCCCTCGCAGAATTGCGCGACGCTCTCCTGGTCGGCCACGTCCAGGTGTCGCCAGCTGGCGCCCAGCTCGACGGCCAGAGGCTCCAGGAGTCCATCGCGGCGGGCCCCCAGGAGCAGCTCGAATCCCTCCCGGTGGAGCCGGCGCGCCACCGCCTCACCAATCCCCGAGCTGGCCCCGGTGACCACCGCCAGCGGCCGGCCCTGCTTCCCGTTCACCATCCGCTATCCTCCCATGCGCCCCGCGTTTCGCGCGGCGGAAAGCTGCTCCACCAGTTCGTTCGCCACCGTGGTGGGCATCCGGCAGGTGAAGTCACGGCAGACGTACGCCGTGGGCATGCCGTCCAGGGCCGGCCGCCCCGCGGCGAGGGGCGGGCCCAACTCCGCCCCGGTTCCCACCGCCACCACCAGGGCCGGCAAGAAATGGGAGCGAGCCTGGTGGAGCAGCTCCACATGTTCCCCGGGGGCAGCCGCTATGGCCAGCTGGGTCGCCCCCACGTTCATGACCTCGAGGTCGGCCAGAAGCCCTCCGAAGGCGAGGGGCTGGCCGGTCGCGCCACGGCCGAGTCGGGACCAGGCCGCATCTGCCAGCTCCGACCAGGACGCCTCCCCGGTGAGCTGCCAGAGCCGCCAGCAGAGGGAGACCATCTGAGAGATCCCGGAGCGCGTGGCCCCGTCATCGACCACGGTCGGCCGCGCCGGCAGCAGGGGGTCCGCGCCGGCGGCCGTCTCGTGCCAGAGCCCCTGCCCATCCCGGTGGAGCCGCTCGGCCACCTCCGCCAGCTCCAGGGCCCGCTCGACCCACGACCCGTCGCCGGTGAGCTCGTGCATCCAGAGGCCGCACAGGCCGAGTGCCGCCCGGTCCTCGAGGGTGGCCGGATGGCGGGAGCTCGAGCCGTACAGGAGATGGGTGAGCCCGCCCTCGGGGTCACGGGCGCTCTGCCAGAGCAAGAGGGCACACCGCAGCGCCGCGCTGAGGAATCGGTCATCCGAAAGGAGAAGCCCCAGCTCCGCCAGCGCGCTGGCGGCCTGAGCGTTCCACGCCACCACGACCTTGTCGTCCCGCTGGGGCTGGGGGCGCTCCGCCCGCGCCGTGAGGAGCCGCGAGCGCACCTCCGCGGCCTCGGGGGGGAGGTGCCCCCAGGGGAGCGCAGCCTGGAGCACGAAGTCACCGTCCACCCGGGCTCCGGGATCCAGCCTCCAGAACTCCCGCCAGCCCTTCCCCGCGGCGCTCTCCAGCTGCTCCCGGGTCCAGAGGTAGGTGAGCCCCTCCCGGCCGGCGGAGTCGGCGTCGAGCGCCGCGGCGAACCCTCCTGAAGGAAGCCCGAGACCGCTCACGATGAACTCGGCGGTCTGGACGGCCACTCCCAGCGCGCCCTCATCGCCCTGCAGCTGCCAGTGATGGAGGTAGAGGGGGATCAGCTGGGCCTGGTCATAGAGCATCTTTTCGAAGTGGGGCACCCCCCAACGGCCATCCACCGAGTAGCGGTGGAATCCCCCTCCCAGCTGATCGTGAATCCCGCCCTCCGCCATGCGCCGGAGGGTCAGTCCCACGGCCCGCCCGGCGGCCTCATCCCCGCGCAGGGCCCAGCGTGCCTGGAGGAACCCCAGGAGGGGAGCCTGGGGGAACTTGGGAGCACCGCGCAGCCCACCATGGTCCGGGTCCCAGCCGGCGAGCACGCGCGCCGAGGCCGCAGCGAGGTCCTCCCGCGAGGGAGGAGCCCCGTTCCCGCCGGCCCTTGATGGCGCGAGCGACAGCGCCAGCTGGCGGGCGGTCGCCTCCAGATCCGAGCGCTGGTCACGGTAGGCTGCCGCGGCCGCCAGGAGCACCCGCCGGAAGGCCGGCAGGCCACCACGGTCCTGGGGTGGGAAGTAGGTTCCGGCGAAGTAGGGACGCCCATCCGGGAGGAGGAAGACGGTCATGGGCCAACCGCCGGACCCGGTGAGGGCCAGCAGCGCCTCCATGTAGATCCGGTCGACCCCGGGACGCTCCTCCCGATCCACCTTGATGGAGACGAAGAGGCGGTTCTGGAGCTCGGCAACCTCAGGGTCTGAGAAGGACTCGTGGGCCATGACGTGGCACCAGTGGCAGGTGGAGTAGCCCACGCTGAGCAGCACCGGCTTGTCCTCTGCCCGGGCGGCGGCGAACGCCTCCTCACCCCAGGGGTACCAGTCGACCGGGTTCTCCTGGTGCTGGCGGAGATAGAGGCTGGACTCCCGGGAGAGGCGGTTCATCGGTTCCCGGAGGCGCGCTCGCGGCAACTTGGAGCCCCCGTCTCCGGGCATGCGGACGTCTTGAGGCGGCTTCCCCGCTCCAGGTCCAAGGTCCAGGTCCTTCGCATGTTCGCCCCCGGGAGGCGGATGATGCGCCGCCAACGGTAGCGCCGACCGGGGGATGTGCCGGGCTCTCAAGCCGGGGCCCGGTCATCCTCGGCCCTTTCCGCGGCAGGACGTGAGCCGCTTCAGGCGCCTTCCAAGCGGGGCCCGATGCGACAATCCAGAGGTGCCCCAGGCGGAACGGCCCTTGCCCCACGCCGCCCTGCGCGCGGGCCTGAACGTCACCGCCGGTCTCATGCACCTCCTGGGGGACCACAGATACCGGCTCGCGGACTCCATGGCCAACCTGGCCTTCGCCGTCCAGCCTCAACGGAGAGCCACCACCGCCGCCAACTTCCGGAAGGTGGTTCCGGGTCTGGACCGGCGCGGCGCGCGTCGGCTGGCCGCCCGCAGCTACCGGGAGTACGCCAGAACCGCGCTGGACTTCGTGTACGTCCACCGACTGTCGCGCCCCCGCCTCCTGTCGACCTTCACAGCGTTCGGAGCGGAGAGGCTTCTCGACCTGCGGCTCCGCGGGCAGGGAGCGGTGCTGGTTCTCTTCCACCTGGGAACCTGGGACGCCGGGGGGGCATACGCCACCGCGATCGGCCTGCCACTCACGGTGGTGATGGCGGACGAGGGCTCGGCAGCCATCCGCGACCTGGTGGTGTGGGCGCGCTCCGAGATGGGGATGCACACCGTTCTGGCGTCCCACTCGCCCCGGGCCGTCCTGGCGGCGCTGCGCCGGGGCGAGCTGGTGGCGCTGGTCGCCGACATCCCGGGGGATACCCCATCCATGGACGTGGAGTTCCTCGGCCATCTGACGAGGATCTCCGACCTCCCCTATCGGCTGGCGCAGCACACCGGCTGCCCCCTCATCCCGGTGGTGGCCGTGCGCAGCCCGGCGGGCGGCTACTTCATCGAGGTGCACGATCCCGTGCTCGTGGCGCCCGGGGCCGATCCCCAGAGGGCCCTCCGCCCGGTGATCGAGGCCTTCGAGCGCGCCGTGCTCCGCTGGCCCGAGCAGTGGTACCCCTTTGAGAGAGGGCGCCTGCGTGACCTCAGACCAGCCTGAGGTGGGGCTCCGGGTGGCCCTCCTCGGGCATGCCGCGGGTCGGCGGGCGGACGGCCTCAGCAGCTACAGCGAGCAGGTGGCCCAGGGGTTGCAGCGCCGGGGCTGCAGCGTCTACCTGCACCACGCCGCCGAGGACGGCCGCGTCGTGCCGGTGGATCCACAGATGGCCACATCCTGGCCCACCCTGCGCTTCAAGACAGTCACCATCCCCCGTCCAGGCTTCCGCCGCCGGATGGAGGCGGCCATCGCCCTCCAGCGGCCGCAGGTGACCCACTGCTCCTTGAGCTTCACCCTCGCGGACGGCTGGGTGGGTCGCCTGGCCCGACGGCACGGCTCCGCCACCGTGGCCACCTTCCACCTGCCCTTCGCTGCCGAGGGCACTGCCCGGGGGATGGTGATGGGCCAGCTGCATCGCTTCTGGCTCTCCCGGCTCGGCGCCTACCAGCGGCTGGTGGTGTTCACCGAGGGTCACCGGGAGAGGCTTGTGCGGCTGGGGGCCGGACCCGAGCGGGTCGTGGTCGTGCCCAATGCCGTGGATGTGGGCCTCTTCCGCCCTCCCCATGGAGGTCGCCCGCTCCGGGCGCCGGGCGAGCTGGTCGTCGGCTACCTGGGCCGCCTGGACCCGGAGAAGGGGATAGCTGCCCTACTGGAGGGTTTCGCCGCGGCACCGCTGGCGACGGGCGCCCGGTTGGTGATCGCCGGGTCGGGGAGCCTATCGCCGCTCGTCCGACGCGCAGCGGCCCTAGACCCCCGGGTCAGCTACCGCGGCCAGCTGGTAGGCACCGAAGCCCGGGTGGCTTTCTGGCAGGAGGTCGACGTCTTCTGCCTGCCCTCCACCGCGGAGGGCCTGTCCATCTCCCTGCTGGAGGCCATGGCCAGCGGCTGCGCCGTGCTGGCCACGCCGGAGGGGGGGCTGGAGGTTGCGGCGGGAGGCGGGCTCGCGATCGACCCCGGTCGCCTGGCAGCCTCGCTGGGGGAGCTGCTGGGCCAGCTGGCCTCGGACCCGGGCCTAGCCGCCGCACTGGGGGCGGCGGCCCGGCAGCAGGCTCTCGAGCACCACGGCATGGAACCGATGATCGAGCGCCTTCTGGCAATCTATCGAGATTGCATGAGGGAGCTGGCAACGCCGCCGGGGAGCGCGTGACCGCCAGGGGGAGCTCGAGGACCGCTCTGGTGGTGGACAGCGGCGCCTGCCTGCCACCTGAGCTTGCAGGCGGCCCCCAGGTGACGGTCGTGCCCATGTCCATCGAGGTGAACGGGCGCAACCTCCGCGACGGTGTGGACATCTCCAGCGAGGAGCTGTACTCCATGCTGCGGGCGGCGGGCCCGCTTCCCACCAGCAGCTCCCCGAGCCCCGGCGAATACCTCAGGGCCTTCCGGGAGGCGGGAGCGGACAGCGTGCTCTGCCTCACCATCCCGGGCGGCTTCTCGACCATGGAGCG
>JAJYWM010000424.1 GCA_021791455.1 bacterium | reverse complement strand
TGGCCCTGCTGCACCACCCGCACACTGAGCCGCACGAAGATGAGAGCCAAGACGATGATTACGATCAGAGCGATCAGGGCTCCCATGCTGCGCACGTTAGCAGATGCCGGCTCAAATTTGGCGTGCGAGAGCAGGGTTGGCCACAATATCCCGTGCGACACAAACGTCCGGGCGCCGGATCTGCTCCGGCGCCATCGGATTCCTGCCCGGAATTGAGGCCATGATGATCGGTCGGAGCCACGCCAATTCCTCTGGCTCTAGCCCGCCCCCGCCCAGGTGGGGACATGCCAGCGTCGCCAACGGAGCCGCAGCCCATGCTTCGGTCGGGATTGGGACGGCCTCTCCCCCGGCCATCCGCCCCTGGGCGAGGACTACTGCAGCTGCCACTCCCCGCCGTAGGTTCGCGAGCAGCACTTCAGGACAGGAAGTCCGTGCTGTTGGGCCCGGGCCGGGGGACCGCCCCCGTCGCCACCGGGGATCCGGGACCGTGTCGAATTCGACCAACTGTGGTGGTATCTTTGGGGTCCACAATCGGTGAGGACCCGCCATGTCGGACGCCAACCCGCACTTCAACCAGTTGAATCTGGTGGTCGAAGACGTGGACGCGGCGGTTGCCTTCTACCGGGCGCTCGGAATGTCGGTTCGGTTCGACGGTGGGGAGTGGCCGGCCGGGAGCGGAGCGAGGCACGTGGCGTTGGAAAACGGTGACGGGCCGATCCTGGAACTCGACAACCAGGCGATGGCGAGGCTCTATCACCAGGGTTGGCGGCACGCGGACCTCGGTGGATTTAGATGCCCTGTGGTGATCAACTTCTCGGTTGCTTCCAGAGATGCGGTCGACGACCTCTATGCCCGTTTGACCGCGGCGGGGCACACGGGGCGGCAACCGCCATACGATGCCTTCTGGGGATCCCGTTACGCGATCGTGGCAGATCCTGACGGTCACGATTGCGGGCTCATGAGCCCCGCAGACCCGGATAGGAGATATGTGCCAGCCGCGTCGCGATCCGCCTGACCGCCCCTTGGCCTCGGATCATTCGGGGGCTCTCCCCCGATCACGACGGGGCCGTCCCCTCTACTGACGAGGAGGCGGGGGAGCGCAGGCTCCGCCGTTGTCCTGGCAGCCCAAGTGTGGACTGGCCCTCCGCCCCCTTGCCCGAGAGACGGGGCTAGGGTCCTGACCTCAAACCCGCCGCCGCGGATGCGTCCGAACCTTCGTCGGTCGGCACAGACGGCCCGCCCCACCGCGCGGCCTGGCGGGCACCAGCCTACCCTGCCGGCCCAGGCTGCCGCCCCAGACTTGCCGTGACCCCGACGCCAAGCGGTCCGAGTGAACCCGAGGACAAGGACCGATGCTGCGGAAGGTGGGTTTGAAGAAAATGTGACGAACCACTTGCGTCCCACTAGATTGTGTGGTTGAATACTGTGCGGGCACAAGATGTGGCCCCACACGCATCGCCCACGCAGGCAGTGGGTGCTGGCACTTCCTCGTTCCCCTCCTTCGCCAAGTAACACAACCCCTCCCGTCGGCGCTCGCTGCCTGCACCGTCCTCTGAACTACCCGCCGGGGCGTTTGGGTAAACTGGCGCCGCCTCACTAGGAGCCCCGCGGGGCCATTCAGCGGAGCCGCAATTGGCCAGACGTACCAAGCGCAGGGGGACGACCCCACCCAGGAAGCGTCCAGGCGCGCCCCGGAGTTCCACGGCCGTCCCGCAGCAGGCGGCCGGGTCGGTCCCCGATGGGCCGACAGCGGCCGAGCAGCGGCTCCCTGAGGGGGCGGCGTCTCCCAACGAGGGCACCGTGGCTCAACCAGCGTCCTCTGGCCTGCCTCGGCGTGGCGCCGCCGAGGCGCGGGAAGAACAGATCATCTCTGATGGAGCTCCGCCCACCGGAGCCTCGGAGTCATTGCTTCCCAAGCGCACCAGGATCGCCGGCCGCGCGGAGTTGAGGCGTCGCCAGGAGGCCAACCTGGAGCCTCTCGATGACAGTCCTGGCGTGCCCCTGGACCGCACTCCCTATCTCCGAATGGATGTCCGGGGAGTCATCTGGGTCTCGCTCGCGATGCTGGCGCTGGTGATCCTGGGGCTGATCTTCATCCACTGAGGTCCCCCGGAGGGGAACTGGGGACCGGTCCCTATACTCGGCCCATGCGGGTGATCCTCTACACCGGCAAGGGTGGCGTCGGCAAGACCACCATCGCAGCCGCCACCGCGGTGCGCTGCGCCAAGCGTGGACTCAAGACTCTCGTGATCTCCACCGATGCCGCTCACAGCCTGGGGGACTCGCTGGACTGCGAGATCGGCCCGGAGCCGATCCAGGTGGGGGAGAACCTGTTTGCCCAGGAGGTCAACGCCCTCCATGAGATGGAGGGGCACTGGGAGAAGATCCACGAGTACCTGGCTTCGCTGTTCAACTCCCAGGGTGTGGACGACATCATCGCCGAGGAGCTCGCCACCCCGCCCGGGATGGAGGAGGTGGCCAGCCTGATGTGGATCCGACGCCACTCCGAGCAGGGGCTGTTCGATGTGCTGGTGGTGGACTGCGCCCCCACCGGAGAGACCCTGCAACTGCTCGCCTTTCCGGACGTTGCCCGCTGGTATCTGAACAAGATCTTTCCCATCGAGCGGCGGGTGATGAAGATGGCCCGGCCGATGGTGCAACCGTTCATTGGAGTCCCGCTCCCGAGTGACGAGATCTACGGCTCGGTGCGCCAGTTGCTGGTGGACCTGGACTCGATGAAGGAGGTGCTGTCCGACCCCAAGACTTGCACCGTGCGCTTGGTGCTGAACCTGGAGAAGATGGTGATCAAGGAGGCGCAACGAGCCTTCACCTACCTCAACCTCTATGACTACCAGGTGGACGCGGTTTTGGTGAACCGGGTTCTGCCAAAGGAGGTCGGGGAGGGCTACTTCAGCGATTGGCGCCGGGTGCAGGCCAAGTACTCTGAGCAGGTCGACGAGGCCTTCTCGCCAGTGCCCATCCTGCAGTCGCGCCTCTTCGATCATGAGATAGTGGGGGTGGAGCACCTCGATGAGCTGGGCGGGTCATTGTTCGGCGACACCCCCCCGGAGGACATCCTCTACCGGGCCAAGTCGCAGACCCTGCGCAAGACGGGTGACGAGTACCTGCTGACCATGCAGATTCCCTTCGTCAGCCGGGAAGAGGTCGAGCTGACGCAGAAGGATGACGAGCTCTACATAAGTGTTGGCCCCTACAAGAGGGAGATCTCCCTCCCTCGCGTGCTGCGTGGCAAGGAGACCAGGTCCGCCCGCCTGGAGGACGGCAAGCTGATGATCCTCTTCGGGAGGGCGAGCTGATGCCTCGCACACCCCCAGCCAGCGTGGGCCAGTCGGCCGCCCATGTCCTCGGAGACATGGTGGCCCATGCGACCCGGGGGGTGGAGGAGCTACTGCCGCCGGAGGCCCGGATACATTTGATCCGCGCCCAGCGGGAACTGCTGCTCGCGGCTATCGCGGCGCTGGAGCACCACCAGGGGCAGGCACCGGAACCCGCCGACTCGCGCCGGGTCCGCAAGATCCCGCTGGACTGACCTGGGGTGGTCGGCAGCGGGGTCGAGTTCTACCTGATCCTGGTCGTCTTCGCCATTCCCGGGATCGCACTCGGATTCACCGTCCACGAGTACTGCCACGCTGCCGCGGCAACGGGATACGGAGATCCCACGCCCAGGCGGCAGGGGCGGCTCAGTCTGAACCCCGCCGATCAGGTGGACCCGCTTGGCCTGGTGATGCTGCTGGTGATAGGGTTCGGATTCGCCCGCCCCGTCATGTTCAACCCCGCCTACGTCAGAAGCGGCCGGCAGCGGGCCTGGGTGTCGTTTGCGGGGCCCCTCAGCAATCTGCTCGTGGCGGCCGGGCTCGGAGTGCTACTGCGGGTACTGCTGGCGACCAGCCCTTGGCTCGCCACCTGCTTGGTCCCCAGCTTCCATCTGCCCCTCTTGGGCTTCGTCTACTGGTTCTTGGTTGAGGCTTTCTACGTCAACGTCATCCTCTTCGTGTTCAACCTGCTGCCCATCCCTCCGTTGGACGGATTCGGAGTCGCAGAAGGGCTCCTGGGGAGGCAGTTTCCAGGGCCGTTCCTGTGGGCCCAGCGCAATCGCAATGGGATCTACATCACGCTCATCCTGGTGGTCTTGGTCCTGCCCAACCTGCTGGGGGGCTTCAGCCCCCTCTCGTATCCGCTGTACGGAGCTTTCGACTGGCTCTGGTCGCACGTGGTGACCGGGCCAGTTCCCCAGACCTTCTTCCCAAATTTCGAGTGGCTGTTCTACCCCAATTCGTCCGCACTTGGCGCCGCCCTCGCGCACTCCTGCCTGGTCACCTGATGGCACGCGTGGTAGGAGCCCAGGGGGTCATTGTCGACCATCTGGGCCGGGTGCTGTTGCAGCTCCGACCCTGGCCCCCGGGATGGGAGCCGCCGGGAGGCCACGTCGCGGAGGGGGAGGATCCCGCCCTCACCGTGATGCGCGAGACCCGCGAGGAATGCGGCCTGCAGATCGCCATCGATCGACTCACGGGCGTCTACCACTTCCGGGGGATCAGGGTCGGCATCGACCATACCTTCCGAGCCCACCCGACCGGGGGAACTCTGCGCCGCACCAGGGAGGCGCTCCGCCTCATGTGGGCCGAGCCCGACAACCTTCCTCCCGCACTCTTCCCGTGGTACAGGCAGCGCATCTGGGACGCCCTGGCCGACCCTGGCCCGCAGCCGTTCGAACGCTCGCAGCCGGTGGACCTGGGTGACGTCATCCGCCACGGCGCAGCCCTGGGCTCGGAGGCGGCCGCGGTGCTGGCGCGCCGTCGCGGACAGATGCGCTGGCCGTGATGCCGTGGGCATAGCCGGACTCTTCCTGGCCGGCCTGATCCTGATGCTGGCATCGGCGGCGCTCTTCACCAACTCCATCGAGTGGCAGGCCGAGAGGTTGGGCCTGAGCCACCAGGCGACCGGCAGCATCCTGGCCGCCATCGGCACGGCACTGCCGGAAAGCATAGTCCCGGTCGTCGCCCTGATAGGAGGCGGGACGACCGCGGCCGCCACCGCCACCGGAGCCATTCTGGGGGCGCCGTTCATGCTGGCGACGGCGGGCTTGGGCCTCACGGCCGTGGTGTGCCTTGCCAAGGGCAGGTGCCGTCTGGCCGTCCCCGCCGGGGCCAGCACGGGCGTCCTCTACACCTTCATCGCCAGCTACGCGCTCCTCATCCTCGGCGCCTTCGCCCCGCCCCCGCTGAGATGGGTGGATGCCGCGATCCTGGCCGGGCTATACGCCCTCTTCGTGCGGCGTGGCCTGCGCAGCGGGACCCTGCCGGACCAGGATTCAGAGCCCCTGCAGCGCCTGCTCGGGTCCCGCCTCCTGCACGGCCATCTACGCTCGAACTCGGCTGTGGGTGGGGCCGTACAGCTGCTCTTGGCCCTGCTGGGGCTGTCCCTGGCCAGTGAGCTGTTCCTGCTCGCTCTCCACGGGCTCGCGGCAGTCGTGGGGCTCTCGGCTCTGGTGCTGGCGCTGCTCCTGGTACCGCTCGCAACCGAGTTGCCGGAGATGGTGGCAGGCTCCCTTTGGGTTGCCCGGGGAAAGGATGTGCTGGCTCTGGGCAATGTCACTGGGGCCATGGTGTTTCAGGCCACCGTGCCTGCCATCATCGGACTCTGCTTCACCCCCTGGAATCCGTCTGGGATCGGGTTCCTGGCCGCTGCCGCAACCGCCAGCGGGGCCCTGGTCGCCCTGGCCGCGATCGGGCCGCGGGGCCTCGACGCCCGCATCGTGGCTCCAATTGGCATAGGGCTCTACGCTCTCTATGTGATCGCGGTCATGGTGTCCCGCCCGTGACGTCTCCTTGGTCCCCAAGCAGGCTGCGCCGGTTCGTGGCCATCCTTCCCCTTCTGCTGCTGGTGCCGCTGCTGGCCGCGTGCGGCTCGGAGCAGCCATCGGTGCAGACGATCACCCAGAGATCGGCCACGGTGATGGCCCACGTGTCGTTTCGCATCTCCGGCAGTGCCAAGGCCGGCGTCACGACGACCACCTTCGTGGTCGCGACCCTGCCAGATGGAAACTTCTCCGGCAGTGTGGTCACAACCGTGCCGGGGTCTCCCACACTCAGCCTCCAGGTCACGGCCGTCTCTGACAAGGTCTACGTCCTATCTCCGCTCGGACTCCAGCAGCTGGGTATCACCTCCCTTCCCGGTGATCTCAACCCGGCCACCACCTGGGTGCAGCAGACCCCGACCCTGGCGTCGCGGTACCTGCAGAGCATCGCCCCGTTCACGGGCTCCGGGATAGGCTCGACTCTGCGGGAGTATCTGAAGGCGCCTCTCTCGCTGCGCTCCGCCTCGCTCGGGGGCGATAGGGTATGGCTGGTGGAGGAGGGGCCGGCCAGTTCATCATTGCGTCTGTACATCGCCAAGGGGAACTACCACCTGCTGGAGTTGACCGTCACCGGAAGGAGCCCGATCTCATTGCGCTACTACGACTTTGGCCGGATCCCGGCCATCGATCCGCCCCCGCCGGCAGACGTCTACGTGCCGCCCGCGACCTCGTCTGGTACCTGAGGTGGTGACGATAGGCGCTCATGTCTCCGTCAAGGGAGGAATTCTGAACTCCTTCGACCGTGCCCTGGAGATAGGGGCCGAGGCTGTGCAGGTCCATCCGACCGCACCTCAGACCTGGCGCCACCTGGATCCGCCCGAGGAAACCGTGGCGTCCTTTCGCCAGCGGATGGCGGAGACCGGCCTCGGCTCCTTCTTCTTCCACGCCGTCTACCTCATCAACCTGGCCACCGCCAGGGAGGACCTCCTCGCCTCCTCGGAAGACGCTCTCGCGCACTACCTGGATCTGGCCAATCGATTCGGGGTAAGCGGGGTCATCTTCCATCCGGGCTCGCACAGGGGCCAGGGCTTCGAGGCGACGCTGCCGCAGATGTCTCGGGCGATGCGGCGCGCCTTGGAGGCGGCTGGGGGAGATAGCCGCCTCCTCATCGAGAACAGCGCCGGGGCCGGGGACAACGTGGGCAGCAGCTTCGCCCAGATCCGGCAGATGATGGACGCCGTCGCAAGCCCCCGGGTCGGCCTCTGCCTCGACACCGCGCACGCGTTCACGGCAGGCTACGACCTCGCCTCTGCGAGTGGGCTTGACGCCATGACGGAGGAGATCCGGCGGGAGATCGGGGGCGACCGGCTGTGGGCGATACATGCCAACGACTCCAAGGCACCCCTGGCGTCCAACCGTGATCGTCACGAGAACATCGGGGACGGCTTCATCGGGGCGGATGCTTTCCGGAGGATGCTGGCCGACCCGCTTCTACGGCAGGCCCCGTTCATCCTGGAAGTCCCTGGGCTGGAGCACCAGGGGCCGGACCGCGCCAACGTGACCCGACTGCGTGATCTGGCGGGCCCTGCCACGGCCGGCTCGTGAGGTTTGGCGGCGATGCCGGCTGAGGGGGCCCCCGCGATCATAGCCCTCGACCTGGGCGGCACCTGGGTCAGGGTCGCCCGCTTCGCCAGGGACGGCGCGATCCGAGCCAGGGCTCGCGACCGAACCGCCCACCAGGGGCCGGAGGCGGTGGTCGCCCAGATCAAACGGCTGGTGGACGAGGTCGGCCCGTCCAATCCCCGGGATCGGATAGTCGCCATCGGCGTGCCCGGCCCGGTGGATCCCTTCGCAGGGGTGGTCGAGGGAGCTCCCAATCTCCCTGGATGGAGGATGTTCGCCCTGAAGGACGCGGTGGAGTCCGCCCTGGGCAGCACCTGCCTGGTTGACCATGACGCCACTCTGGCCGCGCTCGGGGAGCACCGGCAGGGAGCCGGTCGTGGCTTCAGCAACTTCGGCTACGTCACGGTCAGCACGGGAATCGGCGCCGGCCTGGTGCTCGGCGGCCGTCTCTACCGCGGCGCCCAGGGTAAGGCCGGCGAATTCGGACACATGGTGGCCGACCCCGACGGTCCGGTCTGCACCTGTGGCAACCGGGGCTGTTTGGAGGCTCTGGCGTCGGGCACTGCCATCGCCTCCCTGGCCGGGATGGAGACCGCCGCAGCGGTCTCCCGTGCGGCGGAGGACGGAGACCGCAGGGCCGCTCTGGTGCTGTCGGAGGCCGCCCGACACCTGGGCCTGGCTGTCGGCGGCCTCATCAACCTGCTCAACCTGGACGGAATCGCCTTCGGCGGAGGGGTGTTTGGTGCCGGCGCCGGCTTCTGGAATGAGATGGTCCGGGGTGTGGTGGGGGGGAGCTTCGCCGCTCCCCGCCAGCACTGCCGCCTGCTGCGGGCGGAGCTGGGGGAGGACCAGGGGCTGGTGGGGGCCTTCGAGCTGGCCATGGACGCCGACCCGCTCACATCCATGACTGCCTGAGGTCAGGCCCGCGGGTCCGCCTCTTCCAGGGCCTGGGTGAGCTTCTGAGCCTCCATCATCAGCAGGCTGCCCAGAGCCTCCTCCAGCTTGGGGCTGTGCCGAGCCTGGGGCAGCCCCAGGCAGAGGGCTCCCTGGACTCGACCCTCAAAGCCGTTGTAGGGCGCGGCCAGCTCGACGCAGCCTGGCTCGGCCCAGCCGACGGCTGCCGCGAAGCCGCGCCGCCGCACCTGGTCCAAGCGCTCGGCCAGCTCGGAACCCGACGCGGAACCCTTGGCGGCTGCGAAGGCGGCGACCACCGACTCCGAGTCGAGCCTGGACATCACCGCCATCCCGGCCGCGGAGTTGGTGAGCGGGACCCACTCGTAGAGACGGGCGCGAACCTGCAACCGCCTGGTGGAGGGAATCTCCATCAGGTGCATGACCGCGAGCTGGATCTCCCCGTAAACCGCCAGCTGGCACGCCTCCTCGGCCGCCCGGGCCGCCTCCAGCACGAACGGGCGGGCGACCTCCCGAAGTGGAGTGCGGCGCGACCCCTTGAGGGCGAGGCGGTAGAACCCCAGGCTCAGTCGGTAGCGTCCCGACTGCGGGTCCGCGTCGACCAGGCCCTCGTCCTCCAGCGCTCCCAGGGAACGATGGACGGTGCTGGGTGCCATCCCGACGGCCGCCGCCAGCTCCCGCACCCCGAAGTCCCCGGCGTCGTGGTCGGCCATCCACCCCAGCAGCCGCACCGTGCGCCCCAGCGGGTTGCGCTGCCTTGTGGTCAGCCGAGGCAGTGGGCCACCTCGGACTCATAACAGACCCCCGACACACGTCGCATCGGCGGATGATAACAGTCCGTTCCGCTTGACTGAACGAAACCTGTCAGCCCCGCCCGTGGTGCCTGCCGCGACCCGGCCCGGGCCGGTGCCTGGGCTGATCCTCCGGCGGGGCGCCCGCCGTCAGCTCCACTTCGAGCTCATCGGTTCCGCGAACCAGCTGCACGCGCGAGGAGGAGCCTGGGGTGAGCGCGCCCAGGGCCGCACGCAGGTCCTGCCGGTTGGCGATAGCGCGGCCGTCGAGTCCCACCAGCAGGTCGCCTCTCAGCAGCCCAGCCGACGCCGCAGGCCCTCCCGGGACCACTTCCCTAATGAGGGCCCCCGGCCGCGCGGACAGCCCCACGGCCTCGCGCAGCCGCCCAGCCATCTCCGGGGGGAGGAGGGCCAGTCCGAGCCAGCCCGCTTGTGCGACCCGGCCCTCGAGCAGCTCGGCGAGACGGCGGTTCAGGTCCGGGCCGGCGGGAAGGGCCCAGTAGAAGCCCTCGCCCAGGCGCCTGGTGTTGAGCCCCGCAACCTCTCCCGAGGCGTTGCACGCGGGTCCCCCCGAGCTCCCTCGGGGCAGGGGGGCGGAGTGCTCGAAGCCCTCGTCGTCACCACCTCCGGGGCCGACCGAGGATACATAGCCGATGGTCAGCCGAAGTGCCCGCGGGCCCGGGCGGGCTGCGGCCAGGACCGGTTCGCCGAGCCCGGGGGCCGAGTCGGCGAACGTGGCGGCCGCTATGTCTGCGGTGTCGACTGTGATCACGGCCAGGTCTCGAGCCCAGTCCCGCACGGTCGCCTCCGCCCGCCTTGAGGAGCCATCAGCGAAGTGCATCAGTCGGTGGTCCCAGCGGACGTTGTGGGCGGACGTCACAACCCGCGACTGTCCCACCACAACCCCGGTTCCGAACGGAGGTCTCGACCCGATCCCGACCACCGACCCCAGGCCGCGGCTCCGAACCGCCGCGACCGCCTCGCGGACCCCTTGGAAATCTGTCACTTCGAGCCTCCAGTCAGTAGGTGGTAACTTGCAAGTAACCAGTTTACTCCCAAAGTGACGGCCGGCCGTTGGGGGGCTGAGGGTCGCAAGATGTGTGGTATGGCACAGGACATGGGGGCCGCTTGGGAGAAGGACGCTCTGGCCGCGGCGCTGGAGGCTGTCGGCGATCGCTGGACGCTGCTGGTGGTGGCCGCCCTGCAGGGAGGGCCGCTGCGGTTCACTGATCTCGGCCGAGCCGTGCCCGGCATCGCGTCCAACGTTCTCGCCGAGCGCCTGAGGCGCCTCGAGGCGGGCGGGCTGGTCGAGAGTCGCACGTATTCGGAGCGGCCCCCACGCGCGGAGTACCGGCTCACCGAGGTCGGCCGGACCCTGGACCCGGTGATACGGGAGCTGCGGCGCTGGCGTGGAGCGAGCGCCGGGCAATTGCATGGGGAGTGCGGAGAGGAGCTGGAGCTGCGCAGCTACTGTCCCTTCTGCGACGAGATCCTGGAGCCGACCATGGACCAGGGCCCGGCAGAGGAGCTGGTGGATGCCTGAGCGCCGCGCCCAGGTCACCGTCCTGCCCGCCGACCCTGCCCCGGATCTGCTCATCGACTCGCTGGAGGAGATGGAGCGGGATCTCAGGACGCGCGCCTGTGTGGTCGGGGGCTACGTTCGGGATCTGGTGATGGGGCGGGCGAGCTCGCCGGATGTGGACCTGGTCCTGGACCGAGTGGACGCGGAGCGAGGCGCTCAGTGGCTTTCCCGCCGCTGGGGCAGGCGGGGCAAGGTGGTCGCCTTCGAGCGCTACGGCACGGCCCAGGTGTCCTTTCCTCTGAGCGGGGGGTCCCGCTTCACGGTGGAGCTAGTAAGGGCCCGCAGTGAGGCCTACTCCAGGGAGAGCCGCAAACCCCAGGTGGCCCCCGCCACCCTGGAGCAGGACGTGATGCGGCGTGACTTCACCATCAACACCCTGCTGCTCACCGGGCGGCGCCTGCTGCTGGATCCGACCGGGTGGGGCCTGGCGGACATACGAGCCCGGGTGCTGAGGACGCCTCTGGACCCCGATCAGACGTTTGACGAGGATCCTCTGCGGATGTTCAGAGCGGCGCGTTTCGCCTCCCAGCTCGATTTCGAGCTGGCGGACGGTGTCGAGGAGGCGATGAGCCGGGCGCGCCACCGCTTGCGGATCGTTTCCGCGGAGCGCCTCCGCGATGAGCTGGTCAAGCTGCTCCTGGGGGTTCGGCCGTCGGCTGGCATGCACATCCTGCGCCGCACCGGGATCCTGGCTGAGGTCCTGCCCGAGCTGGATCGCATGCACTCCGTGGCTCAGGGGGGGTATCACCTGGGCGACGTGTTTGAACACACGGCCATGGCTCTGGACCTGGCACCCTCCGGCAAGGTCTTGCGGTTGGCCGTCCTGTTCCACGACATCGGTAAACCGGACACCCTGGTCCCGACCCCGGCCGGACCCACCTTCCATCGCCACCAACGGGTCGGGGCCGAGATAGCGGGAGTCGTGATGAGGCGCCTGCGCTTTTCCAATTCCGAGGTCGGGCAGGTGCAGCGGTTGGTGGAGATGCACATGCGCCCCATCCAGTACCGCAAGGAGTGGGCGGATTCCGCAGTGAGACGTCTCTGGCGGGACGCCGGCGCGCTGGGCCCGTTGCTGCTGGAGCTGGCCAGGGCGGACACCCGTGCCTCCTCGTATCCGGGCACAGATGAGCTCGATGATCTTGAGGAGCGGATGCGGCGGGTGGGGGAAGAGCATCCAAGGGGTCTGGACGCCCCGCTCGGAGGCAACCGTTTGAAGCAGCATTTCGGGCTCTCGGACGGTCCCTGGATCGGGCGCGCCAAACGGCTCTTGGTCGAGGCTCTGCTGGATGGCCGGCTGCAGGCCGGGGACTCCTCCGATGAGGAGCGCGCCCTGATTCTTCTCGACCAGGACCGCTCGTCGTGGTGGCCACGCCCGGGGGAAGCGGGCGGCCCTACTCGGTAGCCGTGTGCGGCGCAGGTTAGACTGGGGTTGTCCGATTTCGGGGGTCCTAATCACCAACTGATGACCGTAATCTCGCGCGTCAAGCGCATCCGCAGCCTGATCCTGGAGCTGCCCCAGCAACTCCGCCTCGCCTACTGTCTGGCGCGGGATCCGCGCACGCCCAAGGCGCCGAAGGCGGCTCTGGCGGGAGCCCTGGCCGTGATCCTCAACCCCGTGGTCGACATTCCCGCGTGGGTTCCCCTGGTTGGGCAGATGGACACCGTGGCGCTCACGGTGCTGGCGGTGCGCACCTTCAACTCCCAGGTGCCCGAGGAGTTGCGGGCCGATGTCGAGGCGCAGATTCGGCAGCGCACCAGCGTCTTCGATCGCGACCTGGCCCGGGGCGTGGCCAGCGCGGTCAGGCTAAGCTCCATGGCCAGGAGCCTGACCAACCTCCGGCGGGCAAGCCGGGAATCCAGCGCCCAGAGGGAGCCCCAGCCGTGGTACCGTTCCGCGGAGTCAGGGGAAGGGGGGCTGTCCGATCCAGAGGCGGACTCTCACTCGCTTCCACCCACTCAGGAGTCATCGCATTGAAGGTAATACTCACCAATGACGTGTCCGGGACCGGCAAGGCGGGGGATGTCAAGGAGGTGGCGGACGGTTACGCCCGCAACTTTTTGCTCCCGAGGAGGCTGGCCCAGCCGGCCCAGCCGAGGGCCGAGGCCCAGATAAGGGCTCAACGAGACCGCCAACGCCACCGGCAGGAGGCGGAGATGGTGGCCGCCCGCGCCCTGGCGGAGCAGATGAGCGCAACCCTGGTTGAGATCGCGGCTCGCGCCGGCGACACCGGCAAGCTCTATGGGGCGGTCGTGAACATAGATGTCGCGGAGGCCCTGGAGTCGAAGTTGGGAGTGCAGGTCGATCGTCGCAAGATCGAGTTCGAGCCCGCGCATGAGATCGGTGAGTACGAAGCGGTGATCAAGGTGCACTCCGAGGTCGAGGCCCGGGTCAAGGTCCGGGTCGTCGCCGCGTGACAGTCCGGCCGGAGATCCGGCCGGCCGCCCTCCTCAGGGTCCCTCCCAACAACCTCGACGCCGAGCGCTCGGTGCTGGGCGCACTGCTCCTGGACAAAGATCAGATCGGACAGGTGGTGGGAACCCTGGAGCCGGACGACTTCTATCTCGATGCCCACGCCGACATATTCCGAGCCATGCTGAGCCTCTTCTCCCAGGGAACTCCCCTGGACACCCTGACCCTGGCGGACGAGCTGGAGAGGCAGCGGACCCTGGAGCGCGTCGGTGGGCTGCCGGTGCTCACCTCCCTGGCGGCGGGGGTGCCGACCGCCGCGAACGTCAGCTACTACGCCCGGATCGTCCATGACCACTCGGTCAAGCGCCGGCTCATCCAGGCGGGCGGCAAGCTGGCCGAGCTCGGGTTCGACGAGCGGCTGGATGCTCAGTCAGCCATCGAGGATGCCGAGAGGACGGTCTTCGCGGTCGCCGACCGGGGGCGGCCCAAGGGGGAGTTCGAGGCGATCAGCAAGCAGCTGGTGACCACGTGGGAGGCTCTGAGCCACGCCTTCCACCAGGGGGAGGTGCGGTCGGTGACGGGCGTCGCCAGCGGCTTCGGAGAACTGGATGCCGTCACCTCGGGCTTTCAGCGCTCCGAGCTGGTCGTGGTGGCCGCCCGGCCGGGGGTGGGGAAGACCTCATTCGTGCTCAACGTCGCCCGCAACGCCGCAGTCCGGCGCCAGCATGGGGTCGCCCTGTTCAGCCTCGAGATGAGCCGCGACACCCTGGTGCAGCGGCTCCTCTGCAGCGAGGCGTCGGTGGACGCCTACCGCCTGCGGACGGGCCAGCTTGGCAACGACGCCTGGCCCAGGATCGCAGAGGCCATGGACACCTTGAGCCGGGCCGCCATCTACATCGACGACACCCCGGGGCTCTCGGTGATGGAGATGAGGGCCAAGGCCCGGCGGCTCCGGGCCACCTCCCAGGTCGACCTGTTCATCGTCGACTACCTGCAGCTCATGCGCTCCCAGAGCCGTTCGGACTCCCGGGCCCAGGAGGTGTCGGAGATCTCCGGAGGGCTGAAGAGCCTGGCCCGTGAGCTCGACGTGCCGGTGATTGCGGTCTCCCAACTCAACCGGGAGTCGGAACGGCGCCAGGACCGCCGTCCCCAGCTCAGCGACCTGCGGGACTCCGGCAGCATCGAGCAGGACTCCGACATCGTGATGTTCCTGTACCGTCCGGGGATGCATGAGGACGGCAAGGACCCCGGCATAACCGAGCTGGACATAGCCAAGAACCGCAACGGTCCGGTGCGCCGCCTGCAGCTCTTCTTCAACGCCGGGCAGACCGCGTTCAAGGATGTGGACCACACCCATCAGGAGCCCGAGTAGGTGACCGCAGGGTGGGAGTGATCGTCTGCGTCGGGGGCCAGTGGGGCGACGAGGGCAAGGGCAAGATAGTGGATCTGCTGGCCGAGGACGCCCGTATCGTGCTCCGCAGCCAGGGGGGCAACAATGCCGGCCACACCGTGGTCGTCGATGGCCGCACGTTCAAGTTCAACCTGATCCCCTCGGGGATCCTGCATGCCAAAACCACCTGCGTGATCGGCAACGGCGTGGTCCTAGACCCCAAGGTGCTGCTAGCCGAGATAGACGCCCTGGAGGCGGCGGGCGCCGACCTGGCCAACCTGGTCATCAGCGACCGGGCCCACATGATCATGCCCTATCACCCGGTGCTGGACCGCCTCGAGGAGGCGGCTCGAGGTGATGACCGACTCGGGACCACCTACCGAGGGGTTGGTCCCGCCTACAGCGACAAGGTGAGGCGGATAGGGTTTCGGGTAGGAGATCTGCAGAAGCTCCGGTTCCTGGAGAAGAAGCTCGATTTCGTGCTGCCACTGAAGAACGACACCCTGGTCAAGCTCTACTCCGCTCCCCCCTTCACCAAGGCGGAGATCCTGGCCGAGTACACCGAGTACGCTCAGCGCCTCGACCGCTTCATCCGGGATCCCTTCCCCATCCTGCAGGAGGCGGTGTCAAGGCAGGAGAAGGTGATCCTGGAGGGAGCCCAGGGCACGATGCTCGACCTCGACCTCGGCACCTACCCCTACGTCACCAGCTCCTACCCATCCTCGGGGGGGGCCCTCGCCGGGGCGGGGCTCGGGCCCCGCCACGTAACGGCGACCCTGGGGGTCTTCAAGGCCTATACGACCAGGGTCGGGTATGGCCCATTCCCGACCGAGCAGGAGGATGCCCTGGGTGAGTACCTGAGGGAACGCGGGTCCGAATACGGGACCACCACCGGCAGGCCGCGGAGGGTCGGCTGGTTCGATGCCAACATCGCCCGCTACTCCGTGGGAGTGAACGGGATCGACAGCATCGCTCTGACGAAGCTGGATGTCCTCGACGAGCTCCCCATGGTCAGGGTATGCAAGGGGTATGTGAGCAAGGGGGAGGCGATGGACCATCCGATGGCCAACATCTCCCATCTCAAACACCTGGAACCGGTCTACGAGGACCTGCCTGGGTGGGGGTGCTCAACCCGCGACGCTCGCCGCTACGAGGAGCTTCCGGCTCCCGCCCGGCGGTACGTGGAGCGCATCGCGGAGCTGGCGGGGGCGCCGGTTGAGCTCGTCTCGGTCGGCCCGGAACGCGACCAGACCATCGTGAGACGGGCGCTCTGGTGAAGAGGTCTCTGGCCCGGTGGCTCGGCGGCGTCACGGTGCTCGTGGGAGGGGCCCTCCTGCTGGCCCTGATGGCCCAGCCGGCGACCGCCCAGTCCCCGGGGTGGGCTAGCCTTGGAGGACCTGACTTTCCGGCCTCACAGCACGCGATCGTCTGGCAGATGGTCGCCGACCCCGCCCAGCCCCAGGACCTCCTCGCGGCCACCACTCGCGGGGTCTACAGCAGCTCCAACGGCGGTCAGACCTGGGCCCAAACCTCGATCACGGCCTGGACCTGGACGGTTGCCTTTGGCAGCGGTGGCGACGTGGCCTATGCCGGAACCGAGACTCGGGGCATCTACCGCAGCAGCGATGCGGGGAGCCTGTGGAGCGCAGACGACGCCGGTCTGCGCAATCTCGACGTCCGCGCCATCGCGGTCGGGTCGGACGCGGTCGTCCTCGGCACCAATTCCGGGGTCTATGTGGGTGGCACCGGAGTCGGTTGGGAACCGGCCGGGCTGCAGGGGACCAGCATCAGCTCGGTGGGGATCACAGTCGCCAGCCCACTGGGCGTGCTGGCAGGCTCCGACAGCACGGTCGCGAGCGCCAACCTGTACTCCAATCTGGCGGTTGGGAAGGCCACCTCCTGGCAGGCCGTGAGCGGCGGGGATCCGGGCGGGGCTCCCGTCTTCGCGATTGGGATTGGCCCCCTGGCCAGGGGTGCGAGCAATCCCCCAATTCTCGTCGGGACCTTGAAGGGCCTCATGCTCTCGGACAACGGTGGCAGCGCCTGGCAGACGGTCAGCCTGGCTCAGGGAGCTCTCTGGAGCGTCAACACGATCGCCTTCGACCCCAATAACCCGACGGTCGTGTACGTCGGGGGCGACAACGGGGGCAGCAGCGGCGGCGGCCTGCAGCGGAGCATCAATGGAGGGTCGACCTGGCAGCCATGGCAGACTGGGCTGCCGGCGGATGACGTGACCGGGCTCTCCGTGGAGGGGACCAATCCCCCAACCGTTCTGGCCGCGCTGTGGCATGGCTCGACCCGCCTCGCGGCAACCGCCAAACTGGTGGACACCTCAGCCCCCGGCCCCGTCCCGCTGCAGGCCGTGGGGGCGACCAGCCCGATCCCGATCAGCCCTCCTCCCAGCACCCCACCGAGCCACACACAACGGCCGCGTCCTGCCAAGGGATCTGGCTTCAGGCTCTCACTGCCAGCCTGGGTCCCGCCACTGGTGGCCGCTTTCCTGGTCGTGCTGCTCGTCGGTATGTTTATGGGACTGCGGCGCCGTCGCAGCCGGCTGGATGCGGAGGCTCCCCCTTGACAGAAGACCAGAACGCGGACTCCCCCGAGGCTAGGCTCAGGGGCCTCGGTTTGACCCTGCCCGTCCCCCCGGCGCCGGTGGCGAAGTACGCCCCCTTCGTCGCCGCGGGATCCCTGATAGTCACATCGGGTGTGCTCCCAATGAGAGATGGGCGGGTGATGACGGGACGGCTGGGGGAGACGATGACCGTCGAGGCGGGGGTCGTCGCTGCCAGGCAGGCCGCTCTTGGCGCCCTGGCCTCCCTTGCCACGGCTGCGGGCGGCTTGAGCATGATCGCGGGGCTCGTGAGCATGACCGTCTTCGTGCGATGTGCGACCGACTTCGCCCGCCAGCCGGAGGTAGCGGACGGAGCCTCGGAACTCCTGGTGGCCATCCTCGGTCCGGCGGGGACCCATGCCCGGGTTGCCGTGGGGGTCGCCGAGCTGCCCATGGAGGCATGCCTCGAGGTGCAGCTCATGGGTCGGCGCTGAGCCCAGTTCGAAGCTTCCCCGGGGTGGGCTGAGCGGGTATATTTCCCAGTCCTGTGCCTGCTCCAACCGCCTCCTCCGCGCGGCCTGCGGTTGAGATCGAGGAGCTGCGCCGCACCTATCTCACCACCACGGGAACCGCCTGGCCCTGTTCCTCGGTCGTGGTCTGCAGGTTGTGATCTCCGCCCTCCAGACCTGCATCTTCGGCTTCCTGTTTTCGGCGCTGCTCCTGGGCTTCCGCCCACCGCCGACCGCCCTGCCCGGGCTGGCCCTGGCGGTCATCGTGACCTGCGCATCCTGCACCGGGTTCGGCATGGCACTGGGTTCGGTGGGGCTGCGGGTTCGAGACGTGTTCCTCATCTCCAACATCGCCTACTTCTTGATGATCCTGCTTTGTGGGGTGGAGGTGCCTCTGCGCCAGCTTCCGGCGCCTCTTCGGGATCTCGCTCAGATCGTGCCCCTGACCCATGGGATCGCTGCGGGGCGCATGCTGGCGCAGGGCGCGTCGTTCACGGCGGCCGCGCCCGACATCCTCTGGGAGCTGCTGGTGGGGGCATCATGGGCCAGTGCCGCCTACCTGTTGTTCGCCTACTTCGAACGTGCGGGCAGACGCAGTGGCGCTTTCGACCGCCTCTGAGGATGTCGCCCAGCGGCCTTCAGACTCTTAGCACACCGGCGATCGCTCGACGCCGCTCCAGGTCGTCAACCAGAGCGTGTGCATTCGGTGCTTCGGCCGACCTCGACCTGCGCTCAGGCTCTGGTCGCGGGCTGGTGGTGGCGGAAAACCCGGAACAGTGAGAACAACACCCAGATTATGGCCAGCCCGATGAGCAGGTGGATGATGAGGCTGACGGCGGGCAGAACCACAAAAAAGGCAACGAAGAGGATCACCAAGACCAGGAGGACCGCGGAGAGCGGGTGTCGCAATAAATGCTTCATATGTCAGTGCTACGGTAGCACGACCGAGATGGTTACGAAAACGCTTGGGGCAGAGGGCCCAGGGAACGAGGTGGGAGGAGCCGCCGGAAATGGACCGCCTGAGCCCGCCCGACTCGACCTTCGTGGTGTCGGCTGCCCTCTGACCTTCGTGCGGACCAGGGTTGCCCTGGACCGGTTGCCCCGAGGAGTACGACTCGAGGTCCTGCTCGATGACGGCGAACCCAGCCAGTCGGTCCCCAGGAGTTGCGCGGCGGATGGGGAGGTGGTCCTTTCAGTCGAGCCGTCCGAGTGGCCGGGGGTGACCAGGATGGTGGTCATGCGTCGCCCTCTGTAGGCGGTCAGCTCTGACCGGGGCGCCAGTCCGACGCTCGGGCCCGCCTCAGCCAGACCGTGAAGCTGGCGCCGTCGCCAAATTTCGAGTCGGCCCGCACGGCTCCACCCTGTCGCTCCACCAATGACTGGACGATGGCCAGCCCGAGGCCGCTGCCTCCGTCTTGGCGCGACCGAGAGCCGCCAGCGCGATAGAAGCGCTCGAACACATGCGGGAGGTCCTCTTCGGAGATGCCCGGACCTCTATCCGCGCAGCAGAACCCGACCTGGTCTGGCGATTCCACGGTTCGCCATTCGACTTGCTGACCTCCCCCGTGGCGTTCGGCATTGATCTGGAGGTTCTGGCAGATCGTGAAGAGCGCGTCAGGGTCGGCCAGGGCCATGAGGTTAGGTCCCAGGTCGCGGATGACGTTCCCCTCCCGGGCCTCCAGGAATTCTTCCAGAAAGCCGGCCAGGTCGACGGGGCGCAGCTGGAGCGTCTGACCCTGGTCGGCTCGGGCCAGGGTCAAGAGATCGCTCACCAGGCGGCGCATCCGCTCTGCCTCCTGGGACATGGTGGCGAGCGCCCTGGTGACGGCGGCGGGATCGGCGATGGCTCCGCGCTGAAGGACCTCCAAATATCCCTTGATGGAGGTGAGCGGAGTGCGCAGCTCGTGTGAGGCGTCGGCGATGAACTGGCGCATCTGTCGTTCCGCCTCCTCTCGCACCCTGACCGTGCGCTCGACGCTCTCCGCCATCTCGTCGAAGACCTTGGCCAGGACGCCCACCTCGTCGCCCCTTGGTGTGAGGCCCGAGCGCTGGCTCAGGTCTCCCGCTCCCAGCGAGGCGGCCGCTCCCGTCAGCTGCTGGAGGGGCCGCATCGAGCGGGTTGTGATCCAAAGTCCGGTCCCAAGGGCCAGCAGGAGTACGGCCAGGCTGCCCAGCTCGATCACCAGGGCGGCGGTGGACAACTCTCCCTCGAGAGGCGCGGCCGACTCCGACAGCACGGCTGCTCCCAGGTCGCGCCCGGTTCTCGCCGCCAGCGGAAAGACCATCACCAGATCGGTGCTCGACCCGGCTGTGATCAGCATGGGGGCGCTGCGAGTATCGAAGTCCGCCGCAGCCAGAAGGACCGAGTGGCCGGCCAGGGGAGCACTCGGGCCCGCGACGACCGGCGGATGGGGCGGGTTGCCCGGGGCCGCGGACGCCAGCCGGGTCAGGTTGGGGCCGACCACGACCGCGGAGAGGCGGCCGAGCGCCAGCTGGTCGACCAGCGCCTTGGCCAAGGCGGCATCTCCGAGGGGCTTGCGCCCGTGGGTGGCGCGGGTTCGCTCCAGTCGAAGCAAGACCGCTCTGGCATCCTGAAAGGCGGTGGTCATAGTCTGCGAGCGACTGGATATGACCGCGCCGCGCAGTAGCGAGTATTCGATCGTCCCCGCGACCGCCAGTAGGATTGCCATCAGGGCGACGAAGCTCAGGGTCAGGCGCCAGCGCAGGCTGTGGTACCACCGGACCCGGCCGTCAGTCGACGACAAGCCGGTACCCGACGCCACGCACAGTCTGGATCAGCTTGCGCTCCGAGTCGCCCAGCTTGCGGCGCAGGTAGCGCACGTAAACCTCCAGGTTGTTGTCGTCCCCGTAGAAGGCAACGCCCCAGACCGCGTTCAGGATCCGGTCCCGTTCCACGACCACGCCCTGGTGTTCGGCCAGAAACGAGAGCAGGTCGAATTCCCGAGGTGAGAGGTCGATCTGCTCCCCTTGATAGCGAGCGATCCGACGCCTCCGGTCCAGCTCCAAGGATCCCACGAGGAGCAGGGCCGCCTGCTCCGGCTGGCGGCGCCGCAGGACCGATCTGACCCGGGCGAGCAGCTCTCCGAAGTCAAAGGGCTTCACCAGGTAGTCGTCGGCTCCCAGCTCCAGGCCGGTGATGCGATCCTTGGTCTCGTCCTTGGCGCTGAGGATGATCAGGCTGCGACGGTGGTCTCCCGCCAGCTCCTTGGTCAGGCTGAGCCCATCCATCCTGGGCATCATGATGTCCAGGATCACCACGTCCGGGCGGAACTGGTCTACGGCTGTCAACGCGGCCCGGCCATCGGGCGCAGTGCGGACCTCGAACCCCTCACGCCGCAGGCCCAGTTCGATGAACTCCGTGATGGACGCCTCGTCGTCCACTACCAGTACCCGGGTGGGGCGGGAATCCAAGGGCGGGTCGGACACGGCAGGCGGGATTATAGAGCTCGACATCGTGCGATCTCAACACAAATCGACGATCACCGGCTGAGACAGCGCTTAAGGTTGTCCGGCCCCGGTGGTGGCGTCCTCGCCCACCTTGGGTCCGCTTGCCGCGAATGCGTGATCCCGCGCTGCCGGTAGACTCCAGTGCCAATGCCGACTGACGGTCCTAGAACTGCCGCTTCCAGGGCGAGCGGCCAGGTGGACGGCCTGTCGGTCTCCTGGCTGGATCGTCCCGGGGAGGATCCGCCGATCGTGCTCCTGCACGGATGGGGGGCGAGTGCTGCGACATTCGCGGGTCTGCTGCGCCTGAGCCGGACCAGGAGGCGGATGCTCGCCCTGGACCTTCCCGGCTTCGGGGAATCCCCTCTCGGCCAGGGAGGCTGGACCACCGCCAGCTACGCCTCCCTGGTGAGTCGCTGGCTGGCCGATCGGACCAGGGACGGCTACAGCCTGCTCGGCCACTCGTACGGGGGCGCCATCGCCATGCGGCTCGCCGCGGGCGCCCCCGGCCCCGACCGGGTCCTGTTCTGCGCGCCTTCCGGCATCCGCCCTGAAGCGCAGGCCGCGCCCGGGATCAGGGTCAGGACCTATCGCGCCCTGCGTACGCTGACGCGCCCCCTTCCGGATCCGGTCGGGGCTAGGGCCCAGGAGCTGCTGATCCAGCGGTTCGGGTCACCGGACTACCGGGCGGCCGCGCCCGCTCTGCGGCCCACCTTGGTGGCCGCTGTCGGTGAGGACCTCAGCGAGATCGCGTCCGAGATCTCGATCCCCGCCTTGATCATTTGGGGCGCCCAAGACCAGGAGCTGCCCCTCAGGCCTCATGCCGAGAGGCTCCGGGCCATCGTGTCCACCTCGGAGTTGGTGGTCCTGGAGAACAGCGGCCACTTCCCCTTCGCGGACGAGGCGGTCCGGTTCGCCGTGATCTTCGACTCCTTCATGGCAGCGGAGGTCTGAGCCAGTGGAGCTGTACGCGTGGCAGGCCGCGGTGCTGGCCGTGGTCGGGGTCTGCACCTCCCTGAGGCAGCTTTTGGGTTGGCTCTACCTCTTTCAGCTCGACGAGTACCTGCCCTCCCGCCTCTGGCCCACCGCGAGGCGGCGACTGCGGGAGAAGCTGCCCTGGCAGCTGGCGCTGGCGCTGGGCGGGATCGCGCTGGCGCTGGCGGGAGCTGTGCTCACCAGGAGGGTGCTGCTACCGGCCCTGATCCTGGCGGCCGTCCTACCCCTTGGCCTCTACCGGCCGTTTGCCACCCGCTCGAGGCTCACCTGGACCAGGCGCGCCCGCAGGCTGGCCCTGAGCGCCGCCGGCCTGACCCTGGTCGCGCTGTTCTTCGCCTTCTGGGCCGGCCCGGAGGGCGCCCTCGCGATGGGTTTGGTGGATCTGGTCCTGGTGGCCGCGCTCAGCCTGGCGACCGCTCTGCTCAGCCCCTACGAGGCTGGGCAGCGACGCCGGTACATCGGCATGGCGAGGGCTCGGCTGCGAGCCTCTGGGCCCCTGGTGATCGGGATCACGGGCAGCTACGGCAAGACCACAACCAAGGTCCTGCTGCAGCAGTTGCTGGACAGCGCGGACTCACCCTGCTTCGCCACTCCGGAGAGTTTCAACACCACCCTCGGCGTCTGCCGCGCGATCAACGAGGGGCTGGCTCCGGAGCACCGCGTGGCGGTTGTCGAGATGGGAGCCTACAGACCCGGTGAGATCGCCGAGATCTGCTCCTTCACAGAGCCCCGGGTGGCCATTCTCACGGCCATCGGCCTGATGCATCTGGAGAGGTTCGGCACTCGCAGGCGAATCGCCGAAGCGAAGTCGGAGCTGCTGGCGGCGGTCCCGGAAGGGGGATTCGCCGTGATGCCGTCCGCCATCGCGGAGAAGGACGTGCTGCTGAGCCATCTGCGGGCCCGCCTGGTTCAGGTGGGGACGGATCAGGACCGGTTCTGGGTGGAGGACGAGGAGGTCACCGCGGAGGGGACCTCCTTCCGGCTTCGGGGCAGCTCCGGTGAGGATTTGAGCCTCGTGACCCCGCTGTACGGCCGCCACCTCCTCTCCGACCTCCTCTGCGCCCTGGCGGTGGCGATAGAGCTGGGGCAGCCGCTGGCGGAGCTCAAGCAGAAGGTGGGGCGGCTGCGGGGGGCCGCCCATCGCCTGGAGGTCACCCGCAACGCCGGCATCACGATCATCGACGACGCCTACAATTCGAATCCTGACGGGGCTGCCGAGGCACTGAGGCTGCTTGGGGCTCTGCCCGGAGTGCGCAGGGTCCTGGTCACCCCTGGATACATTGAGTTGGGGCCGGAGCAGGAGCAGAACATGATCGACCTGGGGGAGATGGCTGCCGACGTCTGCACCCACGTGATCCTGGTCGGACCCCGGCGAAGCGCTCCCATCCGCATGGGGCTCGACCGGCGCGGATTCCCGGGTCATCAGGTGAGTGTGGTCGCCGACCTGGCCGAGGCCCAGAAGATCCTGCCATCGGTCGCGGGCGTGGGCAGCGTCGTCCTGTTTGAGAACGACCTGCCCGACCAGTACCTGGAGGGAAGTTGATGCGCAAGGGAACCAGGATCGCGGCCGTCTTCGGCTCCACCTCCCCAGAGCACGAGATCAGCGTGATAACGGCGTGCCAGGTGATGCCGGTCCTGAGCGAGCTGGGAGCCGAGGTCATACCCATCTACATCACCAAACAGGGGGTATGGCTCACCGATCCTGGGTTCTCCCAGCTGACCAGGTTTCGCACCAGCCTGCCCGAGGATGGCGATCCGGTCTCGCTGGATCTCGCCACCGGTCGCTTCCGTCAGGGAGCCGCTTCCCGGCTGCGGCCGCCAAGGGAGATGGCGGTCGACGTCATCTTTCCTCTGACCCACGGTGGCATGGGCGAGGACGGGGTGCTGGCTGCTCTCGCCGACCTGGCCCGCATCCCCGTGGTCGGCAGCGGACTCATGGCGAGCTCTCTGGCCATGGACAAGTTCCGCTGCAAGCAGCTGCTGCGGGCTGCGGGGATCCCTGTCGTCGAAGCCCGCCTGGCACGCTCACTTCAGGACTTCCAGGCTTTTGCGGACGAGGTCCCACTTCCAGCTGTCGTCAAGCCGAATCACGGAGGTTCCAGCATCGGAGTCAGCCTGGCTTCCAGCCGGGACGAGCTGACGGAGGCGGCGAGCCTCGCCCTCTCGTTCGACTCCGAGCTTCTGGTGGAGCCCGCCGTCAGGGGGGCCCAGGACCTGAACTGTGCCGTGCGCTCATGCGGAAACCCTCTCGTGAGCGAGGTGGAACGGCCGCTGAAGGGGCCGGGGGTTCTTTCCTACTCCGACAAGTACGCCCCGGGCGGGAGCCTGGCCCAGAAGTCGAAGGGAGATGGCGCCAAGGGCGACTCCCGCCGGGAACTGCCGGCCAAGATCCCCCAGGACCTTCGGGGCGAGGTGCAACGTCTCGCCGCGAAGGCCTTTTCGGCTTTGGGATGCCGGGGGACCGTCCGGGTGGACTTCCTTCTGTCCCAGAGCGGCGAGCTCAGTCTCAACGAGGTCAACACGATCCCGGGCTCGCTCGCCTTCTACCTCTGGGAGGCCAGCGGAGTCAGCTTCGCCACCCTGCTGGACGAGCTGGTGGGGGAGGCGCTGCAACCAAAGCCCTCAATCCAGACGGTCCTCCCGGGCAACCTCCTGGCCGAGAACGCCCTGCTCGGCAAGGTGTAGCTCAGACCTTGCCCCAGACCCGTTTCATCAGCACCCGGGCCAGCTTGTCGGGGTCGTGGTGGGTCGTGAGCCTGTTGCTGGCGAGGTCGGCCAGAACGTAGCGGGGGCGGCCTCCGCCGCCAACCAGCTGCTTGCGATCGAAGGTCACCCGGCGGATCCCAGCCTCCACCGCCGCTGGTGACAGCGGCAGCCCGAGGTTGCTGTTGGCCACCACCACATCGAAGAGGTCCGGTCCCACGTACCGTTCCAGGGTCTCGACATGGTCGTGGATGGAGTAGCCCGAGGTCTCTCCGGCTTGGGTTGCCACGTTGCAGACATAGACCTTTATCGCGGGAGAGCTGCGCAGGCTCTCCACCATCCCGTCCACGAGCAGGTTCGGCAGCAGGCTGGTATAGAGGCTGCCCGGACCGACCACGATCATCTCGGCGTTCATGATCGCGAGCTGAGCCTCCGGGTTCAGCTGAGGGTGATCCGGCACGAGAAAGACGTGCTCGATGGGCTGCTTGCCCGTCGGCACGCGCGACTCTCCCACCAAGACCTCCTCGCCGGAGACGGCGCACAGGGTCACGCTCTCGAGGGTCGAGGGGACGATCTGGCCGCGCACCGCGAGCACCCGACCGGACTCCCGCAGGGCGTGCTCGAAGTCGCCGGTCACGGCGGTCATGGCCATGATGAAGAGGTTGCCGAACGAATGCCCCCGCAGGGAGCCCTCCTCGAAGCGGTATTGAAAGAGTTCGGTCATCAGGGGCTCCACGTCCGCCAGGGCGGTCAGGCACTGGCGGAAGTCACCCGGGGGCAGCACCCGGTATTCCTCGCGGAGGCGCCCTGAGCTTCCCCCGTCGTCGGCCACAGTGACCAGGGCGGTCACGTTGCCACTGTGCCGTTTGATCCCGCGCAGCAGCGTGGACAGGCCCGTGCCACCTCCGATCGCCACGATCCTAGGTCCCTTGCGCAGACGCCGAAAGTCGTAGAGCCGCTCCACCAGGGCCTTGTTGCCGCCCGGGAACGGGCTCAGCAGGGACTGTGTCAGCTTGTAGAGTCCGAGGGCCAGGAGGACCAGACCGATGCCGGCAAAGATGGCGGCCCGGACCCAGCGCGGCCAGAACTGCAGAGTCAGGCCGTAGGTGAAGGCGGGCAGGTGGGCGTGCAGGTAGAAGTCGCGCAGGGCGTAACTGATCCCCAGGCTGATAGCCACGATGGCGAAGATCGTGACCCCCAGCCAGCGTTTGACGTGGAGGCCGGGTACGAGCCAGCGCGTCACGCCCGAACTTAGACGTGGCGTTCGCATGATGTGGCCGGATGGTACCACCCACAGGGCCCATGGCCTCACGCCAACTCGGCCGCCGGGCTCGCGTCGGCCGCGGACGTATAGTGATCGAGGCATCTCGGCCCACCGGCCAGGGCGGTTTTAGGAGGGTGGCATGGACGCTTCAGCTGCCAGCGGCGGCTCCGGTCAGATGGTCATGGAGCAGGCGACGGCAAGCCCGGCGCCGGCCGGTGCCTTCGATCGGGAGGATGCCTGGGTCTACTTCGCTGGCGAGATGCGCCGATATCGCGACTGCCGCCTCGGTCCGATGACCCACGCCCTCCACTACGGGACCGGCTGCTTCGAGGGGATCCGCGCCTATTGGAACGAGAGCCGTCGCCAGCTGTACCTGTTCCGGGTCGAAGAGCACTACCAGCGGCTGACCCAGTCGACCAAGATCCTGAAGATGCAACTGCCTCACGGCGTCGAGGAGTTGAGCGAGATCACCAAGGACCTGCTGGCGCGCAACCATTTCACCTCGGACGTCTACATAAGGCCGCTCGCCTACAAGTCCTCCGAGGAGATCGGGGTCAGGCTGCACAATCTGGCCGACGCCTTCCTGATCTACGCGCAGCCATTCGGCAATTACATCGAGGCGGCGCGGGGCACCCGCTGCATGGTCTCATCGTGGCGGCGCATCGACGACAACATGGCGCCGGCCCGGGGCAAGATCACGGGCACCTACATTAACTCCGCGCTGGCGAAGTCGGAGGCCTTCGACAACGGGTATGACGAGGCGATCGTGCTGGGGCAGGACGGGCATGTCAGCGAGGGCTCCGCCGAGAACATCTTCATCGTCCGCAAGGGAACCCTGATCACCCCACCGGTTTCCGACAACATTCTCGAGGGGATAACCCGCGCCACGCTGATCCAGCTCTGGACCGAGGAACTTGGCCTGCCCGTCCTGGAGCGGTCAATCGATCGCACCGAGCTGTACATCGCGGACGAGGTGCTGCTCTGCGGCACCGGAGCGCAGCTGTCGCCGGTGGTGGAGATCGACAAGCGTCCTGTTGGAGACGGGGTGGTGGGCCCCTACGCCCGCTCCCTGGAGGCTCTCTACCACCAGGCCGTGCGCGGTGAGCTTGAGAAGTATCGGGAGTGGTGCCTGCCCGTCTACTGAGGCCAAACCGGCTCCGGCCGGATCGTATTGGCTTCCTGGGCACGCGAACTCCAGGCCCGGGCGGCCGGTGTACCATTGCGCCTTACTGGCAACTTGAGAGTGGCACAGTGCGCAATTGGCCGGCCGTGACTGCGGTCCCTGAGAGGGGAAGTCAATGAGGCTGGGGCGAGGTCTTGGCAGGTGGCGCTGGAATGCGCTCAGTATCAGGCGGCGCCTGCTCCTCTCGATGCTGGCAGTCGCCGTGGTACCTCTGGGCCTGTTCAGTGTGGCGGGGGTCGTGGCTCTAAACAACCTGAACAGCAGTGCCCTCAAGCGCGCCGACCAGGAGCTGGTGCAGAGCCAGAGTCTGCACCTCGAGGACCTGGTGCAGAGCAAGGCGACGATCGTGAATGACGAGCTGGCGGCGATCCAGGACCAGATCGGGTTCCTTGGCCTGGACGCAAATGACACCCTCTCCAACCCCGCTCTCAACACGGGTCCAGGAGCCCAGGCACCCACCGACGCCGTGATCCTCGGTCCCGGGGCGAGCGCCTCCAGGCCCTCGGCTGCGGTCAGCGCGCTGCAGAGTCTTGAGGTGTTCGCCAGCTCGATCGCCCAGCTGCACCAGCAGGACATCGCCGAGGTGTGGCTGCAACTGCCCCAGAGTGGCCTTCTTGAGATCTCGCCCAGCAGTGCCGTGACCGCGGCGGACCGCTCCCGCTTCCAGCAATTGCTCCCCTCCCAGAGCGAGTACCAATTGGGGGTTGAGCAGGAGCAGGCGGCGACCGAACTGGGGCAGTGGCGCCAGCTTATCTCACCCTCCCCGCAGGCCGCGTACTGGACTCCTGTCTACTCCAATCCCATGGCGGGCGGTCAGACCGTCACCGTCGCGGCTGAGGGGGTCACCGCGTCCGGAATCACCTACCGGGTGGGGGCGAACATCACGGTGCGGAGCCTGGTGTCCAACTTCTTGGCCGGTCCGCCCGGCAGCAGCAACGGCAGCTACGCCTTCCTGCTCAGCAGCAACGGAGGCGTGATCAGCGTGGGGAAGGGGGGGACCGCGGCCCTTGGGCTTGACGCCAAGCGCAAGACGGCGGCGCCTGTGAGCCTCACCTCGAAGCACAACCCGTGGCTTCCGGTAGGTACCGCGATGAGCCTGGGCCAGCAGGGCCAGCAGCAGATCACCCTGGCCGGGGACCCTGTGGAGGTCTACTACAGTCCGCTTCCCGCCAGCCGTTGGAGCCTGGGAGTCGCCATTCCGGTGGCGGGCCTCGACGGGAGCGTGGTCAGCCTCTCTCAGGAGATCGGTGACGCCGTGGCGGGGGTCACCGCCCTTTTGTTCCCGATCCTGCTCCTGCTCGCTGTGCTGGCCATCGCCTTCACCAACGTCCTCAGTGGGCGCTTGGTGGAGCCGCTGCGCCGACTGACACGGGCGTCGGAGCGCATAGCCGGCGGGGACCTGGATACGGTCGTGGCGGTGACATCCGCGACCGGAGATGAGATTGGCATGCTCGAGCGGACCCTCGACGACATGCGGGCGCGCCTGGTCCAACAGCGCCTTGAGCTAGAGGAGTCCCAGCGGGAGTTGGAGCACAAGGTGAGCGAGCGCACCGAGGAGCTGACCCTGCGCAACCAGGAGCTGGCGACCCTGAACTCGGTCACTGGGGAGATGGGGCGATCCCTGGTGGTGTCGGACGTGGCCACGACCGCCGCTGCCCAGCTCAGTCAGGTGTGGGGCCTCGACGAGGTCAGCGTCCTGCTCGCGGACCGCCTCGAGCCCTCCGGCGTGCGCCTGGTGGGCCGTTCGGGGCGAAGGGCTGGCGCGCCCTCCGGGGCGGACCTGGCCGAGG
>JAJYWM010000385.1 GCA_021791455.1 bacterium | reverse complement strand
ACGGGCTGCCTACGCTGGACCATCGAGGAAGACTTCGAACTGGCCAAGGGTGAAACTGGACTCGACCACTACGAAGTCACCAAGCTGCGGGGGTGGTACCACCACATCACGTTGGCTCTGCTGGCCCTCGCGTTCATGAAGGCGGTGCAGCGAAGTTGGGGAAAAAAAATCCGGGTCTATCAGCGTGCCGGAGGTTCGCCAGCTCCTGGCGGTGGTGCTGCCCCGAGTCCACTGGGGTCTGGCCACCGTGCTCATCTGGCTCCGCGACCAGCACCGGCGCAAGGCTGCCGCTACCGCATCCCATCGTCGCCGCTGGCTGCGTGAACACCCAATCGAACCAGCGTTGTAGTACTAGGGGTTGATCAGTTCGCGGTCTACCTGATGCACGATCAGCAAGAGGAGATCATGGAGGCCTACAGGCCGGAAATCAGCGGCAGCGTGGCAGTGTGATCGCGTCCGTCCCCGTCGCCGATGACCCGCAGACCGGCTGCGGCAGGGCTGGGCGGGCCTGCGCGTCCGCCCGTAGGCCACCCGACTTAGGTAACCTTGGCCGGTGCCAGGTTTCCCCGCTGCTGCCGTCAAGGCACTTCCGTTCACCGATGCCCCGGTGGCCGATCGGCTATTGGTTGCCGGGCCCATGGCGCTCCTGCTGGGCTTTGTGATCGACCAGCAGGTGCCCCTGGAACGGGCTTTCTCGGCGCCCGCGAAGTCGCTGGAGAGGCTGGGGACCATGACCCCGGAGGGCCTACTGGCCGCCGATCCGACCTCGGTGGAGAGGGCGTTCGCCCAGCCGCCGGCGCTCCATCGGCTCCCCAGGATGATGTCCTCCCGGGTGTTGCAGCTCTGCCAAGTGTTGGTCAAGAACTACCACGGCCGCCCAGAGCGACTCTGGGAGGGTGCGGCCGATGCCGAGGACCTGATCCGGAGGCTGGGATGTCTGCCGGGGTCGGGTCGATGAAGGCCATGACCATGCTCGCCGTGCTGGCCAAGCACCCGAGGGTAAAACCCAAGGGATGGGCGATCTTGGTGCCAGACCTTCCCACTCTGGGCGATGTCGCGGACCACGGGGGACTTCTCCAGTACCGCGCCTACAAGAGAAGCCTGAAGCACGGAGCGGCATGAGCGAGGCCGAACCGCTCCTGTCGGCTGCGGCCCGAGCGGCCGATCGGGTCTGCCACCTGATGTGGCTCTTCATGCGGCAGGAGCCGGAGGTGCTCGCGCTGGTCGAGGACCGACACACCATGGGGTTCCCGCACTACCTCACGAGCCGCATGGGGGTGATCCCCCCACAGCGCTGGGCGGACGAGGTTTTCATCGTTCCTAGCTCTCTGATCGAGCACCTGCGGCCCCGGTGTGAGCGGCTGAACCCACCGGAATATGTCGACGCGGCACTCAACGCGGCGGGCCGCGCCCTGGCTCGGCTGGCGCCCCAGGCTCCGACCGCCGCCCTTCGCGAGCTGGCCGACCTGGTCGAGGCGCAGGGCGCGCTGGTGAGCAGCTGGGCGCGCTGGCATCGAAGTGGCGACGATCACGGGGACGCGGTTCGGGATGCCATGGTCCTCCGCGAGGACAGGGCCCACGGCCACTACGAGGCGGCACGGGAGGCGCAGCTGGCGCCTCTACAACTCATGGTGCTGACCCAGGCGTGGCGTGGGGGTGACCTCACGGTGCTCTCAGGCGCGTTCAGGTGGGGTGAAGAGGCGGTCGGGGAGGCCCAGGCCTCGCTACGGGAGCGCGGGCTCCTCACTCAGAGCGGGACCATCACCGACGTCGGCCGGGCCCTGCGAGATCAGATCGAGGAGAGCACCAACCGGTGGGCCGGCCGGTACCTGGGACGGGTGGATGAGAGTCGCCGAGGCGGACTCGCGGCCGAGCTGGAGCGGCTCGGTGCGATCTGAGATTGCGCGTCGGCGTTACCCGGTGAGCGCCTCGGGAGTTACAGAACGGGGAGGCCGTCAAGCGGCACACCCAGCCACAGCATAAGGAGAGGCGATGCGGGCAACTGGTCGGGCGGTGTTGGGGTTGGGGGTGGTCGTGGTCCTGGTGGCGGGGGCCGACCTTGGGCTCGCCTATCACGGTTCGTCCAGCCTGCAGCGGCAGAAGCAGGCGCTGGCTCGGCAGATCGCCCTCTATCAGAGTCAGGGGCTGCCGACTTCGGAGGCGGCCACTCTCAAGACCGAGCTGGACGGCGTCGACACCGGTCGCTGGTGGTCCCCCACCTTCCTGATCAACAACCCCTCGCAGCAGCTGGACCGGGTGCGGCAGGCCGCGACCAGGGAGTGGGACAGCTCGCTGGTGCGGGCTCGCCAAGAGGCGCAGACATATCTCACCGATTACCAGCGCTACCTCTCCGGGAACTCAGCCTGGCTCGCCGACCCCAGCTCCAGACAGGAGAAGGCGTGGTCGGCCAAGTTGAGCTCGGCCGACACCCCCGGCTCGCTGGAGTCGCTGGTTTCGGAGATCGAGCTGCAGTTGACCCAGGTCAAGTCCGAGGTGAAGGCGGCTCAGGCCAAGGCGGCCGCCAACGTGTCGGTCGCCAATGGCGGGATCCTGCAGGAGGCCGCGAGCCTGGAGTCGATCGCCAAGAGCGACAACCTCTCCGCGCTGGAGGTTCCCCAGGATGCCGCGGCCCTGCGCCAGGCGCTGGCGTCGGGCCAGACCGGGGCCAGCCAGTCGGCCGCCCTGTCCTCCCAGATCGCCCAGCTGAAGGCCGAGATAGGGTTGAACAATCAGCTGGTATCGCAGTCGCTTTCAGTCATGGACCTGGTGGACCAGGCGGGTGCGGAGCAGACCCCTGGTGCTGCCTCCTTCCTGAGTTCGTACCAAGGTTCGCAGACGGCGCTCGACGCGGCGCAGACCGCCGCCCAGCTGGTGGCGGTGCAGAAGACCCTGGACTCGCTGCAGCAGCAGGCGCAGGCGAGCTTGAACGCGGATCAGTGCGGCCACACCACCATCCCCGGCAAGTCCATCTACATCTCGCTCTCGCTTCAGGAGATGGTCTTCTACGACAACGGCTGCGCGGTCAAGGCGACCCCGGTGACCACCGGCCGAGCCCTGCTGCGCACCCCCACCGGGACGTTTCACATCTTCGACAAGCAGTCACCGTACGTGTTCATCTCCCCCTGGCCACCCGGGTCGCCGTTCTGGTACCCGACCAGCCCGGTCAACTGGGTGATGGAGTTCGATCAGGGGGGGTACTACATCCATGACGCGCCGTGGGAGCCGACCTCGGTATACGGGCCCGGATCGCAGAACGGCCCGGACGCTAGCCACGGCTGTGTGCAAACGCCGGGGTCGGTGATGGCCTGGGCCTACTCCTGGACGCCGATGGGAACCACCGTGGTGGTCGCCAACTGAGCCGAGCCCGGAATCCGGCCGAGCGGCCCGAGCCTCCGCCGATGCTCCCGGTCGTGGACCCGGGGTTGGTTGAGCAGCTTGCGTTCCGCAGCCAGCTGCGCTACATATTCCGGCGGGCCCTGACCGCGCTGGACGCGAGTGCAGCCGAATTCGGGCTCACCCCGATGAGCTACCACGCGGTCCTGGTGCTGGGTGGCGCCGGGCCTTCGGGTCTGGCCGAGCAGGAGTTGGTGGACCAGCTGGCCAGCAGCCGCGCGCACACCTCGGTTCTGGCACGTGGACTGGCGGAGGCAGGGCTGGTCGAGCGTTGTCCGACGGGCCATGACCGCCGGCGGGTGACTCTGCGGCTCACCCCGGCGGGTTGGGAGGTGGTTGAGCGAATAGCGCTCAGCCATCGCCAGCGGATGCGGGCCCTGGTCGAGGGGTGGGACCCCGCCGCCTTCGAGAGTCTGCTGGAGCGGATCATGTCGGTCTATCTGGGGATCGACGGCAGGGTGCGGGTAGAGGGGCTGGAACCAGCCCCACCCGCAGATCAGGCCTAATCAAACTGCTGTCGGAACCGTGAGCCGCAGGGTCCTATGGAAATGGCCCGGGAGGTGGACCGCGCTCCCTGCATCCTCGAGCTGGCGCTGGGGCGCGGGTGGCGCTGCCGGGGTGAGCTGTCCCGGTCTGGTGGCGAAGTCGAGGCAAAGGCCACCTGGCCGGCGTCCTCCGGCTCCTGTTCAATGTCACGATAATGGGCGGCCGGGTGTTGACCATCGGGCCCCCGGCAGGCGCCGCTCGGCGTCCCGGCCGCCGCAAAGGAGTAGCTGATGACCAGGCCTCAAATTCCTCCGCACCTCAGGGCTGAGATGGACGGCCCCGCATATCTGGGGCCGACCACTTTCTCCAAGGTGATCGGTATCTCCGAGGAGGCGGAGCTCGACCAGTGGCGTCCGGACATCGCCATCGTGGGCGCCCCGTTCGATGACGCGACCACGTACCGGCCCGGCGCCCGGTTCGGGCCCCGGGCGGTCAGGATCGCCAACTACCAGATCCCCGAGTGGCACCTGGACTTGGAGGTCGCTCCGTTCGAGGAGCTGACCGTGGTCGATTACGGCGACGCGGTGTGCCCACCCGGACAGACCGTGGAGTCACATCGAGCGATCTACGAGCGGGTGAGCCAGGTGGCGGGTCGCGACATCATCCCGGTCGTGATCGGGGGCGACCACTCCATCACCCTGCCATCGGCGACCGCGGTCGCGGACGCAGTCGGCCGCGGCAAGCTCGGGATAGTCCACTTCGACGCGCACGCTGACACCGCGGCGGAGAGCTTCGGGAACCCCCTATCGCACGGCACCCCGATGCGACGGCTGGTGGAGTCGGGCGCGGTTCCGGGCCGCAACTTCGTCCAGATCGGCCTGCGCGGCTACTGGCCGCCCAAGGAGGTCTTCGACTGGATGCGGGAGCAGGGGCTGCGCTGGCACCTGATGGAGGAGATCTGGCGGCTCGGGGTCGCGGAGGTAGTCCGGCGCGCGGTGGCCGAGGCGATGGATGGCCCCGAGTTGATCTACATCTCGGTCGACATCGACGTCCTCGACCCCGGGTTCGCCCCCGGGACCGGCACCCCCGAGCCAGGCGGGATGGACCCTGCGGACCTGCTGCGCGCGATCCGTCAGGTGGCGCTGCACACCCCGGTCGTGGCGATGGACGTCGTGGAGGTCGCGCCCGCCAACGACCCGGCCGAGCTCACCGCCCAGAACGCCAACCGTTGCATCATGGAGCTCA
>JAJYWM010000330.1 GCA_021791455.1 bacterium | reverse complement strand
CCAGCTCGCCCTGCTGTCGGTCGTCGGCGGCCAGCTGGCGCTGGCCCTGCGCAACGCTCAGCTGTTCGCCGACACCCAGGAGCTGGCGACCATCAATGAGCGCAACCGCCTGGCCCGAGAGATCCACGACACCCTGGCTCAGGGCCTCACCGGGATCATCGTGCAGCTCCAGGCGGCCGAGGCGTGGCTCGGCAGGGAGCCGTCAAGGGCCAGGGAGGCGGTTGACCACGCGACCGATCTGGCCCGGGAGAGCCTGCAAGAAGCCAGGCGCTCAGTCTGGGACCTCCGTCCTGAGGGCCTTGAGAGAGCAGGACTGGCCGGAGCGGTCCGGGACGAGCTGGCCCGTTTGGGAGAGCGCACCGGCACCAAGACCTCGGTGCGGATTCGGGGGCTCAAGGGAATCAAGCTGCCGGCGGGCGTCGAGGTCGCGGTGTTCAGGGTCATTCAGGAGGCGGTTGCGAATTCCCTGCACCATGGGTCTCCCAATTGCGTCCAGGTCGAGATGGTCAGGGCCGAACATTCCCTCCGGGTCACGGTCAGCGACGACGGGGCCGGCTTCGAGCCCTCGGGCCCAAGGCGTGCCGGGAGCTTCGGGATAACGTCGATGAGGGAGCGCGCCACGGCCTGCGGAGGCACGCTCGAGCTGGACAGCCGCCCTGGGGAGGGCACCAAGGTGGTGCTGCAGGTTCCCTGCGGCGACGCTCAGGTGCCACTGGGCGCCCGGTGATCAGGATCGTGGTCGCGGACGACCACCCGGTCGTGCGTCAGGGGATCTGCGCCATGCTTGAGGTGGAGACGGACCTGAAGGTCGTGGCCGACGTCGGGGACGGGGATGAGGCCGTCCGAGCGACGGTTGAACTCGCCCCCGATGTGGTGCTGATGGATGTGCAGATGCCGGTCCTCGACGGGATCGAGGCCCTGCGCGAGATCCTGCGCCTGCGCCCGGAGTCGAGGGTGGTGATGCTGACCACCTTCGGTCACGAGAATTACGTGGTCCCCAGCTTCAGGGCCGGAGCCGTCGGCTATCTCCTCAAGGATGTGGGCCGGCCGGAGCTGGTCGCCGCGATCCGCAGGGTCGCTGCGGGCGAGTCCCTCCTGGACCGGCCGATGGTGTCGGCAGGTGATCTGCTGCTGAGCCAGCGGGAACTCGAGGTCCTCTCCTGCATGGCCCGCGAGATGACCAACAGGGACATTGCCACCACCCTCTACTTGAGCGAGAACACCGTCAAGACCCACGTCAGCCACATCCTGGCCAAACTCGGGGCGGTCGACCGCGCGGGGGCGGTGCTGCGGGCCTGGAAGCAGGGCCTGATACCTCAGACGGCTGCGGCGTCGGCTCCTGACAATCACCCTGATGGGGGATGACGGGAGCCACCCTTCTCCTCTAAGATCCTCACGCCGCGTGGACTAGAGTTCCACGGGCGCGCCACTTCGGGTGGCGTCATGGACGTATCAGGGCACAGGAGGGTAAGAAGACACGTGAGAAGCATTCCGAAGCTCTCGTTCTGGCGCATGGCGGGGGTTGCCACCGCGGCAGCTCTCTTCGTGGCGGCCTGCGGGGGTACCACGACGGCTCCCAAGACAGTCTCGGGGGGAGTTGTGACCTTCGCCGAGGGTGCGAACGCCGCGCCCAACTACATCCTGCCGCTGGCCAGTGGCAGCTACTTCAGCGTCACCAACCTGTCCGACTTCTCCCAGAACATGTACCTGCCGTTGTACTGGTTTGGGACCGTTTCCGGAGAGCCCATTCTGAACAAGGGCCTGAGCGTTGCCAACCCGCCGGTCTTCAGCAACGGCAACAAGACCGTCACGATCACCATGAAGCACTGGCAGTGGTCCAACGGCACCCCGATCACCTCCAGAGACGTGATCTTCTGGATGAACCTGCTCGCCGCCGCGACGGCGCCGAACGCGCCGGCGGTCGGGACCAGCAGCGCCCCCGGCCCTGGGTGGGGAGCGGAGGTCGCCGGAGGATTCCCCTTCAACGTGGTGAGCTACAAGGCGACCGGCACCTACACGGTGCAGATGAACCTCAACGCCGCCTACAACCCGACCTGGTTCACCTACAACGAGCTGAGCCAGATCTACCCGCTGCCGCAGGCGTCATGGGATGAGCTCTCAACGTCTGGGCCGATCGGCAACTACGACGCCCAAGCGGAGGCCAGGAGCGCGATCTCCGGGACCAGCCCGACCCAGTACCAGCCCACCAACCCCGGGACCGGGACCAGTGGGGCACTCGGGGTCGCACAGTTCCTCAACCTTCAGTCCCAGGCTCTTTCAACCTACGCCAGCAACCCGCTGTGGCAGGTGGTCGACGGCCCCTTCAAGTTGAGCCAGTTCACGACCAGTGGGTTCGTGAAGATGGTCCCCAACAAGAACTACTCGGGATCCCCCAAGCCGACCATCTCGGCCTTCGAGGAGGAACCCTTCACCAGCGACACTGCCGAGTTCAACGAAATTCACAGCGGCAGCCTGACCATCGGATACATCCCCGCTCAGGACATCGCCCAGAAGGCCGGGCTTGAGAAGAGCGAGGGCTACAGCTTCGCTCCCTGGTACGACTTCGGGTTCGTCTACTTCCCCTACAACTTCACCAACCCGACGGTCGGCCCGATCTTCAAGCAGCTGTACTTCCGGCAGGCCTTCCAGTCGTTGGTCAACCAACCCGAGTACAGCAAGGACTTCCTGGCAGGCTATGGGTCTATCGACAACGGACCTGTACCAACCTATCCAAAGAACAACCCTGACGAGAGCCCACTTGAAGCCAAGGGCCAGATCTATCCGTACAGCCCGAGCAAGGCAGTGAGCCTGCTCAAGGACAACGGCTGGACCGTCAACCCTGGTGGCACCAGCGTCTGCTCCAAGCCGGGAACGGCCGCCGGTGACTGTGGTGCCGGCATCAAGTCCGGCCAGGCTGCGAGCTTCGACCTTCTCTATGCGAGTGGGACGACCGCGCTCACCAATCAGATGGAAACGCTGCAGTCCGCGGCCAAGCAGTACGCCGGAATCGACCTGACCCTCTCAACCGCTCCGTTCTCCCAGGTGATCAGCACCGCCTTCGGCAGTGCCTGCACGGACGCCAAGCCCTGCAGCAACTGGGAGCTGGCAAACTGGGGCGGCGGCTGGGTCTACTCCCCCGACTATCTGCCGACCGGCGGTGAGCTGTTCCAGACGGGCGCCTCGAGCAACCCCGGCTACTACAACAGCTCCGAGGCGAACAGCCTGATCGCTGCAACCCACAACGCCTCGACGGCGGCGGCGGAGACCACGGCTCTCTTCAACTACGAGGACTACATCGCCAAGCAGTTGCCGGTGGTGTACATGCCCAACCAGCCATATCAGCTGACGATGTACAAGAGCAATCTCAGCCACTACGGCCAGGGCGTCTACGACGAGATCTATCCCCAGTACTACTCCTTCAGCAGTTGACGCGCGACTGTTGACCCGCTACCTTTCCCTATCACCGGGATAGGGGGAGGCGGCAAAGGGAGCCCGGCCCTCGGGCCGGGCTCCCTACCCCGGTTCAAGCGATCCAGAGGAGATGAGTAGGCGATGATCGGGTACATAATCCGGCGGTTGCTGCAGTCGCTTGTCGTCGTCTTCGGGGTGACGGTGATCACCTTCATCCTCTTGCACATGCTCCCCGGCAATCCCATCCGGGCCATCCTGGGAACCAGGGCCAGCGCCCAGGCGGTCAGGCAACTGACCATCGAGTACGGGTTCAACAAACCCCTCATCGTGCAGTACTTCATCTGGCTCGGGAACCTGCTGCACGGCAACCTGGGGTACTCCTACAAGCTGAATCAGACCGTGACCTCGCTGCTGGCCCAGCGCATTCCCAAGACCCTGTTCCTGACCGGGTCGGCCGCGATCCTCGCGATCATCCTGGCCATCCCGGCCGGGATGTGGCAGGCGGTCAGGCGCAACAAGCCCGACGACTACGTCGGGACCGGCCTCATCTTCATCTTCTACTCGATGCCGACCTTCTGGCTCGGCCTGATCATGATCATCATCTTCAGTGAGACCCTCGGCTGGTTCCCGTCCGAGGCGCCCCAGGACCAGATCAGCCTGTTCTCGCAGTTGAACGGCATGGTGCTGCCGGTCGCGACCCTGACCCTGGTGACCCTGGCCTTGTTCACCCGGTACATGCGCAGCTCGATGCTTGAGCAGAGCATCCAAGACTACGTCAGGACGGCCCGGTCCAAGGGGGTCTCCAACCGGGCGGTCCTCTTCAAGCACGTTCTGCGCAATGCGCTGTTGCCCATGGTGACCCTGATCGGGCTCTCGATCCCGGGGATCCTCAGTGGCTCCCTGGTCACCGAGACCGTCTTCAACTATCCCGGCATGGGACTCCTCTTCTATCAGGCTGCCGAGAGTGACGACTTTCCCACCCTGCTCGGGGTGACGTTGGTGGTGGCCATAGCGACCGTCATCGGCAACCTGGTGGCCGACATCCTCTATGCGGTGGTGGATCCCAGGATCCGCTATGTCTCCTGAGCTGCGTGGGAAGGCGCAGGTGAAATTGAAGTTGGAGTGGGCAAAATGGGCGTGACGATCACCCCCGCAGATGTAGATCCCAGTGGTGTAGGGTTCCGCGGCCCGTCCGGCGACGGGGTTCCCGAGGGCGGCGAGGGGTACAGCTCGGGCGCCGCTTGGAAGATGGTGCTGCGGGTGTTCATCGAGAACAAGCTCGCCATCGTGGGGCTGGGCATGATCGTGCTGATGACCCTGTTCTGCTTCGTGGGTCCGCTCATCTACAAGACCCAGCAGGTGTTCAACAACCCCGCCATCGCCAACAAGCCACCGGGGCCCGGGCACCTGCTCGGCACCAATCCGGTCGGCTACGACGTCCTGGGACGGCTCATGCTGGGCGGTCAGACGTCCTTGGAGATCGGGTTCGCCGCCGCCATCATCGCGGTCCTGATCGGGGTGATCTGGGGAGCCGCGGCCGGGCTGGCCGGTGGCATCGTTGACGCCGTGATGATGAGGATCGTGGACGCCTTCCTGGCGATCCCGTTCCTCTTCCTGCTGATCGTCCTGGGCGCGATCTTCACCACCTCGATCCTCGAGCTGATCATCGTCATCGGCTTGGTGGCTTGGCTGGTGCCGGCCCGTCTGGTCCGTGGAGAG
>JAJYWM010000186.1 GCA_021791455.1 bacterium | reverse complement strand
GGCCGGCGAGCACCCCGATGATCCCGGCGACGATCAGCACGCCCAGACCCAGAAGCAGTGAGCCCAGGATGCCGTCCTCCACGCCGATGGGGGCGCTCAGGTGGGCCGGATCGATGGCGCTCCCGTGGGTGAAGAGGTTGAGGTTGAGCAGCGGCGCCGCCTGCGAGATGAGGGTCCAGACCATGTCCAGCAGCGGCACGATGATCGCCAGCAGGGCCAGGCCGCATAGCCCCCAGAAGGCGCCGCTGCGCATCCGGCGGATCAGCGGCGACCTCTGGGCCCAGTCCAAGCCGTCATCGAGGCGCGACAGGCCGCTGTTCGGCGCACGGAATCTGAGGCTAGACACCGCGGCCCACCGGGAGAGCCTGGTCGCCGGCGACGCGGCGGATGATCAGGCGACCTCCGAAGTTGCTGAGCAGACTGATGACCAGCAGGAAGAGGCCCGCGGCGAACAGAGCGCTGACGTCGGTCTTCGCCTGCAGGACGCCGTCCAGGGTGCCCGCGATCAGCGAGGAGAGCGTCGCCCCGCTGTGATAGATGTTCACCGGGATCCCGGTGAAGATGTTGCCGATGATGAAGAACATGGCGATGGTCTCGCCGATGGCCCGACCCCATCCCAGGAGCGAGGTGGCCAGGACCCCGGTCGAGATGTAGGGGAGGGTCACCACCCTGGCGGTCTCGTGCCGGGTCATGCCCAGCGCCAGCGAGCCCTCCTTGGCCAGAACCGGAACTCGGCGGACCAACTCCCGAGTGGTGGCGGCGATGATCGGCACGACCATGAGGGCGAGCACCAGCGACGCGGTGAGCACACCACCAGCTGTGTTCACCTCGCCGGTGAACCATGGGGCGGCCGCCCCCCACAGCGATATGAACACGACTATGGCGGACTTCCGGAGCAGCCCGCGGCGTTGGTGGCCGTGCACGGAGGCGCGGATGACGACGAAGGCCGCGATCGCCACTCCCAGCAGAGCCCAGGCCATTCCCTGGGGGAGCCAGGGGAATAGCCAGGGGAATCCTCCTACGATGCCGGTGAGGGCGGGGGAGACGGTGCTCAGCATGAAGGGCCCGAAGGTGAGCACCCCCCAAAGGCCGAAGACCACGCTGGGCACTCCGGCGAGAAGCTCAAGGAGGAGGCCGACGCTGCCCTGGGCCCACCTTGGCACCCACTCGGTGAGCACCAGCACCGCTCCCACCGCGATCGGCACCGCCAGGCCCAGAGCTAGAGCTGATGTCACCAAGGTGCCCAGCATCTCGGGGAGAAACCCGTAGGCGGCCGCATGAGGGGCGGCGATCCCATGGTGCACGGTGGGCGCCAGATAGTAGTTGCCCGGGCTGAAGTAGGTGCCGAAGAAGCCGGTCCCGCTGAAGAGGATGGCTGGCACGGCGGTCACGGCCATGATGACCAAGATGAAGACCAGAAGAGCGATGGGGACACTGCCGAATCCGCCGGTCACCACCTGGGCGACTGTCTCGCCGACGGAGGCGTCGTGCCCTCGTTCCTCCGCTCTGGAGTTGGGCGCCGGACCGGGGGCCTCACCCCCCGTCCGGCGCCTCAAGAGGATCACTGCTCAGATTCCACTTACTAGGTGGGTCGTTTGGTCCCAGCTATCCCGTGATGCTGTCCACTTCAGCGTCGACGCCCGGCAGCGCGTTGCTCGGCAGAGCGATGAAGCCGACAGTACCGAGATTGGCTGGCGTCGCGCCCCCGCTGGAGGAGAGCGCCCAGGAGAAGAAGTCCTTGATCGCCGTGGCGATGTCCGCCGACGGTTGGGTCTTCTTCACCACCAGGTACTCGAAGTTGACGATCGGGTAGGAGTCGGCACCCTTCTGGTAGATGAGCGACACGGCCAGGTCGGCGGGGATTCTGCTCGCTCCCGCGCTCACCGACGATGCCATGTTGGTGCCGGTGGGGAGGACGAAGTTGCCCGACTGGTTTTGCAGCAGGGCCTCTCCCAGGCCGGCGCTGGATGCCTGCGCCTCCACGCTGACCCCGATGTAGGCGACACAGCCGGGGTTGGCCGAGCACGCCTGGACCATGGCAGGGTTGCCGTTGGCGCTGATCTGGCTCGCCGTGGGCCAGCTCACCAGGGTGCCGAAGCTCGGCCCACTGGCCCAAGCGCTGTTTGTGTCGGTGAGGAAGGAGGTGAAGATGAAGGTGTCACCGGAAGCGTCCACGCGGTGGATGGGCACGATCGGCAGGTTCGGCAGCTTGGCGCCGGGGTTGAGGGCGGCGATGCTGGAATCGTTCCAGTTGGTGATCTTGCCCATGTACATGTTGGCGAGGATGCAGCCGCTGAGGTGCAGCCCGGTCTGCCCGCTGGGCAGCACCAGCCCGGGAACGTTGTAGTTGACTGCCTGGGCGGAAACCGCGATGGGGATGTTCATGAGCCCGGGGTTGGACGAGAATTGCGAGGAACTGAGAAACGCGTCGGAACCGCCCATCTGCACGTTGCCGGCGATGGCGTCCGTCTGGCCCTTGCCGGACCCGCCCGACGCGGGGCTCAGGGTGATGTTCGAGAATGCGGTGGGTAGTTCCGGGGCCAGGGCCAGGAGGTACGGGTAGATGAGCGAGGACCCGTCCTCGTGGAGGGTGACCGCAGAGGTGGGATTCGCCGTCGGGATCGGCGCGGCCGAGGTCGGGGCGGGGGCGCCGCTGGGGGCGTTGGCGGCCCCGCTGTTGGCGACCGCCGAGGTCTTGCAGGTGAGGCTCGTCGTGTTGGCCTGACCCTTGTTGGTCGAGGCGGGCGTCGAGCCGCAGGCTGCCAGGGCCACCCCTCCGGCAAGGAGCGCCGCGGCGAAGATTGAGGGTCGTCGAATGGTCATGGGACCTCCCCTTGGTTGGATGAACTGTGCACGCGGGTGAGGGCTAATTGGCCGGACTCACCCGATACGACCGTTGATGTAGGCCCGGCTCCGCTCGTCGGCCGGGTTCTCGAAGAAGGTTTGCGCCGGGGCGAACTCGACCACCGAGCCCGCCATCAGAAACAGAACGTCGTCGGCTATCCGGTTCGCCTGGGCGAGGTTGTGGGTGACGATGAGGACGGTGACGCGCTCGGAAAGCTGGGTGATCAGGCGCTCGATGTGCTCGGTGGTGTCGGGATCGAGCGCGGAGGTGGGCTCGTCGAGGAGGAGCACCGCCGGCGACAGCGCCAGGGTGCGGGCCAGGCAGAGCAGTTGCTGCTGACCGCCGGAGAGATTGAACGGTGAGCGATCCAGGCGGTCCTTGACAGCGTCCCAGAGGCCGACCAGGGTGAGGTGTTGCTCGACCAGAGCCGCCACCTGGTGCCGGCTCACCATGCCGTGGGCCCGCGGGGCCAGTGACACGTTGTCGGCGATGCTCTGGGGAAAGGGGTTGGCCCGCTGGAAGAGCATGCCAACCTTGCGCCGCAAGCTGCGCACTCCCACCCCACGCCCGTAGACCTCCTCGCCCCCGATGGTCACGGACCCGGTGACCCTCATCCCCGGAGTGCTGTCGTGCAGCCGATTGATGGAGCGCAGCAGGGTGGTCTTGCCGCAGCCGGTGGGCCCGACTATGGCGGACACGGCGTTGCGGCGAAAGGAATAGCTGACCCCGTGGAGAAGCTCGTTTTCCTTGTAGAAAACGCGCAGGTTTCGAACGTCCACCCCGCTCTCGGCGCTGGCCGGGCCGACCGGGGAGCCGACTCCGACTAGCCGGGAAGCTCTCGTCACCACGGCCTCGATGCTAGGAGGGCCGCGATTATGTCCGAGTTAGCAAGCGGTTAAGCAGAGGTTATGGCCGGAGCGGGGACGTTCAGCGTGAGCCGGGCCAATCGGATAGGAAGGTGTGGGCGGGCTCATACGTCGCGGAGAGAAGACGCTCGGGCTTCGTCCAACCCCACACCGGGCATGCCCTAGAGACCCCCTGCCTCGCTCTGCGGGCAAAGTGGACGCTAGCACCGCGCGCGGACACGGCCAGCGTCAAGTGCAAGCAGCCCAGGTTGGAGGTCCGCCTCAGCGCAGGATGAACAAGGTCAAGAGCCGGACGGTGAGAAGCGTCCCTCCCGGTTGACCGACCAGGGCTACGTCGCCTTGGTCACACCGCTGACCCTCTCGGCGTGGTAGTGGGTCAGTTTGAATCGGCCCACCCCAAAGTCTGTGCTAGGCTAGGTCCATGCCTAGGCGCTCAAGGAAGCCAGCCGACCTGAACCGGCTTGCCGCCGCCCTAGTGGATGAGGCCACAGACGAGGACCGCGACCCCTACGACGGCAAGAACCCAGCCGCCGTCGAGCTGGGGAGGCTAGGGGGCCAGAAGGGCGGGAAGGCCAGGGCCGCCAGGCTCACGGCCGAGGAGCGGTCGAAGATCGCCAAGAAGGCGGTGGCGGCTAGGTGGGGACCTCAGGCGTAGACCAAGAGCTCTCGGAACCGGTGCTCAAGGTAGAATGCGAACTGGTCTAGGAACCCCTCCATCCCGAGTAAGTTACCCGTGCCAGTCCCCCACTCGGGGACAAATACCCCAGGCACGACGAGTCGCATCCCCAGCACTTCGATCGCTACGTCGTGTTCATAACCTTGAGCCTGCGCGCCGTTGGCGACCACAAGGTCGCGCGGCCTCCCAGACTCGACGTCAGCGATCCCCGCAACGGCCGTGTGAGCGAGGTCGAACATGGAAACGGTGGCCCCCGTGTCTAGGATCGCACGATGGACCGGCGAAACCGCCGCATCCGAACCGAGGAACCTGAAACCCAGCTCGATCGAGTGGCCCTGATACGGATGCGCCTGCCACTTTCGCGGTGCCATTGGCCTCAGACCCGCAGGGAGCTGCTTTCCTCCAGCGTAGCGACACGCGTTACCAAAGCATCCACCCCCAGGTCCTTGAGCTCACGATACACTTGTTCTGGCGCCCGGCTGCTCGTTAGGACACGTCTGCCAGCCAGGGCTACCCACATGCCCCTAAAGGGCTCTAGCTCGGGTGGATTAGAGGCTAGCCAACTAATCTCAGACGCCCCTACAGGCTCTTTATGAGCTGGAATCCAGTCTCCTTCCCGCGAGGCTAAGGGATGAGGACCCATAGGCGCGAAGACAGTCAACCGGCTAACTCGCACTGCCTCCGATCTGTTGGTCATCTCTTTCATTCTGGACCCACCTCCAAGCCCGACTGTCTCAGGACCTCCTCGGATAG
>JAJYWM010000270.1 GCA_021791455.1 bacterium | reverse complement strand
GTCCACGTGCTGGCCGCCGCCTTCCAGCAGACGCCCATTGGCCACCACCTCCTTGACCAGGACCCCCCACCCCATCTCGTGCGCCTCGGAGAGCGCGTCCCCCGCCGACTGCTCCAGGAGGTTCCACGTCGCCTGGACGCACGAGAAGGGCGCCCTCCCCTCGGCGGTCAGGGCCATCGCCCTGCGGATCACCGCTGCCTGCTCCGGACCGCTGACCGTGAGCCCGATGCCGAGGCCGGATCGAGCCATCCGTTCAAGCTCCGTCAAGACCTCCTTGTCTTCCAGCACTCCGCTCTCCAGCGTCGCAGAGTGGACTTGGTAGAGAAGTAGGCTGGCGCCGAGGAGACGCTGGCTCTCCGCGTACTGGCGCCGCAGGGTCTCCAGGGAATGGTCCTTGACTTCGTGAACGGGAGCGTCCAGCCGCCAGCCACCGACGTAGATGTAGCCCCATTTCGAGCCGACCGTCAGCGGCTGGCCCAGGGGAGCCCGGAGGCGCAACCAGGAGGCGAGGAACTCTTCGGCCAGGCCGTAGGAGCGGGCGACGTCGAAGTAGCGAATCCCCAGCTGGTATGCGTGGTCCAGAAGCTGGTGCGCTCGGGCTCTCAACGCCTCACGAGACCTGTTCTGGCCCAGGTCTCGACCCCGCCCGAGGTTGATGTAGGCGGGGCGGCCCACGGCTGCCAGGCCAAGCCCGATCCTGGTCACCAACGGCCCGGCTGCTCCGAGCGGCAGGCGCTCCATGAGGCCGAGTCTATCCGGGCGGATGGAGACGAGGGCTGATGAGAGGTGGTGCGGCTGCGACGACCGTGCTCGAATTCGCGGTCGGGTTGGTGGCGAGGGGAGATACCGCTGGTCGATTCCCGTCTCCGGATGCTGGGGCGGCCCGGCGGAGACGCCACCCTGCCGCATCCGCTCGGCTCTCTCCACCGACCGCGACGCGGCCAGATGGCATGCGGCCAATCCAACGCTCAGTGCCGGGCCAAGGAGCTCGCGAGAATGCCGTCAATTGCTCGTGAAGATCACCTGGAGGCACCTGGCAGAGGCCGCGGCGGCGGGCGGTGGCGCGAGATTCGAGGGGCCATTCACACTCCCGGCGGATACCGCAGCCCGCTCACCGGCCTGGGGTCCGGAATCCAACTCGAGCACCATCAGCTGGGGCGCAAGCTGGTAGCCAGCTCAACCACCCTATGAGAGGTTTGGGCCACTGCGCTGGAGGGACCGATACGTGAGGACGCGGGACGGGACCCGTTGGCTCATCGACTGGCCGGTCAGACCGGACTCCGTCGGGCCGAGCAGCCCTGCCCCCTCCCCTACCTCAACCTGCCCCTGAGCCTGTCAATGCGGGCGTCTCCCAGAAGCGCCCTGGCCGCGTTGCGGCCCGGCGCCCCCATGACACCTCCTCCGGGGTGAGTTCCCGAACCGCACAGGTACAGCCCCGCGATGGGCGTGCGGTAGCTTCCCGCCTGGGAAGCCGGCCGCAGAAAGAACAGCTGGTCGAGGGACATCTCGCCGTGGAAGATGTTGCCGCCGACGAGCCCGAACTCCCTCTCCATGTCAAGAGGGGTGATCACCTGTCGATGCAGCACGGCGTTGGGGAGATTGGGAGCGTACTCGCCGAGGATCTCCACCACCCGGTCCCCCAGGCGATCTCGCTCCAGATCCCACTCCCCCGACGCCAGTTGGCGAGGGGCGTACTGCACAAAGCAGGTCAGGATGTGGCGGCCCTCGGGGCTCAGGCTAGGGTCCTTGGTGGTGGGAATTACGCAGTCCATCATCGGGCTGCGGCTCCACCCACCCGACTGGGCATCCTGCCAGGCCCGCTCCAGATAGTCGATGGATGGATTGATGATGAACTCCGGGTGCTGGGGGCCCGGGTCGACTCCGGGCAGAGCACGGAAGTCCGGCAGCTCCGCCAGGGCCAGGTTCACCTTCACCGAGCCGGACCGGCTGCGGAATCGCTGCAGCTCCTCTGTCAGATCGGAGGGAAGATGGCCACTCCCCACGAGGCCCAAAAGGGTGGTGACGGGGTGGATTCCGGAGATGACTCGGGTGCAGTTCAGATCGGTTCCGTCGCTCAGGGTGACGCCCCGGGCCCTCCCATCGGTGACGTTGATGCCACTGACCTCTGCGTCGGTCATGATCTCCGCACCATTGGCCCGGGCCGCCATCGCCAGGATCTCGGAGAGCTGGCCCATGCCCCCGCGCACGAAACCCCAACCTCCGCGCTGGCCACCGGCCTCACCGATGCGATGGTGCAAGAGCACGTAGGCCGTTCCGGGCGAGCGGGGCCCGGCCCATGCCCCTATCACCCCGCCCGGGCAAAGGGCCCCCTTGACGGCCTCGTCCTCAAACCACTGGTCGAGATAGTCCGATACGGACATGGTCATGATGTCCACCAAGCCCGCCAGTTCACCGCGGTGGCGGAGTACGTGTCGAGAGAGCTGGAGAGCGTCCCTGAGCTCCTGGGGCGAGGTGATTCGGGTCCGCGGCGGAATCATGTCGAGCAGGGGCCTGACCAGGGCCACCAGCCGCCCGATCTCCCGGTCGTAGTCGCCAAGCGCTGCGGCATCGTGGGCGGAGAACTTGGCCACCTCGCGTTGCGCCAGGGCCAGATCCTCCCAGTAGAGAAGGCTCCTGTGGTCCGGGAACGGCATGAAATAGGCGGGATCCAGCGGATACACGTGGTACCCGAAGCGATGCAGCTCCAGCTCCCGGACGATGGCCGGACGCAGGAGGCTGACAACATAGGACAGGATCGAGACTCGGTAGCCCGGCCATACCTCCTCGGTCGCCGCCGCGCCACCGACCCGTGGCCTCCGCTCCAGCACCAGCACCCTCTGACCGGCGCGAGCCAGATAGGCGGCGCACACCAATCCGTTGTGACCGCCGCCGACGACGATGGAGTCGTAGCGCCTGGTGGGGATGGGCATTCGGAACGCCATGTTCGCAGGTTGCCGCCCCCTGGCGATGGAGCAGCCGGCGGGAGAGTGCCGTGGGCCAGTTCTCCCAAGTGCCGCCCAGGGCCCGGTGGGTGACAATGGTCTGGTGCCCACGACCGACACCACCACGCTCGTCCTCTTCGGCGCCTCTGGTGACCTCGCCCACCGCAAGGTCCTTCCGGCACTTCAGTCTGCCCTTCGCAACGGGGAGGTGAAGGGAACGGTCCGAGTCGTGGGGGTCGGACGCTCCGACCTCGATGACGCCAGGTTTCGCGAGCGCCTGAGCACAGACCCTGGGACGGCCCAGCTGGCCGACAGCTCCATCTGGGTGCGCCTGGAATACTCAGACCAGGACGCCTACCGCCAGCTCCTGGCGGCGGACGAAGGGGCCTCTCAGGTCGTCTTTTACATGGCAACGCCGCCAACCGTGTTCCCCATGATTCTCTCCGGGCTCGCCTCGGTCGGACTCAATCGCAAGGGTGACTCGTCCCGTCGGATCGTGGTGGAGAAGCCTCTCGGACACGACCTGGAGAGCTCACGTGAGCTCAATCGCCAGCTGCAGGAGACGTTCACCGAGGACCAGATCTACAGGATCGACCACTATCTGGCCAAGGACACGGTCCAGAACGTGCTGGCCCTGCGCTTCAGCAACGCCATCTTCGAGGCCATTTGGAACCGCAACCTGGTCCAGAGCGTGCAGATTACCGCGGCCGAGGATGAGGGAATTGGCAGCCGGGCCGGCTACTACGATCAATCAGGGGCGATCAGAGACATGGTCCAAAACCACGTGCTGCAACTCCTGGCCCTGGTGGCGATGGAGCCCCCAACCACCTTCGATGCTAGGGACATACGCAAGTCGAAGTTGGAACTGCTTCGAGCCGTGCGCCCGATCGATCCGCAGGTTGCTGTGCGGGGCCAGTACCGTGGCTACCTTGAGGAGGACGGGGTGAGCCGTGGCTCACGTCGGGAGACGTTTGTGGCGGCGATGCTCAGCGTCGAGAACTGGCGATGGGACGGGGTCCCCTTCTTCATCCGCACCGGCAAGGCGCTGCGCCAGCGCACCACCCAGGTGGTCATCCGCTTTCGCGACTCGCCGTCGCTGCGCCTGGACGGGAATCGGCAGCGGCCCATCCCCACTCTGCTGCAGATTCGGATCCAGCCCCAGGAGGGGATAACCCTCCGTATTGGTGCCAAGCGCCCCGGGACACGCTTTGAGATGGTCCCCGCCGGTCTTGACCTGGAGTACTCCAAGCTCACGGGAAGCCAGCTGCCGGATGCCTACGAGCATGTGCTGACCGAGGTGCTGTCGGGAGTGCACACGGTCTTCCCGAGCGGTGACGAGATCGACCGCAGCTGGGAGATCGTCTCGCCAGTCATAACCGCGTGGGAGGCAGATGGGCACCCCGAGCCGTACACCGCAGGTTCCTGGGGTCCCGAAGGGGCCGACGAGCTGGTGGAGCGACTCGGCAGGTCTCGCTGGATGAATCCGGGAAACGGCGAGTAGAACCTCGCTTACGTAACTCCACCGCATCCCGGCATCCCCCCGTGGCATGACCGCTCGTGCGTTGTTCCGGAGCGCCCTGGCCGTTGCCTGAGGGAGCATTCCGGTCCCATGTCGCCTGGCGTTTATGCCGACTTGAAGCCACTGGTGAGTTCGGAAGTCGGCTTGAACACGGGATGATCACTCACTCTCCCGGAAGGCCAGCAGGGGGCCGGTCCGGCCAGCCTTGGGGTCCGCTGGCGCGATCCGAGCGAGTGCCCGCTGGTTGAGCGCACGATCGGCGTGGAGGGGGACCTGGGTCGTTCGGGCGCCCTCGTGGCTCAGCCACAGAGCGGTGACCGTCGTGTCGACGCCGCTGTGGAGCACCTTGATGGCGGCGGAGTGGCGTAGCAGGTGGGGGTTGACCAACTTGCTCCGCAGTGACGGGCATCGGTGGCTGGCGAGCTGGACGGACACCAGGCGCTGAATGGCGTCGGAACTGAGGCGGCCGCCGGGGCGGGATGGGGAGATCCTGTCGGTGGGTGTGCCGGGGCACCCTCTAAGCCACACCTTGAGCACCGCAACGGCCTGGGCGGTGAGGCGCGTGCATCGCTCCTTACCGGTGCGGCGCACGTAGCGTCCGGACTCGAGATCAACGTACTGGTGCCGCAGTCCTAAGCGCTCTAAGACGCGAAATCCCATCCGGAGGGCGAGGAGGAAAACGGTGT
>JAJYWM010000106.1 GCA_021791455.1 bacterium | reverse complement strand
GGCACCACCAGGTGGCTGAGGGCCTGCCGCAGCTGGTCACGCCCCACCGTGGGTGCCTCGTCGACCAGGGAGCGGGCGCTCTCCAGGTAGTCATCGAGATGGACGGGCGCGGGGCCGGCGTACTGGTTCAGCTCCAACAGCTCACGGGCCCGCTCGCGCCCGAGACTGGTCACCAGGTACTGAAGGCTCTCGGCGAAGTCGGCGCCTGGGCCGGCGGTGCCCCGGATGCCAGTGGTACCGCAGTAGCCCTCGGACGCCAGGAAGTTGAGGGCGTCGGAGGTGATCGACCAGGGCAGGCAGGCCCGGGCGGCGATGTCCCGACCCAGGATGTTGCCGTTGAAGTACATGATCTTGAGCACCAGTTCGGCGACGAAGGAGAAGGGGAGTGCCAGCTCCTCAAGCGACCGGGGTGGCTCGGGGCGGAACCCGGGGATCCTAGCCGAGGCGTCGACTGCGAGGGCGTGTTCGGTCCTGTAGCCCCCGGGCCTGGGAACCCCCCGCTGGCGCTCGCTAGATCTCGGTTCCATGTAGTTCCTTCCGTTGAGGGTACCTGGCCAATGCTCAGCGGCGATAGCGGCCCCGTGACGGCTGTGTCCACTGATAGGAACGCGCCCATGAACCGGATCACCCAACCACGGACGGAGTCGGCCCAAGGATGGTACCCGCTGATGGGCGGCGGTCTCGCCCGTTAGTACCTATCAGCCTCCAGAGCGGCCGTGGCCCGGGCTGGGGCTGGCTGCGGGAGAGTGGCCGGGGGCGGAGCCGGAGTGGCCGTGGGCCGGGCTGGGGCTGGCCGAGGGCGAGTGACCGGGGGCGGTGCCGGAGTGGCCGTGGGCCGGGCTGGGGCTGGCCGAGGGCGAGTGACCGGGGGCGGTGCCGGAGTGGCCGCGGCCCGGGGTCGCGCTGCCAGCGGGAGAGTGACCGGGGGCGGTGCCGGAGTGGCCGTGGCCCGAGCCGGGGCTGGCTGCGGGAGAGTGACCCGCAGAGCTGCCGGGGCGGCTCTGGCTGGATGCCCTCCCGCGGCCAGGACCTGACCCACCATGCACTCCACTGGGCGTGGCGGTGGGATGAGCAGATGGCCCCGCGCCAGTCAGGAGCGGAAGGGACGCGGACGGGTCGATGGCGTGAAAGCCGGCGGCGAACGATCCGGTGAGAAGCGCCGAGCCGAGGAGAATAGCAGCGAAGCCCGCGCGGGAGACTGGCCAACATACCCGCAGACGCCGCCGGGCGTGTCCGGAAGACCGTCCAAACCGCGGCGGCGGGGGCTCTGCGCCTGCCGACCCCAGGCTTTCGGCCAGGGACCGGGCGAGCCAGCTGTCGAACTCGTCAGGCATTGGACGCGCCCCGCCTCGGGACCCGGGGGTGGCCAGGTGCAGGGCCCCTGTGCACCTCTGGGTCGGCTCCCGTCCACGGCGCGTGGTTGCCCGGTTCGGCCAGCCTCTCCGCCAGCTTGCGTTTGGCAGCTGCGAGGCGGGAAGCCACGGTCCGCTCTGGCACACCAATGGCCGAGGCGATCTCCCGATTGGTGTACCCGTGGAGGTGGCGCAGCACCAGGGCAGCAGCCTGGCGCGCCGGCAGACCCTGGAGGGCCGACACCAGGTCCATCTGGTCCGTTGTCCTGGTGGCATCAGCCACGAATTCGGGGCGCCCCAGGCGGCGGATGGTCTCGCCCACCTGGCGGAGGGTGAGTCGGCGTCGGTAGGTGAGGGCTACGTTGATGGCGATCCGGTGGACCCAGACCGGAGCCGGAGCGTCCGGGCGGAAGCGGGGCCAGGCAGCGTAGGCGCGTTCGAACGCCTCCTGGACGCAGTCCTCGGCGGCCGCCGGGTCCCGGACGATCGCTGTCACCGTCTGGAGAACCCGGGCATAGGTGTCACGGTAGAGGCGGTCGAAGTCGGCCGACGACCCGGCCTCGTAGCGTGGCGTGTTCACTGCCCGCCAGTTTGCTCCATCCGGGTGTGCTTGCGTCCCCTGACCCAAGTCGCCAAGGGTCTACCGGCGGTGACAGTTCAGTGAATGCGGTCGAGCCCGAAAGACGTCGAGGTACCTCTCGAATGGCACGCCGATCATCGTGACCCGAGCCTGGAACGAGTCGGACCGTGGCTCGACAGGAGACATTAGGAGTAGGTAGCAGCGGGAAGTGCCCGCTCGGTCCGAATCGGCATCCTGCCCAGTGGCTGGCCCGCAGGCGGTGGCCCGGACCGCATGGACTCGCCGACCCGGAACAGACCGCCCAGTGACCTCCCGCTTGGTACCAAGCCCCGGGTAGCCCAACATGACCACCAGTCCAGCTGCACCTATCGGCCGTCGGCGGTCGGCACCCGCGTAAAGGAAGCGCAGTGTCAAGTTCAACTGCGAGGGCCGACACCAACACCCGGGCCGTCCGCTCCATCGGGAGCCAACGCGATGCCCTGGCCCCCGTCACCGCGCCAATTGGCCGATGCCGAGGTCTCAAGGGCTTACCCACTCAATCTATGTAGGCCGTGAACGAACTAGAAATCGCTGACGGTGCGAGCCGCACCAGCTGCTCCAAAGGCTGATAGGTCACCTTGATCGTCACAGTGCAACCGATTACGTTCCCATTCGAATCATCGACCGCGACATTGGTGATCGAACTCGAGGTGATGGCCCCGGCGAAAGGCCCTGCGGCGGCCTTGGCGGGGGTGACTACGGCGGCCGACGGTGACGGGAGAGCGCAATCGGGCAGCTGGCCAGCCCCGAAGTTGGACGAGACCACCTCCCACCGGGCAGTCGTCCGCGCGCTGTTGGTGATCGCCGAGACCTCCAGCACAAACCAGGATCCCTCCGCGACTCCCAAAAGCAAGAGGAGAAACAGGGGCAGTACGAGGGCGAACTCGACCACCGAAGCACCTTGCGGTCCAGAGTGTCGCTGCCGCGGGCGTGGACGGACTCCTGGCCCGCCGTAGGCAGCCGGGACGCAAATCTTCACGGTTGGATCATCCAACTCGTGCTGGTACCGCTCACGGTAACAGCAGCCGGCAGGAGTGGGGTCAGCATATCCAGGTTGCATGTCGCGTGTACTGTCACCAGGGAGGAGTCGGTGCCCGGGGACGGAGGGGTTTGCGCTGGGAGCGACGTGGGCGAGATTGTCCAATGAAGCTCGTTTGAGGGGCAGGACAGGATGGACCCAGCGAACGATGAGCACCCGGCGTCTATGGCCGGACCTTCTGACCCTCCTGCAGTCGCCGGGCAGCCTGAATACGCCCCGCCCGGTGGCAGTTCAGCGGCGTAGGAAGGTCCGCTGGCGTAGGGAGCCTCACGTGCCAGGTACAGGGATGCCTCGCGAGCCGCATTGCTCATCTCAATTCCGACGAAGTAGGCCCTGGCGAGGTCCACTCCTCCAGCCAGGAGGAGAAGCAGAATGGGCAGGACCAAGGCGAACTCCACCATCGCCTGTCCTCGCCGCTTTTGGTTCTTCACGAAGTGGTTAGTGCAGGAGGGAAATGTTCAGGGGGATCGCACCTTGGGCGCCGGACTCGTCGCCACAGTTTGGCTGAGTTAGAGTTGGGCAAACCAAGACGCCGCCCTGACCAGAGATGTACGGCACCACTATGCCTGTGCATACGTTACTGCTCGCGTTCGTGCAGTTACCACTTGGATCTTTGGGATTCGGGGTCGCCTTAATCGCAATTAGTCCCATCACGCACATGTCCCAGCCTCCGGACACCTGGGGCACCGCCGCCTGGTTGGACGAGGCACAGTAACTGTAGCCCGACGGCTCGGTGCACCACGTGGTCTTGGCAACGCAGTCGATCATTGGGATGAGAAACTCCTCCCCGTTGGTGATGTTGGCCGTCCAACTACCATTGCCCGCGCCGACCGAGGCCCATCCTGGAGCCGTGAAGTTTGTGGGGGAAAATGTACCGGGCTTGAAGTCACCCTTGAAGCTGCTGTCGGTCGAGGTCGAGGAGCACGCAGCGTCAGTAGTCCAGTGATTGGTCTCGTAATAGATGACTGTATCTCCCAGAGCGACCTGCTGCGTGGGATCCCCGTTGGCGCACGCGAAGTAAGCTGCGAACGGCGCCGACGCCCCGCCCTCCGTCACCCGGAAGACTGCGGTGGCTGGCGCCGCCTCGCTTGCCGTGCCGATCCCTAGCACGTTCATGAGGCTCGTGTTATGAGTGTTGTTCGCGATCACCTCAGCCCCTGCAGCGGACACGACCCCGGAAGTGGTCTCGGGAACACCTCCACTTCCTGGGAATTGTTCGGGGCACGTGGCGCTCGCCACAGGCCAGAACTGGCATATCTTGGCGCCGGTCGCATTGGTGAAGTAGGCGCTGTACGAGGTAGCCCTAGTGCCCCCCGCGCCGTTGGCGGTGACCGCTTCCTGCACTGCTGACTGGATTTGCCCGTACCCCCATGGCAGGGATCCGGGCGTCGGCTGCTGGAATTGGCTGCTGAAATCCGCTCCCAACATGCGCGCCACAGCAAGGGAGGCATTGTCGGAGGCGCTCTGCAGTCCGGTCTGACCCATGTAGCTGAGTCCGGCGTCCAGGGCCAGGCCTGCCATCCCGATGATTGCGACCGCCGCGATGGCGAACAGCACGGCCACCTGCCCGCGGGCACCGGCCCTCGGCCCTCCCATAGGTCTTCCGGTGGTGCTTGCCGCCCTCCCGAACAGCCAGCCCATCCTCACCACCACCTCCCGCTGGGCTCCGTTGGCCAGCTGGTCCAGCTAGCTGACCCGCCGGCCCGGGCGTCGCTCGCTACGGGTACGGAAGGGGTCGCGTGGCGGTACGAGGGAGCCAGCCCCCCTCGGGCGGCCCGGCCGCGACGGTCAACGGCCGAAGGCAGGGGAACCAGACGCAGTTGCACTTTCACATACACCCAAACCACTGGGCTCCCGGGACTACCCGGGGGGGCGGGCAACGAAACCGTCATCCCATCCCACGGGGCTGTGACGGCGACTTGGAGTCCCCTCGCGGCCGCCAATGGCCGAAGGTCGGTCCGCCCCACCCGACGGTCGGATTTGACCCCTCCCCTGGCAGGCCCTATACTTCGGGCTGAAGCCTGGCTCGGCCAGGCGTTTTTGTGTGGAGAGATCGGAAGGTGCCGGCAACCATCATCACCCTGCAGTGCGGCGAGTGCCGGGAGCGCAACTACACCACCCAGAAGAACAAGCGCAA
>JAJYWM010000406.1 GCA_021791455.1 bacterium | reverse complement strand
GGTCGCCGGCAGGCCAGGGCCCCACCATCAAGCTCCGCTCGAGAGCTCGGCGACGGCGACCTCCAGGTCATCACAGCCCTCCGCCACTTGGTGCGAGATGATGGTGGCCGGGCACGGGGTCCGAGCGCGGCTGCAGGGCCGGGCGGTCGCAAGCCGGCCCTGGGGCAAGGAAGCAGGGAGCTTGGTCGCTGTTGGCAAATTGACAGCGCGGGAGGTTTGAGATGAAGTTCGTGTCGACTGTGACCCTGGGCGAGTCGTTCGAGGGGGCCTGTGAGAGAGTCGTGGCGGCCTTCGGAGAGCAGGGGTTCGGCGTGCTGACCACGGTGGATGTCCAGAGGGTGCTCAAGGAGAAGCTGCAGCAGGCGATGGAGCCATATCGAATCTACGGAATCTGCAATCCGACGCTCGCCTCAGAGGCACTTGCGGTTGAGCCCCAGGTTGGGGTCATGCTGCCCTGCACGGTGGTGGTGCGGCAATCCAATGGAGTGTCCGAGGTAGTGGTGTTGCGTCCCGCCGTGATCAGAGAGCTAGCCCCGGACAGCCGCCTGCAGCCGATCATGGACGACGCGACCCGGCGGGTGGAAGCGGCAGTGGGTTCACTTGTCGGGGAGGACCGGGCAGGGGCCCGCTAGGGGATCCCTTCGCCGCCCTCCTCACAGCCGACGCAGGTCCCCCTGCAGCTCAACGGCCGCCGCGAGGGTGTTGGTGACCGTTCCATACTTGCGGATGTTGTGGTGCAGGAGCGCCAGTCGATGCTCGGGCTCGTCCGAATCGACCAAGACCAGGTAGCTGGCGCGCATCATGACCGGCGGCGAGGACTGGCGCTCGAATTCCACCGATACTGTCGCCTCCCGGTAGTCGAATCCGAGGATCCTGGAGAATCGCTCCACGTTTTTGGAAAGGCAGGCGGCCAGCGCCGTCGCCAGGATGTCGGCCGGTCCTGGCAGCCCCGCGGCGTCCTCCTGGCCGGCCTCGAGAGCGATCGACCAGCCGGTGCCCCGGGCGCGAGCAGCACCCCCTTTGGCCACATTCGCGACGACCCGATAGACGAACGGCCCAGGATCCACTGGCTGCCTTCGCAAACGGGAAGGCCGGGGAGCGGCCTCCAGAGAGGACTCCCCGGCCCGGTCGCGAAGGGTGAGCTTGCCAGCGGTCAACCCGCCACCGTCATGGTGCCAGCCATGTAACCCTGCATCCCCATCGGAGCACCCATGCCGCCCGCGCCATTACCGCAGGGGTCCATGCACTGCCACTGATAGGAGCCGGGCTTGCCCGTGTGGATCACGAAGGTTATGCGGGACTGTCCCGCCATGGGTACGTTGATGTGGAGCTGAGGGATCGTCAGGGTGTGGGCGACCAGGGTGGGGGCGAGGTAACTCATGGTGTGCACCGCCCCGACCGTCGTGTTGGGAGCCTGCGGGTTGATGCCCTGCACCTGCATGGTGCCTCCCACCGTCCCCGTCACCTTGGAGTACTTGACCAGAGCGCCTGTCAGTGGCGTCGCGGTGTCGAAGTCGGTGACCGTAACCTTGACCGTGGAATAGGCGGGAACCGTGAAGTCAGATGGCACGTAGGCCGGGCCGAGGGCCCCTTGGCCCATCATCTGCCCGGTGACGATGGAGAGGTTGAGGGTCGCGGCCGCCGTCCCGGTCGACGCCGATGCGGGCACCGCCGCCTGCGAGATCTTGAGGTGGCCGCCCCAACCGGAGGCATAACCCCCGATCAGCACGACTGCGGACATGAGTACGGCCACGATCGCCGCGCCGAGCACCCACATGCCCGGCTCACGTCCCTCGGTTGCCAGCTGCCGCCGGTTGTCACTGATCACTTTCGACTCCTTCGCTAAATCCCGGATGGCTGCTATCTATCCTGAGTCGGCCCGGGCAGCGGCATAAGGGGGGTAACCGCAGGCTGCCGTAGGTGGATCCACCCGGGGGCGTGCCATATCCGCCGGCCCGACGGGAGGGCTATGCTCAAGATGGCTCAGGGCGAAGATGCGAGATCGGGAGACTCAGGGATGCGAATTGGGATATTGACCGGTGGCGGGGACGCGCCCGGCCTGAACGCCGCGATCCGGGCGGTGGCCCGGAGAGCGTGGGCCGACGGGCACGAGGTCCTCGGGGTCCACAATGGCTGGGCCGGGCTCGTGAACGCTGGCGGAGTTCAGCCGCTGGACGCGCATCAGGTCTCCGGCGTTCTCTCAGTGGGGGGGACACTGCTTGGGACTTCAAGGGTGAACCCCGTGTCAGACCCAACCGCCGTGGCGGCGGTGACAAGCCATTTCCGGGATGCTGGGTTGGACGCGCTGGTGGCTATGGGAGGTGACGACACCCTTTCAGTGGCAAAGGCGCTGGCCGACGGCGGACTTCCGGTGGTGGGAGTCCCGAAGACAATGGACAACGATCTGCAGGGCACCGAGTACTGCATCGGTTTCGACAGCGCGGTCGCGATCGTCGCCGAAGCCTTGGATCGTCTGCACACTACCGCGGCCGCCCACCATCGCGTGATGGTTGTCGAGGTGATGGGGCGCGACACGGGATGGGTGGCGATGATGGGCGGCCTCGCCGGCGGGGCCGACCTGATCGTCATTCCCGAATTCCCGGTGGATTTGGATGCGATCGTAGCCCACCTTCGCGGCCGGCGGGAGCGCGGCCGAGACTTCAGCATCGTGGTTGTTGCCGAAGGAGCCAGTGTCGGCGGAGTCACCGGGGAACCGGCCACGGACGGGCCCCGCGACGCCTTTGGCCACCTCCTCCTCAGTCGCCGCGGGTTGGGGCCCCAGCTGGCGGACCGCATTGAGGTTGAGACAGGGTTCGAGACTAGGGTGACCGTCCTCGGCTATACCCAAAGAGGCGGCGCTCCGACGGCCTACGACAGAATCTGGGCGACCAGGGTCGGATCCGCTGCCTACGATCTGGTGGTGGCCTCGGGATTCGGCTCTATCCCTGTCAAGAGGGGCGACGGCGTTGCGGTGACCGGGCTGGCCACGGTCGTGAAGGAGCAGAGACGGGTCCCCGAAGAGCTGTACCGCCTGGCTCAGGTGTTTTACTGACCCCGCCCCCCATCGCGCTCCGAGCTCACTACCATGACCTCCGCCTGCGGTCGAGATCAGCTCAACCTTGCCGCTCTATGAGTCCTCGGCCGCCATGTCGTCCAGCCCGTCCAGGAGGTCATCATGTCCGACCACGACCCCGCCCCCAGCCCCGAATTCGACTCGCTCGCAAACCTGGCCGCCCCCCAATCGCGGATGGACCGGGCCCTTGGTTATGTGCCCCGAATTCTCTCCAGCAAGCCCCACATCTTCTTTCTTTTGGCACTCGGCATATACCTGGTGGTTCTCCCCTTGGTGGGCGTCGCGGTCAGCGCCAAGGCCGAGCTGATCGGGGGGAACTACACCAACGTCACGAGTGACATCGGCGCCTGCATCGCCGCGGGCGGCACCCTCCACCTCATCCGTCAGGCCCGACGCCGCCACCGCCTGGAGGAAGAGCGGTTGCAGCTGACCCGCCAGATGCACCGGCTGCTGTTCCGGGTCCACGCTGCGGACGCCACCGCGCTGGCCGAGGACGACCCGGCCTAGATCGTGCCCAGTGCCCTCGGGCACTACCTCCCGTGGCACCGCCTGCCCAGGGCACGACTCATCCCGCCAGCACCCAGGCGGCCCTTCAATCAGGCCGACCGGACAGGGCCTGCCACCCGGTCCGACCGATGCCACGGGCAACGTGAATCGACCATGGTGGTTCCCGAACGTCTGTATCATCCGATGACCAGCCGCGCTTCGAAAGAGGGGCACCGGCACGACCGCCCGCGGCCCTGCCGGACAGCGCTGCCGATGTGAGGAGACGATGGCTGTGAAGTTGGGCGGAGGCGTCGCGCGGGCAAGCGCTGGATACCTGAGCGCTCTGCGCCCCAGTCTGCCGCCGCGAGTCTGGGTGGTGGTCGCGGGCGGTGCCATATCGGCGCTTGGAAACGGCTTTGTCATGCCCTACGGATCGATCTACCTACATGTGGTCCGCGGCCTGCCCATCCCCATAGTCGGCGGCATCCTGTCCCTCTCCGCCCTGGCGTCCCTGCTCATGTCGGCCGCGGGGGGTTCCCTGGTCGACACCGTCAGTCCCAAGGTGATGATCCTGGCTGGATTGCTGCTGCAGACCGCGGGATTCGGGTACCTCGGTTTCGTGGTGAACCTCCCGGAGGCCGCTGGGGCGATGACCCTGATCGGGGTCGGCGCCGGATGCTACTACCCCGCGATCGCCGCCCTGCTCGCGGCCATCACCACCAGGGAGCAGCGGACATCCGCGGCCTCACTGCAGTATGCGGCCAACAACCTGGGGATAGGGCTGGGGGCCATCCTCGGTGGCGTGATCGTATCCACCAGTCGACCAGACACGTTCACGGCCGTGTACCTGATTGACGCGGCGACCTTTGTCGCATTTGCCACCCTGGCCGCCATCATGGTCCCATCCGGACGCCACGCCAGACATGCGCTCGAGAGGTCGGGGTATGTGGCAGTACTGCGCGACCTGCGCTTCATGGCGGTGGTGGTCTTCAACGGCGTGGTGGTGATATCCGGCTACTCGCAGCTCGACAGTGCGGTCCCGCTCTACGCTCGGGTGTTTCTGGCAGTCCCCACAGCCGCGATCGGACTGATGCTGGCGGCCAACACCAGCTTCATAGTGCTGGCTCAGCTGCCTATCGCTAGAGCCGTCCGCCGACTGCCGCGGACCCAGACCATGGCACTGTGCGCCACGGTGTGGGCGCTGGCCTGGATGATCGGGGAGTTCGCGAGCCTGCAACACGGCCTGGCGGCGGCCGCATGGCTCGGAGTGTTCGCTGTGACGTTCGCGTCCGGAGAGTGCTTGCTCAGCGCGACCATCGGACCACTTGTCGCCGACATGGCCCCCCCTGCCGCCCGCGGCAGGTACATGGCGACGTTCAACCTGTCCTGGTCGGTGGGCCTCCTGATCGGGCCCAGCGTGGGCGGCCTCTTGGTGGGCTCCTTTCTGCGCCCCACGATGTGGTTGATATGGGCTCTGGTGTCACTCGGCCTGGTGGCATTGGCCCGGTTCCTCGGTCGCGTTTTGCCACGTTCGGTCAACCTGCCCCCACCGCTGACCAGATGATCGAATTCTCCAAGTGGGTATCCCCTTCGCT
>JAJYWM010000268.1 GCA_021791455.1 bacterium | reverse complement strand
ATCGACCAGGGCCGCAAATCTCAGGGCGTGCGCCTCTCCCGCGGGTAGGGTGAATCCGCCGGCACCACGATGACCGCCAAAGCGGACCAGGCCCTCGGAGCATGCGGAAAGGACGGCCACCACGTTAAGGTCGGCGACTCCTCGGGCGGAGCCCTTCCACTCCGCCCCGGACATGGAGTAGACGAAGGTGGGCCGTTGGAACTCCTCGGCGAGCCTCCCGGCGATCAAGCCGACGACCCCCGCGGCGAAGTGGGGAGACCCGATGACGATCGAGGGCGCCTCTTCCGGTAGCGCCGCGACCAGTGGACGGGCTATGGCCAGCGCCTCGGCCAGGGCAGCGCGTCGGTCCCTGTTCATCTGCTCCAGAGCCATGGCCGACCTCGAAGCTTCATCTGGTGAGTCCTCCAGAAGACACTGCAGCGCCAGGCTGGCGTCCTCCATCCGCCCGGCGGCGTTGATCCGGGGGCCGATGGAGAATGCGAGATCGGAACTGCTGGGAGTTCCCTCCATCCCGGCCGCCCTGGCAAGTGCCAGCAGCCCGAGGGGGGCGGAGTCGACCCAGGCTTGAAGGCCATGCCGAACCATGAACCTGTTCTCGTCCAGCAACGGCATCATGTCCGCCACCGTGCCGAGGGCGGCCAGCGGGAGCTGCCGGGCGGCCGACCCGGATGGGATCAGGCCCCGGAGCTCCAGAGCCTGGGCCAGCTTGTAGGCGACTCCCACCCCGGCCAGTCCCGCAAACGGATACCGGTTCCCCGGCCGCTGAGGGTTCACCAGAGCGTCCGCGGGCGCCAGGAGCGCCCCCCCTGTCGCCGGGTCCATCCGCGGGAGGTGATGATCCGTTATCAAAAGACGCATTCCGGGCGGACGCCCCTCGACCACCTCGATGCCGGTCGTTCCGCAGTCGACTGTGATGACCAGGCGGGCGCCCCGGCTGGCAAGGTCCTCCAACGCCTGGGCATTGAGACCGTACCCCTCGCTCTCGCGATTGGGAATGTAGGCGATCGGGTCCATCCCACCGGCTCGCAGCACTCTGACGAGCAGCGCCGAGGCGGTGACACCGTCGGCATCGTAGTCACCGTAAATCGCGATCGGCGCCCGCTCCCTTACCGCCGCCTCGACCAGAGAGACCGCCCGGTCCATGTCTGTCAGCAGGAAGGGATCATGGTCGTGGCCCGTGCCGTTGAGCACGTCCGGGCTGACGAGACCCCTGGCGGCGAGCACCCTCTCCAGGATCGACCCCGCACCGGATAGGGTGTCGGGCAGATCCCATCGGCGACGGGCCCTCCGCACTCAGGTGAGGTCGCGATCGGGGATGGTTGCGGTCGATCTAGGCAAGATCAGACCAGTCTAGAGCAGCCACCGACCTGGCCGAGGTCGTCAAACTTGTCCTGGTGAGCACGACCGGCGAACAGCAGGATGGAACGACGGCCCCCACGTCTGAGGAGTTGGCGGCCAAGGCCGCACGCCGCCGTCGGGGTATCCAGATCTCCACCTTCTGTCTGCACGGCATGGCCTGGGTGGTGCTCACCTACTACTCCACCGACTATCTGCCGCCACTGTCCATCCGGGGGCTGGTCGGTCTGGAGGCGCCGCGCCCCCTCCAGTTTCTGGTCGGGTACACGACCCTCAGTGTGGTTTGCGTCCTGCTCGGCCTTGGCTTTGGGAACTTCTATGCAAGCCGCATGGCGGCGAGCCGGTACCCGTGGCGCTGGATCCTATTTCCCCTAGTCGTGGCGATCGTCCTGATCCCTCCCCAGGGCAATATCGAGTTCCTGAGTGCGAGCCTGGAGGCCATGTGCCTGCTAGGCGGACTGATCGTGGGTCAGCGGATCCAAGGTCCCCTCAGGCGAGCGCAGCCTCGCTACCCACAAGGTCCCTCGGCCTAGAGCTGACGGGACGGTACAGGGTGTCCCGCTCCCGGGGCGGCCTTCCCACCGAACGGATCGCTGCTTCGATCTCACCTGGGTCCAGGTTCTGACCGTGATTGGCGCCACTCATTCGGGTGATCGACTCCTCCATCAGGGTGCCTCCGAAGTCGTTGGCGCCCCAGTTGAGTGACTCCGCGACTCCTTCAGGTCCCAGCTTGACCCAGCTGGTCTGGATATTGGGAATGTCCGCCCCGAAGTAGAGCCTGCAGTAGGCGGTGAACCGCAGCGAGTCCTCCAGGGTCAGAGGCCTGTGGATGCCGAAGAACTTGCCCAGGGTGTTGTGCTCAACCTGGAAGGGCAGCAGCACGAACTCGGTGAAGCCGCCGGTCTCACGCTGGAGGTTCCGGATCACCTCAAGGTGACGCAACCGGTGCCAGGGGCTCTCGATGTGCCCATACATGATGGTCGCGGTCGTCCGCAGGCCCACCCGGTGAGCGGTCCTCATCACGTCCACCCACTCCTCGGTGGTGAGCTTCTCGGGGCAGAGTATCCGGCGCACCTCCTCCACGAGGATCTCAGCTGCGGTTCCGGGCATAGTGCCAAGCCCAGCATCCTGCAGCTGGCGGATAACATCCTCCACCGAGCGGCCCGAGATTTGAGAGATGTAGCGCACCTCCTCGGGAGAGAGGGCGTGGAGGTGCAGAGTGGGCCAGCGCTCCTTGATCTCGCGGAACAGGGCGTCGTAGAACTCCAGATTCAGCTCGGGGGTCAACCCCGACTGCATGCAGATCTCGGTCGCGCCGCGCTCGACCGCGTCCTCGAGTTTGGCGAAGATCGTGTCGTGGTCATGGAAGTAGGCGCCCTTCACGTTCAACGATCCCCGCCGGAAGCCGCAGAACTTGCAGCTGCCGACGCAGACGTTGCTGATGTTCACGTTGCGGTTGATGACGTAGGTCACCTCATTCCCGACCAGGGCCTGGCGCAGGCTGTCAGCCGCCTGGCGCAGATCCCCGAGGGTCTCCTGGTAGACCGGCAGCCGCTCCTGGAGCCGGTAGCCGAGCGACCGCGCCTTGGCGGCGAGATCGGACTCCTTGGGCCAAGGCTGGTCAGGACTTACCGAGTCGCCGTCCGCCGAGATCCCGCCGAGATCGGTGGCGCCGGCCAGGACCAGCTCCGGCCAGCGGCTGAAATTCAAATTGGGCGGGATCTGCACCGCCACGTCGGGCGGCAGGATCTCACGAGCCATCCGCACCGCGTCCAGGAATTCAGCAGCGGTCGGCGCGGGCGCCTGCGCCATCGGGGTGTTCGGCTTGGGCACGAAGTTCTGGACAATCACCTCCTGGATGTGGTGGTGACGCAGGTGGCTCTCGGCGATGGCCTCCAGGGCCCGGCGCCGATCGCCCTCTTCCTCGCCTATGCCAACCAGGATGCCGGTGGTGAATGGAATCGCCAGCTCACCCGCGTGCTCCAGGTGGTTCAGGCGCTCTTGGAAGCGCTTGCCGCCGCCCATGGCGTGAGCCGCTATCTGATCGGTGGCGGTCTCCAGCATGAGTCCCATGGAGACATTCCACGGCTTCAGCGCGGCCAGGCTCTCACGGGTGAGAAGGCCCACGTTGGTGTGGGGCAGCAGGCCCTTGACCATCGCCCTGCGACAGATCTCCACCACCCGGTCGACGAACTCCCCCTCACCTTCCAGATGAAGGTCCGGCAATCGCCAGGGCTGCTCCCCGGACATGATCAGGATCTCGCGGGACCGCAGCAAGACGGCTTCGTCCAGCTGGCTGTCCACCTCATCGGACGAGATCAGCCCCCCCCGGTCCTGGCGGTATTCGCAGTACCCGCAGCGCCGGAAGCACCGGTAGGTGACGTCGATCGTGTAGCTTCGGCTGAAGGTCAGGTAGCGGTTGTCGTATTCGGGATTGTGACGGGTTGCGACGCCCGCCGCCACCGGCATGATCGCTTCATAGGCCATGCCTCAAATTATGAGGGCAGAGGCGGGGCTCCTTCTCAGGCGGGAGCGCGCATCACCTGGTGCGGGAAGGTGATGCCGTACTTCTCGACATGCTCGTCAAGGGCTTGGAGCAGTTGCTGTTGGAACGCCAGCCGCTCCACCAGCTCGGTCTGCGAGCCCTGTGCCGGGTCCCCCGCGAGGTGGCGCTGCACCCACGGCGGGATGGTAGCCGCGAGGTGTGTGACACCTCCTGTCAGGATCACTGTCTCGGGCCGACTCTCCTCCACCCGCAGACCCACGCGCAGGAGTATTCCCGTCTTGGTGGCCAGACCCCACACCCTCTCCCAGTGACCCGGGTCGTGATGGACCCGGTCCGCCCTCGTGAAACGGATGGAGGGATCGTTGATGATGGTGGTGTTGGCGTCGCCCCAGCGCACCAGCCGCTCCACTACTGGATCGTTGAGATCATTGGCCACCGCCCGCACCAGGGAGGCGCAGCGGTCATCCAGGTCCGGGGGCAGCAGCTCCGTTCCCTGGCGGCGGGCCATGATGAGCACCTCGACGATGCTTGAATGCCGCATGCAGTAGGCTCGCCCGTCTACCACTTGGAGATGGTCACGGCAGGCGACCCAGGCACAATCGATGGCTCGACGATCTCGATAAAGGCAACGAAAGGCTTCGGTGTTTCCACATCCGGGATGGTCGCAACCGCCGCCCTCGGCCTCGCCGTATCGGACCGCTGGAGTGGCTGGTTCGGAAGCTGGCTTTCTGGCCATGGTAGGAGGGCTCCCTAATGGGTGACTCGCTGAGCCTCGACGTCTGCCGGGCCTGGTCCTTGTGCAACCTGCTTGGCCGAATGTCAAGGCTTGCAGGGAAGATATCAGAGGACGGCCGCCCAGACAACGATCCTTACCGATTCGGATACCAGTTGTAACCGAGTCGTCAGCCCGTCGGACACAGACACCACACCAGCTGCCTCACGTCTCGGCGATGAGGCCGACGGCACCGGTTCCTAACGGCGCGGTCTTACTGAGCCGAGGGCCGAGGACGGGCCGACCCAGTGCCCTCGGTCACGCCAGCTCAATGCGGTCTAGGACCGCGTGGTCTCCATTGGCCTGGCGGACCCATCGTGCTTGGGCGACGTCGCCGCCCCTGGCCGCCTTCCCTGGCGACCAGGAGCGCCGTGTCCACCTGGAGGCTCCAGCCCAGCTTCCCATTTGCCTCGTCGACGAAGACCTCGCCTCCGCCAGCGGTCTGAAGCGCGTCTGGCCGACCGGCGAGATTCTGATCGGCGGTGAAAACCCTCCCACAGCCCATGGGCACGGCTCAGTGCTATACCAAAC